>CACELG010000019.1 GCA_902560315.1 uncultured SAR86 cluster bacterium | reverse complement strand
GAGATAGAGCGATTGTTCCTATTTCTTCATATGAAGAAGTTGTTCCAATGGATATTTTAGTAACACAACTTTTAAAGGCTTTGGTGGTATCTGATATAGAGATGGCGATTGATTTAGGTATGCTGGAGTTAATCCCAGAAGATCTTGCTTTATGTTCTTATGTTTGCCCTAGTAAATATGATTATTCATCAATTCTTATGGATAATTTAAATAAACTTTATCTAGAATCATGAAAGTTTTAAGAAATTATTTTGACAATATCAAACCTAATTTTATTGATGACGGAAAATATTCAAAATGGTTTCCATTATTTGATGCATTGGAAAACTTATTTTTTTCTTATAATAAGAAAACAAAAAACCCTATTCATGTAAGAGATGCTGTAGACATTCAAAAAGTAATGGTCACAGTCTGGTTGGCCACATTTCCAGCAATGTTTTTTGGAATGTATAACTTAGGAGCCAATTCGTTAGAATATTTGGAATCAATAAATCAGCAAAATACAGGAGATTGGCATCATTATTTTGTTTCAATTGTTGGGTATGATTCAAATAGCTTTATTAGCAAATTATGGTTTGGTGCATGTTATTTTTTACCAATTTACTTTGTAGTTTTTGCTGTTGGAATAGCATGGGAAGCTTTATTTGCAATTGTAAGGAAGCATGAAATAAATGAAGGTGCTTTTGTATCAACTGTTTTATTTGCACTAAGCTGTCCTCCAGATATTCCATTATGGCAGGCAGCAATGGGTATATCATTTGGTTTAGTTATTGGTAAAGAAATATTTGGTGGAACCGGTAAAAATTTCTTAAATCCTGCACTAACAGGTAGAGCTTTTTTGTATTTTGCTTATCCAGCTCAAATATCAGGTGATAAAGTATGGGTTGCAGGAATTTCTGATTATAACCTAATACCAGAAGGTTACAGCGGTGCAACAGCTCTTGGTGTAGCTGCAGAAAGTGGAATGGCAGGTATAACAAACTCCTATACTTGGCTTGACGCATTTTTTGGAAATATCCCTGGTTCAGTTGGCGAAACTTCAATAATTGCTATATCAATAGGTCTAATTATTTTATTGGCTACAAAAGTTGCTTCATATAGAATTATATTAGGTACATTAATAGGAATGATTTTAATGTCATCATTGTTAAATCTTGTTGGATCAGAAACAAATCCAATGTTTAGTATTCCATGGTATTGGCATCTTGTAATTGGTAGTTTTGCATTTGGCTTGGTATTTATGGCTACTGAGCCTGTATCTGGTTCAGGTACTAATACAGGTAGATGGATTTATGGATTTGTAATAGGCGTCACAGTAATTCTAATAAGGGTTATAAACCCAGCATTTCCTGAAGGAATGATGTTGGCAATTTTATTTGCAAATTTATTAGCACCTGTAATTGATCATATGGTCGTCATGTCTAATGTTAAGAAACGAAAGGCTTTATATAATGAATGATTCAATTTTAAAAACTATTGGAGTGGCATTCTCAGTGTGTTTAGTATGTTCGTTAATAGTATCATCGGCAGCTGTAAGTTTAAGAGATTTACAAAATGAAAATAAATTAAATGATAGAAGAATAAAGGTTCTTCAAGTTGCAGATATATATAATCCAAACGAATCAATATCTGACCAATTCAATCAATTAGAATCTAAATTTATTGACTTCAAAACTGGAATGTTAATGGATGAATACAATAATTTCTCATTAGAAGATTATGATCAAGTTGTTGCTACAAAAAATCCTAATCTTTCATCTAAAGTACCTACATCACAAGATATAGCAATCATAAAAAATAGAGAAAATGTAGGAAAAATTTATATATTAAGGAATAATTTAGGTAGTGTGGATAAGCTAATACTTCCAATAAGAGGATATGGTTTGTGGGGAACTTTATACGGTTATATTTCAATTGAAGATGATTTTAATACTGTTTCTGGAATAGAGTTCTATGAACATAAAGAAACGCCAGGACTTGGTGCAGAAGTTGATAATCCAAATTGGAAA
>CACELG010000018.1 GCA_902560315.1 uncultured SAR86 cluster bacterium | reverse complement strand
ACCAAGAGGATTGATAGAATTTAAACTATCACCAGACTCACTGAATAATCCAGTAAACATAGATAATGATACAAATATATTGGTTTATTGTGCTGGAGGTTTTAGATCAGCATTAGCAGCTAAAACCCTATCAGATATGGGATTTCAAAATGTTTTTAACATAGGCGGTTTTCAAGAATGGATAGATTCAGGGGGAGAGATACAAGCATCACAATAATTCTTGTATAATTCTTCTATATTTTTTTTACATATTTAAAGGATACATAATGAAAAAATTTGCACTCTTATTGTCACTAGGATTAATTTTTAATTTTCAAAAAATTAATTCTCAAGAAAGTTCAATTGAAGAAATTATTGTTACCGCAACTAAAACTGAAAAAACACTTCAGGAAGTTCCAGTTGCTGTATCGGTTGTTTCTGCGGATACAATTGAAAAGGCTAATATAATTGATATTCTTGATCTAAAAGCAGTAGTACCATCTTTGGATACACGTCAAAGAAGTACTTCTACACAATCAACTTTCTTTATCAGAGGTTTTGGTAATGGTGATTATAACCAAGGTATTGAACCATCTGTTGCGGTTTTCATAGATGGTGTATATAGATCAAAAATGCAATCACAGATCTCAGATTTACCTTTAATAGAAAGAATTGAAGTTCTTAGAGGACCTCAAAGTACATTGTTTGGTAAAAATGCTACAGCTGGTGTTTCCAGGTAAATGGAAGTAGTTGTATATATTTCTTTCTAAGTAAGATGGGAACAAAAACTGATGACGCAATAAGCAGTCTCATCTGAACTAGTCCAATAGCACCAAATTCTGGAGCTGCTATTTTTATAAATATAAAAGCGCTACCCCATATAGCACCAAGAAACGTTAATACTATCCAATACTTTAATTCCATATGACTGATAAATAAAAAGCCCCCAAATAAATTTGAGGGCTATGAACTAACTAATGTTAATAACAGTTGTTAGCCGGAAATTAAAAAAATACCTCTGTCAAAAGATAAATCCTCCGTTTCCTGTTGTTATATAAATACTAATAGGACCACCTCCATGTTCAGGGTAGTAATAAAATATTTAGCAATCCCCTTAAAAAATTGCTAAATAAGACACCAAATTAAATTATATACCTATATTTCTTTAAATGAAGATTAAAATGAGAATTCTAACTGTGATTTAGGTTCAATGTAGAAATCTTTGTAGGAGGAATTACAATCACTATAATCGTTATCTATAAGATATTCGTTAAGTAGCATCTCGTCTCCGTTAAAGTACTTAAATGCAATCATCTTTTTTGCAGCTTTTTTGTCAACTGATGAATCAAGCTCCATTAAAATTGGATCATTATGTAAATAAACTATGTTGCTCATAATTAATATTATACTGTATATATATACAGTATACAAGTTTATTTATCTTCTGGATCAAGAATAAGGCGAGTATCTACTAATGTTTTAAACATTATCCATAAAGCAATAATTACAGCGCTTGCTCCTAAAAAATCGCCAACAGCAAATCTAAATACAGTAATTGCGCTTATTGAATCTGTCCAATTTATAACAGACAAGACAATGTTTACTAATATAGCATTTAATAATGAAGATACTATTACTACTAAATATAAAAATTTATAATTTTCAAAGTTTACTTTTTTAAAAAAAGAAAAAAATCCAGGAGTAGAACGAGTCCATTTAACAAGCTCAACCGATGCTGCTACTGAAAATAATGATGCTATTGCAGCTATGGACCATCCAGTCATATAATCTTCGTTATTTATTAATGAAGGTCCTGATATTTCTGCTAAATATAGTCCTGGTAATGATTGATATCTAAAAAAACAAAACATCAGTACTCTTGCTCCATGAGGTAAATAACAAAGACTCCCTACCCATTCTCTATTAGGGTTTAAATTTGCAAGATCAATTACTTGAAGTGGGTACCATACTGCATAACAAAACATTGAAAAAACATATACGGTAATTGTTACTTTAAGTATGTGAAGCATAGATTTTTAAAGTATTAAGAAACTAGAACTAAGTTAAATTCTCTTTTGTCTCCTTCTGATTGTTTTACAATAACAAGGTTTGCATTTTCAAACTTTTTAATAGTTTTATAGACAGTTGATCTTGAATAACCTGAAGAACTAATTACATCACTAATATTACAGGCATCATTATTTGATAATAGCCATACGATTATGTAATAAACTTTTTTTTCAGTTTCATTGTACGGAACTAAATTAAGATCTTTTTCTATATTCCATAGCATTTCGAGGATGCTAATAAGGCTTTTTGTGTAATTACTAGACATGTAAAAATATAATACATATAACGTTTAATCTAAACAAGTATAATTATCATTAGATTTTTGGAAGGTTGGCAGAGCGGTAATGCAGCACCTTGGAAAGGTGTCGTCGGCAACGGCGCGGGGGTTCGATTCCCTCACCTTCCGCCATAAAAAAACCCGCTTACATATAGCAAGCGGGTGATATATTTACATATTAAAATTAACTCTATTAATTCTT
>CACELG010000017.1 GCA_902560315.1 uncultured SAR86 cluster bacterium | reverse complement strand
GGTTTATTAAAACATCATGATATGCAACTTATGGATACCATGGGATCTACAGAAGGTGGCATGGGTAGTTCAGTCTCAACAAGAGATAACCCCCCTAAAACTGCTAAATTTTCTATAAATCCTGGAGTTATAATTATTGCAGATGACGGTGAGATTCTTGAACCGGGGTCTGAAAAAATAGGCCTTATTGGTACAAGCGGACTTGTTCCGGTTGGTTACTATAAAGATGAAAAGAAATCTGCTGAAACATTTAAAGAAGTAAATGGGGTTAGGTATAGTTTTCCAGGTGATTATGCAAAATTAGAAGAAGATGGAACAATTACTCTTCTTGGCAGAGGAAGTAATTGCATTAATTCTGCTGGAGAGAAAATATATCCAGAAGAAGTAGAAGAAGCTATCAAAAGAAATAAGGAAGTGTTTGATTGTCTTGTAGTTGGGGTTGACGATCAAAAATTTGGTCAAAAAGTTGTAGCTGTCGTTTCTCTTGAAGAAAATAAAGATGTAAATCAAGATACATTAGTTGAAGCTACGAGATCATTTATTGCAGGATACAAGCTGCCAAAAAAAATAATCTTTGTAGATCGAGTAGAACGAGCTCCAAATGGAAAAGCAAACTACAAATGGGCAAAAAATATTGCTAATGAAAGTTATAAGTAAAGCAAATATTTTTTACATCTGTATTTTATTACTTGCATCAATAAACAGTTTAGCTACAAATCCTATAGCTTATCTTGATACATTTGGATACGAACCTGCTCAAAAAGAATTAGCTACAAGTAAAAATGGAATGGTCACAACTCAACATTTCTTAGCTACGGCAGTTGGTGAAAAAATTATTAATAATGGTGGAAATGCTTATGACGCATCAATTGCGGTTGCTTTTACTTTAGCTGTTGTCTTACCAAGAGCTGGTAATATTGGCGGTGGTGGTTTTATGGTTATTTTTGATAATCAAACTCAAAAACCATATTCAATAGATTTCAGAGAAAAAGCCCCTGAACTTTCAAAAAAAGATATGTATTTAAATGAAGATGGTTCATTTAATAGTCAAAATCTTTCAACAGTTGGTTATTTAGCTAGTGGTGTTCCTGGAACAGTTGCTGGTTTGTGGGAGGTTCATCAAAAGTTTGGTTCATTACCATGGAATCAATTAATAGAAGATGCAATTTATTATGCTGAAAATGGATTTACTATAACTCCTTTTTTAGCAGATATTTTATTTGAATACAGCGAAGAGTTATCTACATTTCCTGAAACTAAAAAAATTTTTCAACAAGCATATCCAAATTTTAAAAACAAAATTCTTATTCAAAAAGATCTAGCAAATACTTTAAAAATTATTGCATCTAAAGGAAAGAAAGGGTTTTACGAAGGTGAGATTGCTGAAAAAATATCCAGTGAAATGAAGAAAAATGATGGGTTAATATCTAAGTCCGACCTTAAAAAATATAATCCGGTTTGGAGAGAACCACTTATCTCAGATTATAAAGATACTAAAATTATTACTATGGGCCCTCCTTCATCTGGAGGTTTGCATGTTATACAAATGTTAAACATTCTAGACAACTTCAATCTAAAAAAAATAAAACATAATTCATCAGAATATATAAATCTTCTAGCTGAAACCATGAAATATGCTTATGCCGATAGATCAAAATATTTAGGTGATCCAGATTTTTATAATGTGCCTATAAAAAAAGTAACTAGCAAAAAATATGCTAATGAAATAAGCAATAATATTGAAATTGGAAAAGCTGCATCTGTAGAAGATATTTTTCCAGGAAAGTTTATAGAAAATGAAAGTCATGAAACAACTCATTTTTCTGTTGTAGATAAAAATGGAAACGTGGTTTCAATGACATACACTCTAAATTCAACTTTTGGTTCAAAAGTTGTTATCAAAGGAACCGGTATTTTGATGAATAATGAAATGGATGATTTCTCTGCAGCTCCTGGTATACCAAATCAATTTAATTTACTTGGAGCAGAAGCAAATCAAATAGCTCCATATAAAAGGCCCTTAAGTTCAATGACCCCAACAATAGTTCTAAAAAATAATGAACTATTTTTTACAACTGGAAGTCCTGGTGGAGCAAGAATAATATCAGCTGTTCTTCAGTCTATTCTTAATATAGTTGATTTTGATATGAACTTAGAAGAAGCAACTTTTGCTAAAAGAATCCATCACCAATGGTATCCAGATGTTTTAGAAATTGAATTTTCATTAGATAGTGAAGACGAAGCTGAGTTAAGAAAAATGGGCTACAGTACATCAATAATTCTCCCTTTAACATGCCTTCAAACTATAATGTTTAAAGAAGATACATACTATGGATATGGAGATTTTAGAAGAGTTGATGCTTTGGCATCAGGAGACATAAATGATTGATAAGCTATTAATAATTGGAGCTTATGCGATACCTGTTATTCTTCTTCTAACATTTTGCTTTTACATAACTAAAAAAAATTAAATTGGCCAACATCTATAATTTTAATCATTTTAATGATCTAAATTCATTTAATACAATTGAATTAATTCTTCTTTCATTGTTATTCCTATCAATTGGAAGCTTAACTTCTTTGGTTATATATAGACTATCGCCTCATTCATCAGAAAAAATAAATTTATTTTTCCCCAGATCATTTTGTCCAAATTGTAATAAATCAATTCAATTAATTTTTCTTATCCCATTGATTGGTTATCTTCTGCAAAAAGGTATATGCAGATCATGCAAATCTAAAATATCTATATTTTATCCGGTGACAGAACTAATATTTTTTCTTATGGGTATTTATTTAATATTTTTATATGGTATTTCAGAATATTCGTTATTTTTATTTCTAATTTTTACTTTTTTCTATATTTTATTTTTTTTAGATTTAAAATTTTATTTTTTACCAATCTCAATAAATATTTTATTAATACTTTCAGGCTTTGTGAGTAATTATTTCTTTTATATATTTATTGATGAACAGCTATATTTATTTAATATATCTGCTTTATCTTTTTCTTTGTATGGCTTTATTCTTGGATACATGTCTCTTTGGGTTGTTAACTTTATTTTTAAATCAATATATAACAAAGATGGTATCGGCGGCGGTGACTTTATTTTATTTGGAGCTATTGGATCAATATTTGGGCCTGTATCTTTACCTCTGATTCTCTTTCTTGGTTCATTGCTAGGATCTATATCTTATATTTTTTATAAAGATAAATTCAAAGAGGGCCTTCCGCTTGGATCATTTTTAATTTTAGGTTCTCTTTTTTACTTTATTTTTAAAAATTCTGAACTTTTAGGCTTTTCTATAGTCATATAAATAGAAGGCCTTTGAATATCCTCTTGATTCAT
>CACELG010000016.1 GCA_902560315.1 uncultured SAR86 cluster bacterium | reverse complement strand
AGCAGGTTGGTTTAATTTTTAGTAAAATGCTATAGAATAGGCATTTTTAACATTATTGGAATATAAAAATGAGTAAAAAAGTATCTAAAGATGAAGCTTTAAAGGCTGTAAAGACTATTACTAAAGAGATTTCTGAAAGCTCGCTTGAAAAAGAAGCGCTTGAGGCAGTAAGAACATTGATACTCTGGGCTGGTGACGACCCTGAAAGAGAAGGTTTAATAGATACACCAAAAAGAGTTGTTAAAGCATATAAAGAATTTTTTGCTGGCTATGAAGAAGATCCAGAGGAAATATTAAGCAGAACCTTTGAAGAAGTTGAGGGCTATGATGATGCAGTCATAGTAAGAAATATAAGAGTAGAATCTCATTGTGAGCATCATATGGTTCCAATTGTAGGAGTTGCTCATATTGGTTATATTCCTAAAAAAAGAGTTGTTGGAATTAGTAAATTAGCTCGATTGGTGGATTTGTTTGGAAAAAGACTTCAAACACAAGAAACAATGACAGCCCAAATTGCAGATACAATTGAAAAGGTTCTTCAGCCAAAAGGTGTTGCGGTGGTAATAGATGCAAACCACCAGTGTATGAGCACTAGAGGTATTCATAAAACGGAATCAAGCACAATTACATCAAGAATGCTGGGAACTTTTAGATCAGACAACAAAGCTAGAGAAGAATTTATAAGTCTTATTAATTCGCCTAAAAAGTATTAAATGAGCAGGTCTCTGGAAGATTCCAGTATCACACCAAAAGCTCCTATTATTCTAGCTTCTGGTTCAGAAAGCAGAAAACAAATGCTTGAAGAAGCAGGTATTGTTTTTGATGTAATAGTTTCCGAAACAGACGAAGATTTAATAAAGAAAAAAATTGCATCATTACCATATAGTGAACAGGTTATTCATCTTGCTAAAGCAAAAGCAGAGACTGTTAGTAGACAAAATCCTGAATCAATAGTTATTGGAGGAGATCAGATGTGTGCTCTTAGCGATAAACTTCTTCATAAACCAGGCAATAAAGAAAAAGCCGTTGAAAGTCTTAAACTTTTATCAAACCAAAAACACTATCAGCATAGTGGAGTTTGTATTTTTAAAAATAATGAATCTATATGGGAATATTCAGAAACAGTAGAGCTGAAAATGCATGATCTAACTGATAAAGAAATTATCAATTACGTAGAAATGGAAAATCCTATTCATGCAGCAGGTGCATATAAATTTGAGTCTTTAGGATGTAACCTGTTTTCATATGTAGATGGATCTTCTCATACTGTTAGAGGCATGCCTTTGATACCGTTGCTAAATGCATTAAGGAAATTAAAAATAATTGGTTTAGAATAAATTCATGAAAAGCTCAACGTCTTTCAATTTATATAATACTTTGAATGGAAAAAAAGAAGTATTAAAAGCTATTGATCCAAAACATTTAAAGATTTATGCATGTGGTCCCACTGTTTATAACTATGCACATATTGGAAATGCAAGAATGGCGGTTGTATTTGACACTTTGGTAAGAACTTTGAGAAGCATTTATCCAAAAGTTACCTACGTGTCTAATATTACTGACATAGATGACAAAATTATTGAAGCAGCCATCGATCAAAATGTAGATATTTCAACAATAACCGAAAAATACACACAAATCTACAATGAGGATATGTCTAAACTTAATGTTTTAGCTCCTGATGTTCAACCAAAGGCAACTGAATATATTTCAGAAATGATTGAGCTGATAGAAGATCTTATAAGCAAAGGATTTGCTTATGAAAAAGAAGGACACGTTCTTTTTCATGTCCCTACTTATAATAATTATGGAAAGCTTTCAAAGATAAATAGAGAAGAACAAATAGCAGGAAGTAGAGTTGAGGTTGCGCCTTTCAAAAAAGATCCAGCTGACTTTATATTATGGAAACCTAGCACTGAAAATCAACCTGGATGGGAATCTCCATGGGGTTTTGGACGCCCTGGCTGGCATACAGAGTGCTCTGCGATGTCAAAAAAAACTTTAGGATTACCTTTTGATATTCATGGAGGTGGAAGAGATCTAATTTTTCCACATCATGAAAATGAAATTGCACAAAGTTGTTGCTCTTCAGCAAATATTGAAGATCCTAGCTCTTATGCAAAATATTGGATGCATAATGGTTTTGTAACCATTGAAGGTGAAAAGATGTCTAAATCATTGGGTAACATAATTCTTGTTAGAGAATTAACTGATTCATACCATGGTGAGGTCATAAGACTAGCTTTGTTGTCGTCTCACTATAGACAAGGCCTTGATTGGAATGAAAAAGTAATTCATCAGGCAAATAAACTCCTTACTAAACTTTATGAAATTAAAGATGAATTAGATGAACTTGATACTTCTAATAAAACTAGCAATGATTTGAGTGTTATAGAAATGTTAATGGATGACCTAAATACACCAGGATTAATCGCGGAGTTAAATAAAATAGTTAAAGATTTTAATTCTTCTAATAAAGATAAAATAGTTATAAAAGAAAAACTTACTTTAATTGGTTCTGTCTTAGGCATTTTACAAGATAAGACTTTCAACAATATTTCTGATGAATTAAAGATAAAAGTAGAAAAAATGATTTCAGAAAGAGATGAAGCTAAAAATAATAAAGATTACGACTCAGCTGACATGATAAGACAACAGTTGCTTGATATAGGAATTGAAATAAACGACACCAGTGAAGGAACTAACTGGAAACTTAAATCGTAAAGTAAGGCATGAAAATTAATTTACCAGATAATTATTCTAAACTTGAAGATACGCTCACTACAGCAGATAAAATTTTAACCAAAGCTGTTGATGATTCAAAAACTCTTTTTCATACTATGGTGGTTTCATCATTTGATGGTGACAAAATTTCTTCAAGAGTCATGGTTCTTAGAGAATTTAATTTAGAAGAGAGGAAGATGAGATTTCATACAGATTATAGAGCACCAAAAATTCAACATTTTTCTAACAATTCAACAGCAACAGTCTTGGGGTATGATCCTGAGATAAAGATACAAATTAAATTACAAGGAAAAATAACTCCTCACTATAATGACGAATCTACTAAATTAGCATGGGATGGTTCTACTCCCCGCTCTAAAAAATGCTATTCAGTAAAAGGAGGCTCAACAAAAGAAATCCATGACCCTAAAGATTTCGATATAGCTGATTTTGAAGTGGAAGAAGGATATAAAAATTTTTCAGTTTTAATATTTAGTTTTGACACACTAGAATTTTTATATCTTAAAAGCTCAGGCCACAGAAGGGCAATTCATAAATGGAATAATGGCTATGAATCAACTTGGCTGGTTCCTTAATTAAAATAGTTTAATTTAGAATTATGATTGATTTTATAAAAGGAAATAAATCTCTTTTAATTTGCTTATCTATAATTTTTGTATCGAGCTTTATAGCCTCTCTT
>CACELG010000015.1 GCA_902560315.1 uncultured SAR86 cluster bacterium | reverse complement strand
TCTAGCGTATAAACCTACTCTTCCAAGTCTAAATACTTCAACATTATATGTCTCTGAGTCAAAAGTAATTTCGTCTCTGTAAGATTCTATAGTTCTTCCGAACTCGTTTTCTATTTGATAGGCCTCAAAAACTCTTCTAAATTTTTCGGATGTGGAAATATTAGATTGAACAAGTAAAACTTTTAATTCATTAATTCTTGTTTGCCTCTCTTCTAATAAAAAAGGAACATCATTTTCCACAATTGAGGCTAATGTGGTTACCATTTCTTCTAATTTTGGAAGAATACCTCTGTTAGTTTTATCTAATTCAACCATTTGCTCATTAATAGATATAATTTCAGCATTTTGTGAATCTATTAACTCTTGAAGTTGTCTGTTATA
Source organism: uncultured SAR86 cluster bacterium (assembly GCA_902560315.1). Classification (GTDB taxonomy): domain Bacteria; phylum Pseudomonadota; class Gammaproteobacteria; order Magnimaribacterales; family D2472; genus SAR86A. Next base: position 3,478 of record CACELG010000015.1, on the reverse strand, counting down.
TATATTAGTTAAGTCTAATTGTTGAGATAAAAATTGAATATCTCCAGTAAGAGTTATTATTTGAGTATCAATATTATCTATATAATCTTGCCTTTCAGTTGCTTTATTTGAGGATGATGCCTCAATTTCTATAGCCTTCTCCATTAAAGCTCTATCATCAATTGGCTCAACAACTTCAGCTGATTGAGCTAATAAAAAAATTGGAAATATTGATAATATTGAGTATTTAAATAATTTTTTCATGTCTCATTGTATATAAAATTTATATATATATGTTCAGTTTTATAAAAAAATCCCCTCAACAGAGGGGATTTAATTCGTCTAAGATTTAATTAGAATGTATATCGGTATGTTAAAAATACTTCTCTACCTATAGGTGAGTAGTAATATGTAGCAAACCACGGCCATCCTAAGTCTGAATTCTTCTTAGGTACATCATCCATTAAGTTTGATACTGATAAAGCAACATAATGACCGTCTTCAATGTCATATCTTACAAAAGCACCAATATCATAATATGGATCAATCTTAGTATTTGGTTTTCCGTCCCATCTTGGTGATTGATAGTTCATAGATCCAATCCTTGAAGTACTCACACCAGCTGCCCAATCATTTTTTGTCCAGCTGAATGAAAGATAACTTCTTGATCTAAGTCTTCTTTCTTGTTCCATGATAGTTACATAAGGATCACCTGGAGTATCACTTCTTCTTTCATCATCAACATAAGCGATTGAAAGGTTTACAAAGAAATCACCAGCGTTATCGCTTAAGAATCTAGCTCCTGTTTGGAAGTCTGCACCACGATAATATCTACCAGCTCCATTGATATATCCGTATGTAACACTTGTTATAGCACCTTCAGGAGGTACTATAGCAGGAGCGACTCCACCACCCTGAGGTGTCCAGTTAGCTCCACGCACAATAGTTGCATAGATATCAGCACAATAAGATGTTGAATATGAATAACCTGGTGTGGTAATTCCATCCTCTTGAGCTCTACAAATCATTTCATCAATTAAGTTTTGAGCAGTACTTGTTGCTAAAACAATATTTTCAAGCTCTAACTCAACAAAGTCTAATGTCATATCCATTTTAACTTTAGCTGTATCAACAAGATCAACAACAAAACCTAGGTTATATTGTTCGCCTGTTTCAGCTCTAAGATTTAAATTACCTGAAGAGATACTTTTAGCATTTAACTGTGAATAACCTTCGTTAACACAAGTATTACCAGATACGTTTACAAAGCCTTGGTTTAGGTATCTTCCATAATAATCACAAAATGTAGCAAATCCTTCAGATGTTCCTTTATAGATATAAGGTAAACTTGGAGCTGCAAACGACTCACCCCATGAACCTCTAACCATTAGATTATCTGTTGGTTTCCATGTGAATGAGACTTGATCTGTGTCTCTGTTACCTATCTGAGTAGATACTTCATCATAACTATCGTATCTTCTAGCTAAATATAGATCAAAGGTTGAATGCAATGGAATTGCAAGCTCGATAGCGGCAGATTGTCGATTTCTATCACCACCACCTTCTGTAGTTGATCGACCCCATACATTATCAGCATCATACTGAGGGCCAGGATCAATTTCATATTCTGTAGTTGTATCATCTAAATGTAGAGAAAATTGCACAGGACCAGCAGGCATAGTGAATAAATCTCCTGCAACGTTGAAGTTGATAGTTTCAGATGATGAATCTCCTTCTATAAAGGCATATTCCCATAAATTATATGATTGAGCTGTTTCGAATGAACCCCAAAATGTATCTGGATTATATAATGTATATCCATAAGGTCCATCTGCACAATATGATGAGTATGCTGAATTAGCAGCTCCACCACAAGTCCATCGAGCAAGGCCATCTTTCATAACATCTTGACCACCACGTTTGTAGTAATAATCATCTTGAACAAATGCTAACTCCCAATCCCAAATAGATTCTCTAAATTCAAAGTTTCCATTTGCAGCTAGAGTTACAGAAAGAGTGTCTTCTGTGAAATCACCCTGCCAGTTTTTCTCTGCAAAAAATCTTTGTCCTGAAAGATACGCGCCGCCATATCTGAAAGAAGCTGGATGCATATATCTATTTGGATCAGATGTATATCTATTTCCTGAGCCATCGTATAAAAGCTCGCCGTCATCACCAACAACTACACCTGAATAATAACTTTGTTGAACAAAATATGGGTAATAAACATTATTTGCTTCTGTTTCCCAATAATGAACATCTGCATTAACTTCAACACCATTGTCAAAAGTGTATGCGCCAGCAACATATACTGAACCATTATCTGAACCTGATCTTAAAGTTCTGTATTTCCCAGTATCTAAATTACAATAATTCCAGTTTGTGTCATATGAATATCCGAGTGCAGGCCATGTTGTACCAGTAGGATCTGTATAGTCAGATGATCCCCATCCGTATTGACCCATATTTGCAGTAATCATGTTCAAGTCTTCACAAGTTGTGTTTAAAGCACCTGAATCATTAGGATAAAATCCATAACCAGAATAACCTCTAGCACTTAACTTACCAGCCCAGCTACCATAGTGATAATAACCAACAGGTTCATCATAGACATCATCTAACTGTTCTCTGTCTTTACCGTTTAGGGGATTAACGGTATTTAATTCGACACCCCATACCATACTGCCGTTGTCAAAATATTGACCACCAGAAATTTCGATGTTTACTGATTCACCAGCAGAACGATTAGTAAATGGTTGATGCGCTCCAACTCTTACTTGAACTGAAGTATCTTCTATACCATCAACTAAAATAATATTAACAACACCCGCAACAGCATCAGCACCGTAAACAGCAGATGCACCTGATGTTAATATTTCAATTCTTTCAACAATACCTATAGGAATTCTATTCCAGTTAAATGAAGCATCACCCTCTCCAGAAGGATAAGGATAATTTGCTCTTCTTAAACCGTTTACGAGAACTAAAGTTCTTCCAGGACCAAAATCACGAAGATTTAACTGGTTGTCTGAACGGTTACCACCGCCACCAAGTTGGTCCATAACTGTTTGTCCAGTATTTTGAGCTACTGAAGCAACAGCCTCATAAACAGATAAGAATCCACCCTGGTCAATGTCATCACTTGTGATAACAGTTAAAGGTTGTGGACCTTCAATATCCGTTCTTTTAATCCTAGAACCAGTAACACTAATTTTAGATAGTTCTACTTCATCACCACTTGCGGATGAGGCTGAAGATGAGCTCTCTGCAGGTGCGCTTGGTGCTTCGCTAGCTGTTTCTGCTACAACTTCTTCGGCAGCATCATCAGCCTGAGCAACAACTTCTCCAGGATTATCAGCATATAAACTTGATACAAACATAAAGTTTGCAGCAAGAAAAGCTGAGAAAAATAAGTTTTTATAATTTAACATAGTAATATCCCCATAAAAATACGTTATATCCTAGCATTATCAGTTAATTAGAATAAATGTGCAAATAT
>CACELG010000014.1 GCA_902560315.1 uncultured SAR86 cluster bacterium | reverse complement strand
CTTTGATAGAAATGAAAGTTTATGGGGAGGGTGGTTTATTAAATCTACTGATTATTCTTTATACCATGCTGGCGATACAGGATACTCAAATGATTTTATAGAAACTCAAAAAAGATTAGGGTCTCCTAAGTATGCTTTTTTACCTATTGGCGCTTATGATCCAGAGTGGTTTATGGCTGCAAGCCATGTAAATCCTGAAGATTCAATTAGAATTATGAAAGACCTAGGTGCTGAATTTAGTTTTGGAATGCATTGGGGTACTTTCACATTAACCGCTGAAGACACCTTAGAGCCACCACAAAGATTAAAAGAAGCGCTTAATAATAACAAGCTAGATAACTTTATAACACTCAAACCTGGAGAAGTTGTCTATCTTCAATAGAATTAAATTTACTTAAAAAATATTATTAGATAAGATGATCTTTCTTTGGGGCTATAGCTCAGCTGGGAGAGCGCTTGAATGGCATTCAAGAGGTCCGCGGTTCGATCCCGCGTAGCTCCACCAATTTGGTACTAATTTGAATTTACTAAAATAATTATGAATGAATTTTTATTAATAACACTCGCAGCATTACATCTTTTTTTGATATGCATTGGAAGTTACAGAAACTTTAAATAATAATAAGTTATTAACTTTCTTCTATCATCCCAGAAGTTGAGCTAGCATCTTCTTTAATGCTTCTAATTGTTTTGTAAATAGTGCATTTATCATTTTTAGAATCAAATGTAAAAGCAACAATTCCTTCTCTCTTAGAAGCAAAACTCATACATTTTTCTACTGAAGCATATTTGCCAGATGTTTTAACAGAAGATATCTTTCCACTAACTGCATAACCTTCTTTAATTTCATATTCATCAGCGAAAGCAAGAAGAGATAATATAGGCAAGACTGATAAAAATATATTTTTCATTTTAATTCCTTAAATGGTTGTTAATATACTAATAAGTATGCAATTCATATGCCAATTTTATGTTTATAAAATTAACATATTAAAAAATGATATTTATTTTTTATGACTATAGAAATTTAAATTGGAATCTTTGATTGAGAACAATCTAACAGCAAAGATATCTTTTAAATAATTTTGATAGTTTTTCCAAGGAGCTTTGTTACCCTGTTTAGGCATAAGATGAAGACCTCTTTGTACATAACCTGATGTGAAATCAATTAGATCATCATCACCATAGGCACTTTCATCATCTATAGGCGCACAACAATTAACACCTTTTTTATCCATTAAGTTAAGTAATCTACAAACATATTCACATGTTAAATCTGCTCTTAAAGTCCATGATGCATTTACATAACCAAATGAAAGAGCAAAGTTAGGAACACCACTTAACATCATTCCTTTATAGGTAAGCCTCTCATGTGCGTTAATCTTAATGTTATCAAGGGTAACATCAATATCGTTTAATGAATTAAGCTCTATGCCAGTAGCAGTAATGATAATATCAGCTGTAATTTTTTTTCCTGATTCGAGCAATATCCCATCTGGTTCAAATTGTTTTACTTTATCAGTAACCACAGACGCTTTATTTTTATTAATCGCTTTAAATAAATCACTATCAGGAACAAGACACATTCTTTGATCCCATGGTTTATAAGAAGGCGTAAAGTGTTTTTGAATATTATATTCAGGCCCTAACTCATCTTTCAATAGTTCAAGAATACCTTCTTTAATTTTGTTTGGAAATTTTCGTGCTAAAAAGAATGTATAACTTTGCCAAAGAATATTTTTCCATCTAATTAAGAAATATGTAACTTTGATTGGAAGAAATTTGCGTAAGAATTTTTTGATAGAATCTTCACTAGGTCTTGAAACCACATAACTTGGAGATCTTTGAAGCATTACTACATGTTTAGCTTTTTCAGCAATAGCAGGAACTAGAGTTATTGCAGTGGCACCACTACCAATGACTATAATTTTTTTATCACTATAGTTAATTTGATTATTCCAAAATTGTGGATGTATCAATTGACCTTTAAATTTTTCTTGATTTTTAAAAGAGGGCATATGTGGCTTTGAATAGCTAAAGTATCCTCCGCACAAAAATAAAAAGTTACATGTCATATTTTTTGGTAAATCTTTATCTTTGATTTCTAGTTCCCAAATTGATTTATCTGAATTCCAATTAGCTGAATTAACATTGTGATTTAGCAAAATATTATTTCGTAAATCATTTTCATCAATTGTTTCATTTAAGTACTCAAGAATGGATGGTCCATCAGCAATAGATTTATCATGTATCCAAGGTTTAAATCTGTAACCCAGAGTATGCATATCAGAATCTGATCTAATTCCAGGATACCTAAAGAGATCCCAGGTTCCTCCAATATCATTTCTACCTTCTAAAATTGAAAATGATTTATTTGGACAGCTTTTCTTAAGGTTATATCCAGCAGCAATTCCAGATATTCCAGCTCCTATAACAATGACGTCTTTGTGTATACTTTCTGTGTTAATTTTAATTTCCTATAAATTTTATAATTTTGTTAGAATTCGTCTATGAAATTAATCCTACTGTTTATATTGATTTATTCTAATACTATATTTTCAACTAATGTAGCTGTTACTGAATTAAAAAATAAATCTCCTGAGAGAGTTTTGTATATTGGTAATAGCTATTTATATTATAACGATAGTATTCATAATCATGTAAGGCGAATGCTCGATGAATTTTATCCAAATGAAATTGATAGGACTAATTATAAATCTGTAACTATTAGCGGCTCTAGATCATGGCATCATAATATAGACCATCCTCTTGATTACAAAAACCTCGGAGTAGAAAAACCTTTTGAATTAGTTATCTTCCAAGGTGGTAGCGGAGAAACAAATACAAATGAAGAAAGAACTACTTTTGGAAAAGAAGTTAAAAAAATTGTTAATAAAATTCATAACTCTGGAGCCGAGGCAGCGTTATACATGATTCATGCTTATGTAGAGCCTCATGAAGATACAAATCCACAAATGATTAAAGATATAAAAAAAATGTATATTGATGCAGGCAATGAAAATAATGCTCTTGTAATTCCAGTTGGGATAGCTTTTGAGAATGGCTATTCACAAAAACCTAATATCAAACTTCATAAACATTATGATGGCACTCATCCAAGTATCTTAGGGACTTATTTAGCTGCTTGTGTTGTTTTTGCTAGTATTACTCAAATATCCCCTAAAAAAGTTAAATATTCTTATTACGACGAAATCAAAGACTCAGATAAAGAATTTCTTCAACAAATTGCTCACGAAACTGTTGAAGATTTTTATGACATTAAGCTATAAGTTCGAAATATAAAATGAAATTTGAAGTTTATTACGTCGATGCTTTTACCAGCCAAATGTTTTCTGGAAATCCTGCTGCAGTAATATTTTCAGAAATTAATGACGATGTCCTTATGCAAAATATAGCAGCTGAAAATAATTTATCTGAGACAGCCTTTGTTAATTTAACTAACAATACAATTAGATGGTTCTCACCAACATGCGAGGTAAACTTATGCGGCCATGCCACCTTGGCATCAGCATTTATTTATTTTAATTTTATAAATAATAATGATACTTCAATTTCTCTGAGTTCTGCTGGAGGTGAATTGAAGGTGAATAAAAAAGATGATTATTTAGAGCTTGATTTTCCTAAAGATAACTTCAGACAAATAGATATGATTGATCTAGTTGCAAAAGCTATTGGTGAAAAGCCTACTGAAACTTATATAGGAGATATTAATTTATTTGCAGTTTTTGATAATGAAGAAACCATTAGTAATATTGAACCAGATTTTGAAGCTTTACTAGGCCTTGATGGACAAGGGTTAATAATTTCAGCACAAAGCAATCAATATGATTTTGTTTCAAGATATTTTTGTCCAAAATATGGAATCAACGAAGACCCTGTTACTGGATCAGCACACACTACACTAATTCCATATTGGGCAGATAAATTAAACAAACCCTCACTAACTGCAAAACAGGTATCTAAAAGGGGTGGTGAATTATATTGTCAGAATCTTGAAAACCGAGTACTAATAGGTGGGAATGCAGTTTTATATATGAAAGGACTTATTGAGATAAACTAAATTTCAATAATTTGTTTTCCAAAATTCTTTCCTGTTAAAACATCTCTAAGTGCTTGTGGAGCATTCTCAAAACCTTTTGTAATGGTTTCTCTATAACGTATTTTATCCTGTAACACTAATTCTAATATTTCTTTAGTTGCAGCCTCCCATTCATTAGCCCACTCAGTTACAACAAAAAATCTGTGTTTGGGTTTTATCTCTAGGGCACCCAAAACATGAAAAGGAGTTTCTACTTTAAGCATATCTCCTTCATTGTATTGAGAAATAAATCCACAAATAGGTACTCTTGAACCTTCATTTAATAGTGGCGCTATAGCTCTAGTAACTGGCCCACCAACATTTTCAAAATATATATCTATCCCTTCTGGACATGCATCTTTTAAATCTTGTTCTAGGTTGCCAGCTTTGTAATCGATACACTCATCAAATTCCAAAACATCTTTTACATAAGCACACTTTTCTGGACCTCCAGCAATGCCAATAACCCTACAACCATAAATTTTTCCCAGTTGACCAACAACTGTTCCGACAGCACCAGATGCTGCGGAAA
>CACELG010000013.1 GCA_902560315.1 uncultured SAR86 cluster bacterium | reverse complement strand
AGATCAATGGGCTCATAGTTTTTTTCCTCTAGAGTTTTCATATCTGAATCTCTTCTTGCAAGAATACCTGCATGAATTTTTGGATGAAGAGTTTTTACTCTGCCATCCATCATTTCTTCGAATCCAGTAAATTCAGATACTTCAATAACGCTGTCCGTGATTTCTTTAATAGATTTATAGGTTCCTCCAGTTGAGATTATCTTTACGTTTTTTTCTATTAAAAAATTTACAATTTTCTTTAAATTAGACTTGTTAGATAGACTGATTAAAGCTGTTTTTGGCTTAACGACATTCATTAGCTAATGTTATATTTTTTTAGTTTTGTTCTTAGAGTTGTTCTATTTATACCTAAGATTTTTGCAGCTTTTGATTGATTATTATTTGAGAAATCCATCACTGCATATAAAAGAGGTGGCTCGACTTCATTTAAAACTAGTTGGTATACATCAATTGGAATATTTTTTTGGTCTAATTGATTAAAATATCTATTCATAGCCTTTCGAACCTCATCTTTTAAAGGTTTTTTTGAATAGCTATCGAAGGATTTTTTTTTATTTTTCAAATCAACTTATTTTTTATCAAAGAAGATTTAGTTTACAGTTGTTTAAAAATTGCTCAATAGATTTTTAGAGATTTATTGAAGTTTTTTTATTACCCTCAAGAGTGAAATAATCAAATTTTAAATCTTTCATTACAATTTTTACTACAGATGTATAGTCTGGATAAAAATATAAGAGCCTATCTATTTTAGCTAATTCACTAACAAGAGCATTTATGACCATGAAATGGCTAAATATTACTACGTTGCCAGTAAAAGATTTTGTTTTATCAAAAATATTTTTTCTCCAAGACTTAACAAAGTTTGGCAAATCATTATTTTTACATTTAATAATATCTTCAAGCCATTTTTGTTTCTCATTTGCTTTAATATTGTCTGAAGGTATCTCAATAAAAGTATCATCAATCATAACTTCTTTATTAAACTTTTTAGCCAAAGGTTTTGCGGTTTCGATTGCTCGCAATTTTGGGCTTGATAAAAAAGAATATTTTTCAAGATGCTGAAGTTCTTTATGTTTAAGTAAATTATTAGATTGCATCTTACCTTTGTCACTTAAGCCAGGATCAGGGTGATCTCCCCATCTATTTGCAGCTTCCCCATGCCTTATAAATATAATTTCAATCTGTGACATTTATTTTGTAGCTATAGCTATAATAATGTTGTGAGAATTCATAGAGTATATTGTAAGTCTGTATCAAAGTCTGACAAGAAATTTAATTTAGATGAAGCTGAATCACGTCATCTATTAAAGGCACTCCGTCTAAAAGAGGGGAGCCATATTGAGGTATTTGATGGTAATGGCAAGTATGCATTATGTTCTATATCTGAATTATCTAATAAGAGATGCCTAATAGAAAGGATTTCAGAAATTGAAGATCAAGACGCCTCAAGAAGAAATTTAACAGCAGTAATTCCCTTCATTAAAAAAAATAATTTTAATTATATGATTCAAAAATTAACTGAGGTCGGAGTTAACAAATTTATAGTTTATAAAGCAGACCTTTCAGATCAGAGCATTGCAAAAAAAGATTTTGAAAAAATAATAATAAAATCTAGGGAGGTCATTGTTAATGTTTGTAAACAGTGTGGAAATAATTTTCTGCCCACAATTGAAAGCCATATCAACCTTGATAAAGCAATTAAACAAATTGAAGTAGGTGATGATAAATATATATTTGATACTGAGGCAGCAAAATATTTTACCCAAGATGAGTTAGATAATAAATCTTCCATAACTATCATTACAGGACCAGAATCAGGCTTTTCAGATAAAGAAATAAAAATGTTTGACAATAAAGAGATTAAAATAAGATATCTTGGAAAAAATATTCTAAGATCTGAGACAGCTCCAATAGTTGTTTCGTCAATAATAATAAATCATTTTGGTAGAATTTAATGATGAGCAATAAAGTATTATTTATTACAGATACATTTAAAGATCTTAATATTAAAAAAGATACCTCAATTTTAATGATTGAAGAAGCAATAAATAATGATTTTGACGTTTTTCAATGCGAGATCAATGATTTATTTATTGAAGAAGGTTACGTTTATTCAAGTTCTAGAAATATCATATCTGCAGGCTCAGCTCAGGTAGAAAGCATTAAAAAGGAAGACATAAAAATTTCTGATTTTAGATATTGTTTTATGAGAAAAGATCCTCCTGTGGATGAGAATTATATAAATGCTCTTCATCTTCTAGGACTGGCAGAAAAGCATGGCGCTATTATTCATAACAAACCAAATGCTATTAAAGAATTCAATGAGAAGATATTCGCAATTCATTTTTCAGAATATATACCCAGTACATTGGTTACTTCAAAAATAAGCAAAATTGAGAATTTTTATAAGACCCATAAAAGCATCATAATCAAACCGCTCGATGGAATGGGCGGAACTTCAATTTACAAGATTGAAAATTGGGATGAAGAAAAAATAGAATTAATTGAACAGATGACAGATTCTGAAAAGACTCAAATAATATGCCAGAAATTTATTGAAGATATTTATGATGGAGATTACAGAATTTTAATTATCAATGGCAAGCCTTTTGAGAAGACATTAGCTAGAATTCCTAAAGAGGGAAGTTTTAAAGGTAATCTTGCAGCAGGAGGCTATGGTGAAGCACGAGATATTACAGACTTTCAAAAAAGAATTGGTGAGGAGATTGGAAAGATTTTAATGGAAAATGGCATAAGTTTTGCTGGAATAGATATTATTGGAGAACTTTTAACCGAAATAAATATTACAAGCCCAACCTGCGCAAGAGAAATTCTTGATCAAACTAAAATGAATCCAATTAAAGAATATTTTGCAGGATTATGAACTCACTTTCTTCAACAAAAAATATAAGCAAGCGTACCTTAACTTTTAATAAATCTTTTTTAATATCAGTTTTAATTCATACCTTTTTAATTTTTGGCCTTTCAATAACAACTTATTATAAATTGCCAATTTTCAAGGAATCACCAATTATTAATGTTAAATTCGCAAATTCTAGTCAAGATTTTTTGACTAATTCTAATATTGGAAATATAGAAAATTTAGAGAAAGAATTATCTTCTTCAGTTGAGGGTAATATGAGTTCATCTAGAAATATCTCTCAGTCATTTAAAATTAAAAAACTACAGGCAAATTCTATGGTTAATTCAGAAGAAGCGGTTTATTTAAACTTATGGCAAAGACAGATTGAAACTAAAGGAGATAATTTAATTTCAGAAAGTAAAAATATATTTGATGGGACAGTTCAGATAATGGCAACTATTGATGTTTATGGTAATTTAATAGACTCTAAAATCTTAATTTCTTCAGGCAATAATTTAATAGATGATATGGCAATTAATATTTTAAGAGAGTCAGCTCCTTTTGCACCGTTTAATAAAACTATGTCTAATGAATATAGCGTTCTTGAAATAATAAGAGATTGGAATTTCTCTAACAAATAAATGCAAATAATTGCTTTTGATTATGGAGAGAAGAAGATTGGGGTTGCTGTAGGTCAAACTTCAACAAATACCTCTTCACCTCTTAAGGTCATATTTAATAATCATGGTAAAGTAAATTGGGATGAGATAAATTCACTCTTGAAAGAATGGAATCCAGATTTAATTATTTTAGGTAAGCCCTTAAATATGGATGGCACGGAAAGCGAGGTAATGAAAAAAGTTGATAAATTTTATAATAATTTAATGAAGATCTATAAAGCTAGATATGAATATGTTGATGAAAGGTTAACCACATTTGAAGCTAAAGAAATACTTAAAGATAATAAAGCTGAGCTTGTGGATGCAAACGCTGCAAAAATACTAATAGATAATTGGTTTAATTTAAATAAGTAAAAATGTCTATTTCTAATGAATTTCTAGATCGTTTATTGGCTTCTGTAAATATAGTTGATGTTATTGGCAGAAGAATAACCTTGGAGAGGAAAGGTGGGGCTTATTGGGCAAAATGTCCATTTCACGGCTCAGGCGAAGAAAGAACAGCATCTTTTAAAGTTTATGAGGACACGAATACATTCCATTGCTTTGGATGTAAGGAGTCTGGTAATGCAATACATTTTTTGAGAAAACATGATGGGGTTGATTTTGTAGAAGCGGTTGAAATGTTGGCCTCACAAGTAGGAATGGAAGTTCCTAAACAGGAAAATTCTGTTGATACATCTAAGGCAACTCAAATAAATAATAAAGCGGCAGAATTATTTTATGAGCAACTCAAATCAGATGATGGAAAAGCAACAATTTCATATTTAAAAGATAGAGGAATCTCTGGTGAAACTGCAAAATTTTTCCTTTTAGGATATTCAACAAATAAAAAACCTTCTTTATATGACAATTTAAAAAAAGAATTTAATGAATTGGATTTAGATGAATCTGGATTATTTGGCAAAAATGATGATGGAGGTCATTACGACAGGTTTAGAGACAGACTTATGTTTCCGATTAGAAATGTAAAGGGTGAGTGTATTGCATTTGGTGGAAGACTAATAAACGATAAAAAAGATCAAGCAAAATACTTAAATTCACCAGAGACCAAAACGTATAAAAAGAAATATGAGGTATACGGACTTCATGAAATAAGAACAATCAATAAAAGACCTGAATCAATATTTTTGGTTGAGGGATATATGGATGTTATTGGCTTATATCAACACGGTGTTAAGAATGCTGTAGCATCTTCAGGAACTGCTTTTACACAAGAACAACTTAGAAAAATTTTAAGTTATACAAACTCTATCTTTATTGTTTTTGATGGTGATGAAGCTGGTTACAAAGCTTCATGGAGGGCGGTTGAGAACGCTTTGCCTATAATCAGAGAAGATACAAGAATTAGCTTTATTTTTTTAAACCCCGGTGAAGATCCTGATAGTTTTATAAATGCTAATGGTAAAGATGCTTTCTTAAGTCTTACAAAAAATGCAAAAACCCTCTCTGACTTTTTTATTGAAAAAATCAAAGAACAAGATGACTTATCAACAGTCGAGGGTAGATCAATGGTAGCAAAATTTGCATTACCTTTAGTTAATAAGATTTCGAATGATACCCTTAAGCAAGTATATATAAATGAAATGTCAAAAATATGTGATTTAGACTTTTCTAAATTAATCGAAGGTGAATCGAAGATTAAAAAAATTTCCACACCACAAAAAGAAGAAGCAAAAAAAACCTCAAACTCGGTAATGAGAAAGTCTGTTTTAGGAGTATTTATGGGATTAATTCAACATCCGAAGTTAACTTCTATCAATGAATTTAATCAAATTAAAAAAGATTCAAAATTCATCTTTCTTAAAGAAATTAGAGACCTATATATTGATAATCCGGAATCTTCTCCATCTATTATTTTTGAGAAGATTAAAAGTGAAAAGATTAAGAATATTTTTGGTGAGGCTTTAGTGTCTGAAATAAAACTATCTATAGAAGATGCCAAGTCAATGATTGGTGATTGTTTGAAATTAATTTTGCAATCGGACTCAGAAAGAGAACAGTTTTTAATAGAAAAATTCAATATGCAAGAGCTATCTTCAGCTGAAAAGAGAGAATTACAACAAATTATTCTAAAAAAAGCTAAAATGTCGCAGGATGAGGAAGCTTTAATCAAAAAATTAAGCTTAATTTAGATTGATTTTTGCTAATCAATCCATAAATAAAGGGGATATACTCGAGGTACGACCAAAGCGTGGATAAATTAAATCAAAAGGGTTCAAAAATTGCTGAACTCATAGAGAAAGGGAGAGAACAAGGGTACTTAACATACGCAGATGTTAATGATCATCTTCCTGATGATATATCTGATCCTGATCAGGTTGATGAAATCATAGGAATGATTAATGACTTAGGTCTTCAAGTGCATGAAACTGCGCCCGATGCTGATACTTTGATGTTGGCTGAATCTGAAAATTCTGATGATATCGCATTAGAACAAGCGGCTGAAGCATTAGCTGCAGTTGAAAATGAAACTGGTCGAACTACTGATCCTGTAAGAATGTACATGAGAGAAATGGGTACTGTTGATCTTCTTACTCGTGAAGGTGAAATAGAAATTGCGAAAAGAATAGAAGAAGGAATGAGAGATCTTCTTAATGCAAGTGTTGTTTATCCAAAAACAGTTGAATATGTTCTTTATTATTTTCAGCTTGTTAAAGATGGCGAAAAAAAGATTAATGATTTTTTAACAGGTTTTTTAGAAGAGATGGAAGAAGTTCCATCAGCAGGCCCCGGAAGTCAAAGAGCTAAAGAAGAAGCCGAAGCTGCTGAATCTTCAGATGAAGAAACTTCATCCGGTCCTGATATGAAAGAAGTTCAAAGAAGACTCACTAACTTAAAACGCCAATTCAATAAAACTACAAAAGTCATTGAGAAAAAGGGTAGGCATTCTAAAGAGGCAAACGCAGAATATAAAAAACTTGGAGAGATATTCCAATTCTTAAAGTTTAGCCCAAGAATGTTTGAAGAAATAGCTGCAGTTGCTAGACATGGATTAAATATTCTTAGAGAAAAAGAAAAATTTATACAGACACAATTAGTCAAAAACGCAAGAATACCTAGAAAAGATTTTCTCGCCTTATATCCAGAAAACATAACAAAAGTTAGATGGGTTGATAGCCTGATGAAAGAAAAGAAATATAAAAAAGATCTTTTAGAACAAGTTAAACAAGATGTTGTTATAGCTCAAAAAGATATCATCGAGCTTGAGAATAAAGTTGGCTTAAGCGTTAAAGAAATTAAAGAAATTAATAGAAACATGTCTATGGGTGAAACTAAAATGCGCAGAGCAAAAAAAGACATGGTTGAAGCTAACTTAAGGTTGGTTATATCTATTGCAAAAAAATATACCAATAGAGGATTACAATTCCTAGATTTAATTCAAGAAGGTAATATTGGCCTGATGAAAGCAGTAGATAAGTTTGAATACAGAAGGGGTTATAAGTTTTCTACGTATGCAACATGGTGGATAAGACAGGCAATAACCAGATCAATTGCAGACCAAGCTAGAACTATAAGAATCCCGGTCCATATGATTGAAACTATTAATAAATTAAATAGAGTTTCACGACAAATGATGCAAGATATGGGAAGGGAACCTACACCAGAAGAGTTAAGCAAAGAACTTGATATGCCAGAAGACAAGGTAAGAAAAGTTCTTAAAATTGCTAAAGAACCAATTTCAACTGAAACACCAATTGGAGATGATGAAGATTCAAGCTTAGGCGATTTTATTGAAGATACTGTAATTGAATCACCTTTAGAAAATGCTACTGAAGAAAGTCTGCATTTTGCTACTGATGACGTTCTTGCTTCACTAACAGCAAGGGAAGCCAAAGTGTTAAGAATGAGATTTGGTATTGGTATGAATACTGATCATACTTTGGAAGAGGTTGGTAAACAGTTTGATGTTACTAGAGAGAGAATAAGACAGATTGAAGCAAAAGCTTTAAGAAAATTAAGACACCCAAGCCGATCTAGCCATCTTAAGAGTTTCTTAGATCAATAAAACTTTATTTCCAATTACCTTTTCTACCCGATAAGTCCCAATTAATTCTACTCCACATTAATTCTATTCTTCTTTCGACATATAGCTTTGCAAAAAAGTTGGAATAGCTTGGAAAAGGAATAAAGGCTTGAGATCCAAGACCATCAATTATTTTAATATTGAGACTATTATTTTCTTTTTTTAAGACTAGATTATGAGGAATAAGATTTTTGGTTAAAACTAAATTATCTTTCAGCCAATGATGAAAATTTTTAATAGAATCTTTAATTTCATCTGTTAAACCATTTGTAAATAAATAACTTTCTAGAGTTTCAGCAATCTGATTATCATTTTTTATAAGCTCTGTTTCAGAAGCAATTCCTAAAGAAGTCTCAGTTTTACCATACCATTTAGCAAGATGCTTCCATATCTTTGGATTATTGCTTCTAAGGGCTTTTTGTTTATATGCTACTTCTTCTCTTAAATTATCATCGAAGCTTTCTAAAGACCTAAATCTTTTATACCAAGGTTTATTATTTCTTATTTTCTGAAGTAATCCTGGATGAATTACCTTTAGACATCTATCTGGGTTGTCAGGATGAATAAAGCATTTTCTATTCCCTCCTTCAGCAAAAGGAGTCAGGCCATCTAAATCAATCATAATAAGGTAAT
>CACELG010000012.1 GCA_902560315.1 uncultured SAR86 cluster bacterium | reverse complement strand
ACTAATGACCTAAGCTCTAACCTTTTTTCTAAATCTTTTTTATCAAGATTCATAGAAAAGTCACTCATTGCCTCTCCAAATGGAGATAGAGGTTTATCAATAGTTGAAATTATTCCTAAAATACCTTCATCAAGTTGCTCTTGTGAGATATTTTTAAGAGACCATTCTCTTGATTTTTTAAAATCTTCAAATGTTTCAGCGCATCTAGGATCTCGATAGGAAAAGAATTTAAAGACTTTATTGTTTGAATCTTGCATTGCACCAGATCCATAAGCACCACCTTTTTCTCTTATAGCTGAATGTAAATAACCATTTCTTAATACAGCACCTAAAACACTTAGAGCTGGAGCATCTTTATGGAAAAAATCTACGGTTGGAAAGGCCTCAGCACAATAAGTTACTTGAGCCCCCGTAATCCATCCGATAGATTCTTGCTGGATATCAAAATAATTTTGAATACTAAAAGAATTATTTTTATCATCAAATGCAAAATTAATTTTTGACTGATCCATATTTAGAGAAGATGCAGTGAATGTATATGAAGGGACAGAATTAATTTTATTTTTTATACTACTTAATAATTCAATATATTTATCAAGTTCAGAATTTTTATCAATTTTTTTTGAAAGTTTACTCGTATTAGTAATGAAATTTATACCAGATGCAAAATCATTTGTAGCTGAGATATTGTTTATTTGAGCCGCTGCATTACTCATTGAAAGAATATGCCCGTTTTGTATCAAAGATTTTTCATTATCAGATGTTATAAAGTTGAGCATATCTTTAATTCTACTTTTATCAGAAAAATTTGAATCTTTAGCAGTTTCAATCATCAAGTCTTGCATTTCTTGTTCATTTTCTTCTAATGATTTTGATGTGATTTTTAATCCTAGATAATGAGATGATTGGTTTTCATTTGGAATGAGAGTGAAACTTGCAGAAATTCCACCAGTTACAGCAGATTGAATTTTTTGAACTTCTTCATAACTCTTATTACCAATTCCAATATCTGTTAAAGTATTTGTAAACAATGAAGCAACTTTAAACTCATTATCAGTTAGTGGACTGCAAGGCAGAACTATTGAATGATAAGTAATCCCATTAGTTCCAACCTTATAAAAGAAATTTTTATTATCATTTTTATATGATTCAGATTTTGCATAGACACGCTTTTTTGGGATATCATTTTTAGTAACCTTTGGTAAAACTTCTGGATTATCAGATTTTTCTTGTCTTATTTTTAAATCTTTAGTTAACTCAATTATCCTTTGTTTGTCTTTGGACGAAAGTTTTTTTGATTTCTCATCAACTTTTTCTTTGATCTTTTTTTCATTTTTAGAATTGAATTCAGTATCAGGAGCAAGACAATAATTTACTCTATGTGGATTATTTATAATCTTTTCTTCAATTAATTTTTCAATATAGTTTTTGTCTTTTAGATTATTTTTTATAAGATTAAAAGATGAATCTAAATCCAAAACTTTAAGAGGATCATCATTATGAAGACATGCAGGTAGACAACTTAACATTATTTGCAGTCCATAGGGCATTCCAGATCCTGTAATTTCTCTTTGTTTGATTTCAAGCTGGTGTAACGAAGATCGAATCAGTTGATCAGAAATACCATTTGATACAACATCTTTTAAACAATTTAATATTAATTCTTCAACTTCTAGTTGTTTATTTGAATCCACGCCTTCAAGCCCAGCAGCAAAAACAAGTTCTTTATGATCTGCTTCAAGGCCTGTAAGTGGAGATAATGATTTACCAAGATCAGTATTCTCCAAAGCCTTCCTTAAAGGTGATGCAGAGTTATCTAAAAGTATATTTGATACCAAATATGATTCTAATAACTCTACTGGATTATGACTTTCTCCTAGTAGCCAACTTAAAACTACATGATGATTATTTTCATCATCCGGCATAGGATTATAAAATTCAGTAACAGTTTTTGGTTCAGAAATTCTATCTTCATTTTTAACACTTATTACTTCATTTGATGGTTTGAAGTTTTCTAATACATTTTCTCTTATGAAATTCTGAATTTCAGCTGGATTTACATTACCAAAAGTAAAAAAAGTTGCATTTGATGGGTGGTAATGTTTTTTGTGGAAATTTACAAGATACTCATGAGAAAGATCTATTATATTTTCTGGATTACCGCCACTGTTATATTTATATGTTGATGAGTTATATAGATGTTTTGATAGACCATGCCATAATTGGCTTGATATAGAGCTCATAGCGCCTTTCATTTCATTGTATACGACTCCTTTAATTTCAAGCTCACTATCTGAGTTATTCTTTTCAGAGTATTCAAGTCTGTGACCTTCTTGAAGAAAATCTAGCTCATCCAAGTTAGGAAAAAAAGAAGAATCTAGGTATACACTAAGTAAGTTGTTAAAATCTTTATCATTTTGAGTTGCAAATGGGTAAGCAGTCCAATCACTTGAAGTAAAAGCATTCATAAAAGTATTTAATGATCGCCTTATCATCATAAAAAATGGGTCCCTAACAGCATATTTTTTTGAACCACATAAAGCTGTATGCTCTAAAATATGCGCAACCCCAGTAGAGTCTTCTGGAATAGTCCTAAAAGCAACCATGAATACCTTCTCATCACTCTTTGAATCTAGATGAATATGCTTGCAATTGAATTCGGATTCAGTATATATTTGAGCATTAAGGTCTAATAACTTTATATACTTTTGATCTTCTAAATTAAACATACTTTAATAATAAATAATATATGAAAAAAATAACAACAATTTTTAGTCTGATAGTACTTATTGGTTGTTCTACAACTCAATCTAATATCAAAACAGATTCAATTGAGACTTTCAATCTAGGTAATTATAACGAATTTAATATAAAGATAAACAATGCCAATATGAGCGCTGAAGTTAATCCTATTGTTCTAGAAAGATTCAAAGAAAACCTAAAAACTGCAATAGAACAAAGAGGTCTTAAATATAACAGCGATTCAAAAATTGTTTTCGATATTAATTTTACTACAAAAGAAACCGTAGAGTCTGACCCTCTAAATTTTTACTACTCAAGATATTATTACGATTATTACAGATATAGAGATGATATATATAACGTAACTCAAAATATTCTAAGAGTAAATTTAAGAAATCTTGAAGATGATAAAACGCTTTGGACTGTTGTAACGGTTTGGAGAGATGGTTCTAACAGATCAATATCCTATGATGATGCATCAAACATGCTAGTAGATGAAATAATGATAAGCTTTTTATAGTAATTTATTTTGTTTAAATACTATTCATTATTTTTTTCTTTAATAATTTTATTTGGATGTTCAAATGCTAAAGATAAAGAAATAAACATCCCAATCACATCAGAAGTAGAAGATTTAATTTTACATTCAGAAGAGTTTGAGCAAAAAATATTGTCATATGACACACCAGGAGGAAAGATTCATTTTGCTATTGGGTTTGGAATTGCAAATTCAATAATGGTAGAGGGTAGTGATGGAAATATTATTATTGATGCAGCTGATAGTATTTATGAAGCTGAGAAGATTTATAATCTCTTTTACCAAAAAAATTCTAATCCAATTAAAGCAATAATTTATACACACAATCACGGTGACCATACTTTTGGTACACAATATTATTTAAATATTCAAGAAGATAAACCACAGATCATTGCTCATGAAGACACTGATTTTTATGTCCAAAGAATAATGGGGATTCTTAATCCAATAATTGCTACTAGAAGTACAAGAATGTTTGGTACGACTTTACCAGAAGAAGATCTTATTAATGTTGGTATAGGCGCAAGCTTAAGTGTTTCAAAATCAGTGAGTGGTTATGTTAAGCCAGATCTTACATTTAATGATCAACTAAAAATTAGTATTTCTGGCATTGATATTGAGTTATACCATGCTCCAGGAGAGACAAATGATCAAATTTTTGTATGGCTACCTAATCATAAATCTTTGATGCCTGGGGACAACGTATATAAGACCTTTCCAAATCTCTACACTATTAGAGGTACAACACATAGAGACGTAAAAGGGTGGATAAATAGCTTAGATCATATGAAAAAATTCAATCCAGAATTCCTTTTTCCTAGTCATACAAAACCAATAATTGGAAAAGATGAGATAAGGAATGTATTAAATACCTATAGAGATGCTATTCAGTACATTCATGATCAAACTATTAGATTAATGAATTTGGGGATGTATCCAGATGAAATAGCAGAAGAAATAGAATTGCCAGAGAATATTGCAAGTTCACCATATTTATATGAGTTTTATGGAACAGTCAGATGGTCTGTTAAGAGTATTTTTAATGGTTACCTTGGTTGGTTTAGTGGAAATCCGTCTGAATTAGATCCTCTTTCTAGAGAGGAAAAAGCAATCAGAATATCTAGTCTTGCTGGAGGCAATGAAGTTTTAATAGAAAGACTGAGAGAGGCTGTAGAAAAAGAAGATATGCAATGGGCGCTTGAATTGAGCGATCATCTCATAGCATTAGACAACTTCAATGATGAAGTAAGAGACTTAAGAATCAAAGCTTTGATATTTGAAGGATCACGATCATCAAATCCCAATAAAAGAAATTATTTTTTAACCTCGGCTTATGAGTTAAATGATGATTTCATTGAATCTACTCTGGTAGATAGAACTTCCGAAGATCTTCTTAAACATATTTCAATTAATACCTTATTTGATGTTCTCTCAACTAGGTATAATCCAGAAAATAGCAGTAATGATAATTTGACTGTCTGTTTTAATTTTTCTTCAGGTTTGAAAAAAAATATAACTATAAGAAATAAAGTAGCAGTTATAGCTGGGTCTAATGATAAAGATTGTTATATAACTGTTCTTACGGACGAGATGCAACTTAAAAAAGTTTTAACAGGATTATCTAATCCAGTTTCATCTATTGCATCTGGAGAGATGCAAATAGAGGGGAACCAAGTTGAATTCCTCCAATTTTTAAGCAAATTTAGATAGTTTAAGAATTACCAGAAGGTATATCTTTAAATGCAACTCCTTTATCTGCTCTTGGATCTTGTGGAAGCCCTAGCACTCTTTCTGCAATTATGTTTCTTAGAATTTCATCAGTTCCACCAGCAATCCTCATTCCTGGCGCACCAAGCCATGCATTTTGAAAACTTTTGATATCAGCATCATCGGCTTTTAACATTCCTGCCATGTCTAATGAGTCAATTCCAAAATTGCCAATATTTTGAAGTTTTCCAGCACTTACGATTTTTGTAATTGATGCTTCTGGACCCGGTGTATCACCTCTAGATAGCGCAGACATCGTTCTTAACTTTGTATTTTTAAGACCACTTTTTTCACAATACCAATCAGCGATAGATTCTCTTGCAGCTTTATTATTAAGAAGTGGTTCTCCAAGATCATCTTGATTTTTAGCCCATCTAAAGGCATCCTCAACATCAGCGCCACCAGCATCACCGACTGCAAGCCTTTCATTCATTAACGTCGTAATTGCAACCTTCCACCCATCTCCAATTTCACCTAGTCTTTGGGAATCAGGTATCTCAACATCAGTAAAATATACTTCATTAAAGCTGGAGCCGCCTGTTATTTGCTTTATTGGTTTTACTTCTATGCCTGGAGATTTCATATCTACAAAGAAGAAGGTCATTCCTTTATGTTTTTCAAGATTTGGATCATGTCTAACAACTAGTATTCCATAATCAGAAAAATGCGCGCCGGATGTCCAAACTTTTTGGCCATTTATAATCCATTTATCACCATTTTGAACCGCTTTACTTCTAAGTCCTGCAACATCAGAACCAGCAGAAGGTTCTGAAAAAAGTTGACACCATATTTCTTTTCCTTCTGCCATTGATGGAAGATATCTTTCTTTTTGTTCTTCTGATGCATATTCCATCATAACTGGACCGCACATCCCTAAACCAATCTCAAAAATACCTTTTGGTACATCAAATTTTGCCTCTTCATTTGCCCAAATAATTCTTTCCATCGAGCTTGCACCAATTCCTCCATACTCTTTTGGCCAATGAAGCATAGCCCAACCAGCATCATACTTCTTTTTTTGCCATGCCTTAGCATCATTTAATTTATCTTTGTTAGCAAAATCTTCAGATTTTGAAGATCCATCTTTATAATTGGCATTTTTTTCAAGCCAATCTCTACATTTTTTTCTAAATTTTGCTTCTTGAGGTGTATCGTTAAAATCCATATTTTTTCCTAATTTATATTTGATTGTTCTAAACTTGTAACCAATTTTTCTCTCCAATTACTTAAAGACCCAATATTTAATGATAATAATTTAGATCTTCTGTAATACATATGACAATCATACTCCCAGGTGAATCCGTTACCACCATGAGTTTGTATATTTTCTTGAGAACATAACTGATAGGCTTTGGTTGCGCTTACTCTTGCTGTTGCTGAGGCAGATGGCAAATCAGAAGAATCAGTTGATAATGCCCATGCTGCATAGTAACAATTCGACTTTGCCAAAGTTAATGCAACATACATATCAGCTAATTTATGTTTAATTGCTTGATATGAACCAATTGGTCTTCCAAAAGCATATCTTTCTTTTGCATAATTAATTGCCATATCAAGAGCAGCCTGGGATCCTCCAATTTGTTCATAACTAAATAATACTGCAGCTTGATTTATAAGAGTTTCGTATAACTCCCAACCAGAATTTTCATCTCCAACAAGATCAGACTTAACGCCATCAAATTCTATAGAGAAATGACCTCTGCTTTCATCAATGTTTTCTTGATGTTTAATTGTTACTCCTGGAGAGGAAAGGTCTACTAACTGAAAGCTGACACCTTTATCAGATTTTGAAACAACCAATGAGTGAGTGGCTATTTCAGCATCAGGCACTGCAATTTTTTTTCCATTAAGAATATTGTTTTTAGAGCTAACTTTTATATTGCTTTTTGAAGGGGCATAAAGCTCTTCTGTAACAGCTAAAGTTCCTATAACCTCACCAGTTACTAGTTTTGGAAGAAGGTCTTTCTTAATTTCTTCATTACCATAATTGATTATTGCTTCTGTAAATAAATAAACTGAGGATGAGAAAGGTACTGGTGCTAAATATCTTCCAAGCTCTTCAGCTATAACACATAGCTCAAGATGTCCTAATCCAAGACCACCATAATCTTCAGGTATTCTTATGCCTGTCCAACCAAGATCAACAATTTTATTCCATAACTCTTGATCAGCATGAGATTCTGTTTCAAGAACAGATCGATTCCTAGATATAGATTTTTCTTTTTCAAGGAATTTTCTTGCTTCTTCTTGAAGAAATTTTTGATCATCTGAGAAGTCTAAATTCATAATTCAGTTTTAACTTAAGGTAAAATAGATATCTATTATATGACAAATGCGATTTAATTTTAATTATCTATGAGCAGTAAATTTAAAATAAGTAGAAAAATACCTTCATATCTTAATAGATCTTCAAAAGGCGGACTATTAGTGGGTTTTATTTATGTTATTGCTTTTATGAGCATCTTATTTTTAGCAATTTGGCAAACATTTGAGTCTGAAAATAACAAATCTTCAATGCAAATTGTTGATGAAAGACTATCCTTAATAGAGGAGCAGATAAATATTGTTGATGAAACTAACAACGATTCTATGACAGACATTACTTCTTCAATACAATTTCTTGATAAAGAAATAAGAAAACTTTGGGATTTAAGCAATAAAAGAAATAAGGTAAATATTGAGAAACTAATTAATCAGACTGATGAAATTAATAAAATTCTAACTTCTGTACAAAATGATATTAAAAATAACCAGAAAGACTTAGAATCTTCAAAAAATATCATTTTTAATAATACAGCCAAAATTGATGAACTTGGCTTGTCATCAGAAGACCTAATCTCACTTAAATTAAGTTTAACAAATATAGATACTCAATTAATATTACTCGATGACTCAGTCCAGGCTTTAAATAATTACAAAAATCAGCTTAATCAGGTTATTTTAGAAATTCAAACTCAGATATCTAGTATTGAAAATAACATAAGTGGGGAAATTATTAATCAAAACTAACAATTATCTAATATAATATTTTGTGTTATGAATAGGTTTGTTTTGCAGGTTTTTTTATTTTTGGCCTTTATTCCTCTAGCAGTATTAATTGGATATGGAATATTAGTCATTGCTCCCATTTTTTGTTGTTTTCTTGCAATTAATTCATATAAATTTAACAATTATAAAGAAATGTATATTTGGATGGCCTTTGGTGGACTTTCATTTATGCTTGCGTTGTATATGTTAGGGGTAATATGAAAATAATTATCAGAGGATATTTATTATTTATTGGTATCTTTGCTATTGTTATGGGTCTTTGGGCTATGCTTGCTCCAGATTTTGTATCTTGGTATCCTGCTTTTGAATCTGTAGAAAGAAAAACTCCTTTAGCAAACTTCATAAGAACAATGTCTGGTGTCTTTGTTGCTTCTGGTTATATTCTTATTCGCTTTATTTTTTCTTCCTCTAAGGTTCAACTTGGAACAGTTTTAATTTATTTATGTATATTCATGCTACTTGGTAAATTCTGTGGATTATATTATGAGGGTTTTCACACTCATGACATTATTGCAACAATTTTTGGTGTATTACTTTTGATTTGTTTGTTAGCAGTTCATAGACAAAGAAAAAATGAACTAAATTACGATCTATAAAAAAACTTTTCACTTAAACTTCATATCTATATATAATGCCATTGCCTGGGGATGTGGTGGAACTGGTAGACACGCTTGGCTTAGAACCAAGTGCCGCAAGGCGTGGGGGTTCGACTCCCTCCATCCCTACCAAATTAAAATGAAACATTTATTTCTTCTAATTTTACTTTCAAGTTTTTTCCTTGAATCGGATGAAGGAGATATAGTTGAAACAAAGATAGTAAATCTTCAAGATTTTTCAATTGACAAACTTTCATATTGCAAAGAAAGAGCCTCAAAAGATAGTCTGATATGGTCACAAGATTTTAATCAAAATTATCTATCACCTGATTTTTGGAATTTCGCGACATCTAATGGTTTCCATAATGGAATATCCTATATTAGTGGATGGGGTAATGGAGAATTACAATACTATACAAAACCATCTCGAAAAGAAGCAGAATCTAACACTACAAAAAATCTTTTTATTGAAAGTGGATACTTAAAAATACAACCTATATACAAAAAAAATACTTCAAGAATAAGAGATGATGAGAGTGCATATAACTTTACATCGGCAAGAATTGATACAAAGAATTTAAAATCTTTCTCGTATCCTGCGAAAATATCCATTTGTTTTAAAGTACCAAAGGGTATAGGGTTTTGGCCGGCCTTTTGGTTAATGCCTGTTGAAGAAATACAATGGCCAAATGGGGGAGAGATAGATATTATGGAAAATAGAGGCAGGATATCTAATATCGCCAGTTCAGCTCTTCATTTTGGAGAAAAATGGAATAAAAAATCTACTATTGTTGGAGAGGCGTTAATTCCAAGAGAAGTTCGTTTCCAAGATAAATTTCATTCCATTTCGCTAATTTGGAGAGAGAATTCAATGGAATTTTATCTTGATAACGCAGCAGAACCATATTTTAAAATTGATTCTAAAAACAAAGAATTTAAAAAATATAAATATCCATTCAATAGAGACTATTACATGATTTTAAATGTTGCAGTTGGAGGAAAGTATGATGATTTTTGGGTAGATTATGATTCTTTTTGCCTAGATGAAGAATGTTCTAATAAAATAACTCCTGATGATCATCGATTTTTAATCGATTGGATCGAATATGAGAGTCTCTAAAAAAATATACAAATTTATATTTTTTTATTTTTTATAAATTACTTTTAGAAAATATTAAGTATAAAAATAATATACTTTTTTTGTTTAAACCCTAGCCATATCAATTCACATATATATACTTATTTAATGATGTTTATTATTAACATACATAATAAAAACCGGGAGCCATCAGTATAGCTGGGTTTTCTGTTTAAATTTACCCAGCATATGCTGGGTTTTTTTTTATATAGAGAGGATATGATTATGAAAAAATTAAATACAGTACTTTTTTCTTTTTTGTTAGTGCCTTTTCTTCTGATATCTCAGGAAGTAGAGGAAGTAATTGTTACTGCTAATAAGAAAGCAGAAACTCTTCAAGAAATACCAATGAATATTTCTGTAATAAGCGAATCTGCACTAGAAGAAAGAGGAATAATGAACCCTGAAGATTATTTACGATCTCTTGCGGGTGTTTCTTCACCAGGTGGAGCAAATTACTATACCTTCAGAGGACTAAATACTTCCACATCTCAACGTTCTTCAGGAACTTCTTCAACTTATATTGATGAAGTTAGCGGAGCTCTCATGAGTTTATTTGATATTGAAAGAATTGAGGTGCTTAGAGGCCCTCAAGGAACACTATATGGATCAAATGCTATTGGAGGGACTATTAGATATATTACTAATAAACCTGATTCAAGTTCATCTTATGGAAAAATAAGAGTTGGATACGGTAACAAGGTAAAAGCTGACGATCCCGAAACAAGTATTGAAATGATGTATAACCTATCAATTTCAGATAGCCTTGCTTTAAGAGCGGTATATTCACAACTAGTTTCTCCTGGTATATATAAAAATATACAAACTGGAAATACTGTTGGTGAAGAAGATGACTCGCAGTTAATGGTTACACTTGGTTTCGATAATGGTGGCAAGTTAACAGGAAGTTTAAGATACGTTAACTTTAATAATAAAGCATATGGAATATTAGAACCTGGTCAAAGTAAACCTGGAAGTGCAGATGTTTATGTTGCAGATTGTCCTCAAGCTTCAAGTTGGTGGTATAACTGGGATGGAGATCCTACTTGTGCACGTTTAAGTGCCATATCAAGTTTTGCAGCTACAGAGGCTGATTATCCTAATGGAGCTTCAGTTCTTACTAATTATGACCCTAGATTTGCACATGCATTAGCTGCAGATGAAAGTGAGGATATTACCAGAGAATCATTTATAGCAAATATTAAATATGACTTTGGCATTTTTGATGCAAATTTAATAATATCTGACAAAACAGTTACTGAAGATGCTGTAACAGATTGGGCAAGAATCGATATGGATGATTATGTTCCCGCGCCACTTATTGTTGATGGTGACGAATATTCTCAAGAAACAACAGAGTTAAGATTAATATCTAAGCCTGGTAAATTCGAGTGGACGGTAGGTTACTATAATTACAAATTTAACGAACAACCTAATTCAATTTCACAAACTCAATATGCAGTTGATTCTTATTGGTTAGATTACGTTACTGAAATAGCTGCGGGTGTTGATCCTGCTGTTTACGATGCTACGGCTTATTGTCCTCCTTTTTGTGATGATCACTTAGGTTATCCGTATTTGTATTATGCTTCTTATACGGAATTTAATGAGCAAGAGGAAACTTCATTCTATGGTCAATTCGACTATAACGTTAATGATAAATTAACATTAACTTTAGGTATAAGAGATTATGAAATTGATGATGCATCAAAAACATATCAGTATGGTATTTTTTACATGGACAGTAATGGATGTGATGGAAATGATCCTGCAGGGACTGATTGTGCTGAGTTATCAGGATCTGAGTCTGATACTAGGATGAAATACGCTTTAAATTATCAAGTAAATGAAGACCTGACTTTGTATACAACAAAAGCAGCAGGATATAGACCTGGTGGAAATCAGGCACCACTTCCACCTTTTTGTAGTAGTGATGAAGCGGCTCAAGCAAATTTTTCAAGAAGATTTAATTCTGATGAAGCTGAAACTACTGAGTTTGGTATAAAATCAAGAGGTGATAATTATTCTGCAAACGTCACATACTTTGAAGTTGATTGGGACGGAATCATTATTCAAGTAACTCCTGGTTGTGGTTGGAGATATAATTTTAATGGTGGTAAGGCTGAGACTTCTGGATGGGAGGTCGATTTTACATATGCAATAAGTGATGAACTCTCTCTTGATTTTGCCGGAAGTTCTATGACTGCAGAAACCTCAATAGATATTTCATCTCTTGGAGCTGCAGCTGGTGACAGACTTCCTAATACGGTTGAAACACAGTGGAATCTTGGAGTGGTATATGACACAACAATTATGTCATATCCATCTTATGCAAGACTTGATGTAAATTATTATGGAGATAGCTTTAATACTTTTGCTGAGAATCCAAATTCAAGCTCACCAGATTATACTAAGTTAAATTTTAATCTTGGATTAGACTTGAATGATAATTCTAAATTACAACTGTCTGTGGATAATCTTACAGATGAGAGAACTGAAGCTTATATTTATGCAGTTAATGATACCTCTTGGAGGCCTAGAAATTGGATGCAATGGATACCTCCTAGAACTGTAACACTTAAATACTCTTACAGTTTCTAAGATTATTATAAACACATTTGATGTAGGGAGTTCGACTCCCTGCATCACCTCCATATATAATTGTGCCCATGAACAAAGTAGCAATATTTGGAAAAAAAGGCTCGATATCTAAATATGATTTAACTGAGAACAAGCCAATATGGGTTGGAGACATAAATCCAGGCTATAAACCGGATATCATTGGTCAGTATGAGAATTATATAATTGTCTTTAGCTCAACATGGGCAGGCTCAAAGATGGTTCATTGCTTTCAAGAAGATTCTGGAAACCTTCTTTGGTCACACTATCAACAAACACTTCACAGCATATTGGTTCCATTTATACCTCATACCTATGAAAATCATATGTACTATCTCGCTTCTTCAAAAGAAGTTGCAAAGCTATCTTGGGATACTGGAAAAATAATTTTTAGAAAAAGATTTAAAAAATCAATCTTTAGTCAATATTTCTTAGTAATAATATCTGATGAAGTTATTTTAATATCAAAAAAGAATGCTTTTATTGTAGACAAACAGTCAGGGCAAATAGAACCATACCCTGAACTTCCAAATAAATTAAATTTAAAAGAAATATCTACTGCCTTAGGTAATGGAGTTTCTTTTATGTCTTCAATTTACTTGACGCATCCCCAACCAACTGCAGATGGTGGTGGTGCTGTCGGAGGTGAATAATATGAGTGGTTTTGTTTTATCAGATGAAATTTTAACGCACAAAATTAATCATTCTAAATATGATCATAAATATTCTTTTAAATCCTCTGGTGAGTTGAACGACTTAGATTTATTTACAAGAGGACAACCATTCGGCTTATATAAAGAGCTAAGAGATCATGCCCCTGTCTTTTTTCATAAGCCAATGTTAATGGATCCTGAACCAGGTTACTGGGTTCTTACTAAATATGAAGATATAAAATATGTTTCAATGAACCCGACAATTTTTTCATCTCAATATGCTACTGGAAATATGTTAACCCAAGGATCTGAAGAAAATCGACATCCAAAATTGTTTAAATCAACTATTGATCATATGCTTAATTTAGATGGTGAGATGCACCTAGGACTTAGAAAAGAACACATGCCATTTTTTAAGCCTGGATATGTTGATGAGTTACGTCAAAAAGTTTCTGTGAAAGTTACAGAATTGCTAGATTTAATTGCCCCAATGGGAGAGTGTAATTTGGTTGAACAAGTCTCTCAACAGTTACCAATCTATACATTATCAGAGATTTTAGGAATTCCTAACGAAGATAGGCAAAAATTAGTATCGTGGATGGAATTTCTTGAACTAGCTCAATATTTCACTTATGAAATGATTAAAGAACAAAATGAAGGAAAAACAGATTCAACACCTGATCCAGCAATGATAGATATGTTTAACTCAATGGTTGAAGAGATGTTTGATTATGGACAGTTTATATTGAAAGAAAAAAGAAAAAATCCTTCTAATGATCTATTAAGTGCAATCGCTAATGCAGAGATAGATGGAGAGCCATTATCAGATGAATTCTTAGATGGTTCATGGTTGTTAATTATATTCGCTGGCAATGACACAACAAGAAATACTATGAGTGGAGGTATTAAATTATTGCACGAGAATCAAAAGCAAAAAGAAATGCTCGTACAAAATAAAGATTTGTTACCAAATTTTATTAATGAAACTATAAGATGTGTATCTCCCGTGATTCATATGAGAAGAACTTCTCTTAAAGAAACTGAAATTAATGGTCAAAAAATAGGACCATATGAAAAAATTGCATTATGGTATGGAGCAGCAAATAGGGATCCTGAGATTTTTAAAAATCCAGATGAATTTAATATATTGCGAGAAAATGCTGATAAACATCTTGCATTTGGTATTGGGAGACATACTTGTTTAGGTAAACCAATTGCGCTTATGCAGCTACAAGAATTTTATTCACAATTTTTATCTAGATTTCCAGATTTTCAAATGAATGGTGAGTGGAAAGTTGCTCCAAATAATTTTGTTCATGCTATTCAAGAAATGCCAATTAAATTTACTCCAGAATGAGGGTACCCTATAGATTTAAAGTAGTTCTTTTATCATTTCTAGCTGTATTTATATGTTACATAGATAGAGTAAATATTTCTGTAGCAATAATACCAATGCAAGAGCAGTTTGGTTGGTCAGAATCTCAAGTAGGCTTAATTTTAGGATCATTTTATTTTGGATATATGATTACTATGATTTTAGGTGGATATTTAGCTGATAAATATGGCGGTAAAAAAGTTCTTGGATATGCGCTACTTATTTGGTCATTATTTACAATTATTACTCCATTTTTTGCATATCAAGGGTTATGGTGGTTAATATTAATTAGAATTTTAATGGGATTAGGAGAGGGCGTAACTTTTCCTTCTTGGCATGCTATCTATGCTAGATGGATTCCTTTTGAAGAAAGAACAAGAGCTGTCGGGTTCACTAATAGTGGTATTGCAGCAGGCACATTATTTGGGTTTGCTGTTACTGCATTAATAATTGCAAATTATTCTTGGGAGTTAGTCTTCTATTCTTTTGGATTGCTAGGATTTTTTTGGTATTTCTTCTGGAATAAGATGGTTACATCATTTCCTGAGAATAATAAATTTCTTTCAGAAAAAGAATTACATCATATAAAAATTGAGGCACCTTCAAAAGAATCTGCTCCGACAATACCTCTATTAAAACTTATAAGAAATGGCCCTTTCATGGCAATTGCTGTTGCAACATTTTGTAATAACTGGTCTTTATATACATTCCTTTCATATCTACCAAAATATGTTAATGCTCCAGTTGTGCAAGGTGGCATGGGAATAGATTTAGGGTCAAATATTTTTATTTACTCAATACTTATACCAAGTTTGGTTTCTATTTTTTCATTGATATTAGGTGGCTATTTAGCCGATGGCCTCATTAAAAAGGGATACGGAATTCTTAAAGTACGAAAAAGTGTAAACTCAATAGGTTTTTTTGGATCTGCATTATTTCTATACCTAATCTCATTAGAAGACTCTTTAATAAATGTTGTAATTTTATTATGTTTAATAAATATATGTTCTGGTATATGCGCAGGTGGTTTTGGAGTAAATCATGCTGATCTTGGTCCAAAATATACAGGATCATTGGTTGGTATAGCAGGAAGTATAGGAATGATAGCAGCAATTTTAAGCCCAATAGTTGCAGGATATATTCTTGAATTAACTAATTCTTGGAGTTCGATTTTTAATGTTTGTACAATTGTGCTTTTATTTGGCGGAACCTTTTATTTATTTTTTGCAAGCGTTGATAAACAATTCGATTAAATTATATTCTTAGCTTTTAAACATACTTTGAAAGAAATCAAAAATTTCTTGGCTAGTTCTATCTCTTGCAGTTCTCCATTCAGTAGTATTTGAGTTATTAATTAAGTTTTTGTTTTTATCGAAAACTAGAACTCTTGGAATCCCCTCAGCTGAAGGAATCCCATATTCTTCCATTAACTTCATATTTATTTCATATCTTTTGACATCAATATATAAGATTTCAAAATGCTTATTAATGTAAGAATGAATTTTTGGAATATCCATTGTTCCTGAAAAAATTCTGCAGTCTGGGCACCAATTAGCACCAAAAATAATTATAGGCTGCTTGCTTGAATTAATAGAGTTATCTATAAATTTATTTAAGTCATCAACATCATAGACTTTTCCATCATATGGAAGTGGAAGAGGGTTAGCCAACTTATCATTTTCATTTAACATAATATTTCCATTTATATTTAAGCAAATTAAGAAAAGGTATGAAATAGTTAAAATTTTAATTAAACTTTTAGACATTATTGAATATATTATAAATATAATTCATTTTAATAAAAAATTAGGAGTATGAAAGTTGAATTGGACAATTAAAGTATATCTATTTTTAATGGTATTAATGTATGCATGGATAGGTCTATGGGCCATTTTAGATCCATTTTTTATTAGCTTAGGTTTTGATTATCCTTCATTTCTTGATGTGGTTGGATTATCTGTAACGTCTGCATTGGGTTTGTCAGAAATTGCAGGAATATACGGTGGTTTAAATATTTGTATTGGATTTATGTGTTTAATTGGAATATTTAAAACTAATATTGGTTTATTTTCAGTAAAATTTATTACTTTTCTTGTTGGATCAATTGCTTTCGGAAGAATCCTCTCCTCAGCGATATTAGTAAATCAAGATTTTTTTAATACTTATTTTATATTTGAAGTTTTTGCCTTTGCAGCAGGTTTAGCCATTTTATATTATCAAAAAAAATTAAATTAAATTACTTAAGTTTAAGATATACCCTGTATAGGCTAACAAACACAAGACTCCTATAAAACGAATAGCATTCAATTTGATAATATTTGAAGAGTAAAAAATAACAATCAACATAAAAGCAATCGTTGCAATACTCATAATAAAATAATCCCTTGCAAAAAGAACTTGCTCGAGTTCAACGTTAGAAAATAGGCCAATAATTGGCACAACCAATGTAATATTTAAGACATTTGAACCAATTACATTTCCAACTACCATATCAGTTTTCTTCTTCATTACAGCACTAATTGTTGCAGCCAATTCAGGTAAGCTTGTTCCAATAGCAATGATAGTTAATCCAATTATCAATTCAGATATGTTTAATAATATTGCTATATTTTCAGCATAAATAACTGCATATCTAGAACCAAAAATTAATGCAATAAGACCGATAGTTAAAAGAATAAGAGTGATAGGATTATTTTGGTTTTCACTTTCTTCAGGGATGCCTATATTAGTTTGCGATTTATTTTTAATGATGACATATAAAAAATATAAGAAAACAATTAATAAAAGGATACTATCAAGTATTGAAACTTTGAGATCATACAATGTAAATCCAAGAACAATTGCTGATAATAAAAATGGTAATAGCTGTATTATCGGCGTTTCCTTGGGTTTAAAAGATATTCCAATACATGAAACACCAAAAATAAGAGCAATATTTGATATGTTTGAACCAACTACTGCACCCATAGCAATATTTTCACTTTTATTTAGTACCGAAGAAATACCAACAAAAATTTCAGGAGCTGAAGTACCTAATGCAACAACAGTTAAACCAATTGTTAGTTCATTAATACCAAGTTTTTTTGCCAATATAGATGAATTATCAACAAATTTATCTGCACCCCAGATCAAAACTGCCAAGGAGGCTATCAAACCAAGGAAATTTATTAGGAAATCCATATCTAATTTTACCTTAGATATTAAACAAATAGATTATGTTTCAATAATTAAAAATACAATATAATTAATATTCAATTCAATAGGGGTTACATAATGGAAATTAATAATTTATTTAATATCAAAGGGAAAGTTGCAGTTGTCACAGGTGGCTCAAGAGGTATTGGAGAAATGATTACTTCAGGCTTTCTAGCAAATGGTGTAAAAGTTTATATTTCTGCTAGAAAAGCTCCTGCTTTAATTGAAAAAGCTAAAGAATTAACTGATAAGTACGGTCAAGAATGTATAGCAGTACCTTGTGATCTTAGTTCAATCGAAGGAATGGAGGAATTCACTGATTTAATTTCTAAAAAGGAAGAGGGAATAGATTTTTTAGTTAATAATGCCGGTGCAGCATGGGGAGAACCGTATGAAACTTTTTCTGAAAAAGGATGGGATAAGGTTATGGACTTAAACGTTAAAAGTATGTTTTTTCTAACACAAAAAATGACAAACTTATTACTAAAAAGAGCTTCATTAGAAGACCCTTCAAGAGTAATTAATATTGGCTCTATTGATGGTCTCAATGTACCTGCTTTAGAAACATTCTCCTATAGCGCATCCAAAGCAGCGGTTCATCATCTAACAAGAGTAATGGCAGCAAAATTAGTTAAAGAAAACATTCTTGTAAATGCTATTGCACCAGGGCCATATCCAAGTGCAATGTTAGGATCCGCAGTTAATCATGATTATTCTGAAATCGAAAAAAGAAATCCAAGAAAGAGAGTTGGTTCGGCTGAGGATATAGCAGGACTAGCAATTTTTTTATGTTCAAGAGCAGGTGCTTATACAGTTGGAGAAACCATTACATCTGATGGCGGTATAGTCAAAACTGCCAGTCATAATTTGAGTTAATTTATCTTTGGGCGTCTTTAAATGCTCTTTCTATAAGATCTTTCATCCATATATGACCACCATCGCCTTCATCATTTTTATGCCAAATTAAGAAATACTCCATTAAAGGAATTTCGATAGGGATCTCAACAAAAGGTAAATTATTTCTTTTTGCAAAACTTCTTGTACCCATTAAAACCAAATCTGTTGATTGTATTATTCTAGGTGCTATTAAAAAGTGCTGACATCTAAGAGCCACCTTTCTTCTGTAACCAACTTTATCTAATTCAACGTCAATAAGGTGGAGTCCTCTTTTTCTGCCAGATACATGTAAATGTTTTTGATCAAGAATATCATCTATAGAAGGATTTTTTACCTTAGATAAATCATGATCTTCTCTATGCATTACTACAAAATCATCTTCAAAAACTTTCATAGAATTAATTTCATCAGAACGAGGTATTACAGGATCCACAACAAAGTCTAAATTATTTGTAGAAAGAGCATGGACTTGATCACTTCTAGAATAAGCGTAACTTCCAATTGAAATATTTGGCGCTTGTTTATAAATTTCTTCCATTATGAATGGAAGTACTCTTCCTTCAGAAACATCACCTAGTGATAATTTGAAATTCCTTTTAGTAGCAGATGGATCAAATGTATCTGGTTCATTAACGCTTTGTTGGATTAAGGTAAGAGCATTTTGAACATCTTGGATCATGTTCTCAGTCTTCTGTGTAGGTACCATGCCTGAACCTGTTCTTATAAAAAGATCATCATTAAATTTTTCTCTTAATCTTGATAAAGCATTACTAACAGCAGGTTGGGTGATTCCTACAACTTCTGCAGCTTTTGTTAAACTGCCTTCTGTGTAGATTGCATTTAAAATTACAAATAGATTAAGATCAAAAGAACTTATTTTCATTTAAGTGACCTCGCATCTAATTTTTCACAAAAATAGTTATATTTATTTTCATATAGATTTGTAATTAACATACGGCTATTATAGAAATAAGTTACTTTAATACTATTCATGGTGTTTATAATAGTAACAAAATTTTTGATATAACGGGAGATTAAACCTCATGATGCCTGAATTAAGACCTGAAGCCATTGAATTGGTAGAAAAAGTTAAAAACTTTATTAGTGAAGAAGTTAAACCAAAAGAACATTTGTTTCATGAACAAATAAAGGTTGGGGAAGATCGTTGGAATAGTTATCCAGAGGTAATTGATGAATTAAAAGAAAAAGCAAGATCTGTTGGACTTTGGAATTTATTTTTACCAGAAAGTGAATTCGGTGCAGGTCTTTCAAATTATGAATATGCACATTTAGCTGAACAAATGGGTAAATCTCATATTGCATCCGAAGCCATGAACTGCAGTGCTCCAGACACTGGAAATATGGAAGTCATAGCTAGATATGGAAACGAACAACATCAGGAAGAATGGCTTCAACCTCTTCTTGATGGAAAGATTAGATCAGCTTTTGGCATGACTGAGCCTGGAACAGCATCATCAGATGCGACCAACATGCAAGCAACCGCGGTTCTTGAGGGTGATGAATACGTAATTAATGGTGAAAAATGGTGGACATCTGGAGCTGGAGATCCGAGATGTAAAATTATCATATTTATGTGTGTTACTAATCCTGATAATCCAAAACATCAAAGACATTCAATGATACTTGTTCCAATGGATACAGAGGGAGTGGAAATTAAAAAAATGATGCATGTATTTGGTTATGATGATGCACCTCATGGACATGCGCACATGAAATTTACTAATGTTAGAGTGCCAAAAGATAATTTATTGCTTGGAGAGGGAAGAGGATTTGAAATAGCACAGGGCAGGCTTGGACCAGGTAGAATTCACCATTGTATGAGAGCAATTGGTTCTGCTGAAGTTGCTTTAGAGCTAATGTGTAGAAGAGGAATTGATCCTAGTAAAATAGCATTTGGTAAAAACCTTGCAAATTTGGGTGCTAATTTTGACTATATTGCAGAATCAAGAATTGAATTAAATGCAGCTAGATTTTTAACTCTAGATGCTGCAGTAAAAATGGATACTGTAGGAAATAAAGTTGCTGCAAGCGAGATAGCTCAGATAAAAGTATACGCACCAAATGTTGCACTTAAGATTATCGATAGAGCTATTCAGATTCATGGTGGGGAAGGAGTATCTCAACTAACACCGCTTGCTTCTATGTATGCTCACATGAGAACTCTTAGGCTTGCAGACGGCCCTGATGAAGTTCATAGAAGAGCTGTTGCAAGGCATGAGCTTGGCAAATATATTGCTGAGTAAAATTGTCTAATAACTTAATTTTTTACGATACAGAGACGACAGGTATTCATAAAGACTTTAGTCAAATCATCCAATGTGGATCAATACTTACCGATAACCTTTTAAATACAAAAGATCAACAAAATATTGGCAGCGCTCCTTTACCATGGGTGATTCCTCAACCAAAGGCAATGCTTACCAATAAGAAGATTAATTCTTTTAAATCTAATATTTCTCATTATCAAATGATGAAAGATATTCAAAATCAATGGAAAGAATGGTGTTCAGATAATCCCTCTATTTTTGTTACTTATAACGGTCATGCTTTTGATGAGGAATTAATAAGAAGACAATTTTGGAGTAATTTGCTTGAACCATATATAACTAATACAAATCAAAATGGCAGGCTTGATTTGATGTTAATGATTCATAATGTTGCTTCATTTTTTTCTGATGAGATTTCAATACCATTATTTGAAGAAGGACCAACCATTAGTATCAAACTAGAGCATTTAGCAAAAGAGCACGGAATAGATGTAAGTGATGCTCATGATGCAATATCTGACTGCAAATTTATGATAGGTTTATGTCAGAAAATTAAAGATAAAATACCTGAGGTGTTTGATTCATTTATAAATATTTCAACAAAAGAGGGCGTTAAGAACCTTTTATATTCAGATGAATTTCTTGCTTTGGGTGAAGTTTATAGACGACATTCATTTAAATATCCTGTTGTAATATGTGGAGCAGATAATTCCAGACCAAATGATATTTGTTTTTTTGATTTAAGTTTTGATCCCGATGAAATTCTTAATTTAGATTTTACTGAAATAAATAAAATGGTTCAGTCTGGTGGGAGAGACCTTCCTTTAAAAAAGTATAAAATTAATAAAACAATACCCATATGCTCTCATAAGTTCCTAACTAAAAATAATCATTTTGATATTAGTCATGATGAACTTCAAAGACGAGCGGACAGCGTTAAATCAAATGAAGATTTTTTTACCAAAGTTTCACAAGCCATGGAAGATAGAATTATGAATTTTCCAGAACCAGATTATTTAGAGGGAAAAATATATTCAGGAGGTTTTCCTTCATATAGAGACCAAGACTTAATGAAGGAATTTCATATAACAGATGAGATGGAGCATCTTGTAAAAATATCTAGAAATTTTGAGGATGAAAGATTTCGTTTA
Source organism: uncultured SAR86 cluster bacterium (assembly GCA_902560315.1). Classification (GTDB taxonomy): domain Bacteria; phylum Pseudomonadota; class Gammaproteobacteria; order Magnimaribacterales; family D2472; genus SAR86A. The sequence goes on along the minus strand of CACELG010000012.1, from coordinate 2,160 downwards.
TTAGCTGAAAGAATAATTTGTTCACAGTACGAAGGTGAAATACCTGATGATATTAAAAACAGATACGATGATTTAATTCATGAGAGAGTAAAGACTGAAGGTAAATGGGGTTCTGTTGAAAAGTCATTACAAGAAATAGATAAGTTGTTAGAGGAGACCACAAATGATGAAGATCTTAATATACTTAATGCAACTAAAGAAAAAATATCATCAATGAAAAAATAATAATGAAAAAATTAATTTATCCATTTTTTCTGCCACTTTTAATAATTCTACTTAGCTCATCTTTTCTTAAAGCAGATATATTATTAGAAGATTTTAATTTAGATGATGTTCTTAACAACGGAAGAGATTTGATGGATCTTGGGTATGGTGTAAATTACTTAGAGGATAAATCAATAAATCAAAATAAATTATTTATAGGTGTGCATGGAAGTAATAGTGAGGGGTATGAATGGATATATCCTCTTATAACGATTGATTCAGATGAAACTTTAATATCTTTTTTTAGATACAACGACAGTTTTTGTCCCAATAGCGCATATTTAAAACTTAATAATGAAATAGATAATATATTAAGTACAAATCAAAACATTAAGGAAGTTATTCTAATGGGGCATAGTTATGGTGCTATGGTTGTTTCAATGTTTTCTGATCAATGGATAAATGATGTTCCATTATCTATTCATACTGTAGCCGGACCATTGACGGGACCTATTTCAACCTCTTTAAGGTCAAGCTTGTTCAAAAATATATGTAATTACTATCCACCAAAAGCAATAATGAATAATGTAAATTTTTTTCAATGGAGAACAATAAAAGAACTAGATGCAGCGTTTAGAGATTTAGAATACGACCCTCAAATAATAGATCTTCAAGGAAGTACAGTCGTAAGGTTGCCTGAAACATACAATAACAGAAGACTGGGGCATAACTGGTCATTAAGTTGGGTATCTGAACAGATAACAAAATAATTTTATGGTGGGCGAGGAGAGATTCGAACTCCCGACTTCCTGCGTGTCGAGCAGACACTCTAACCAACTGAGTTACTCGCCCTAATAGAACGATAATTTTACACAAAAAAATTTAAAAGAGTATATATAAGCTTTATGCTACTTCTTTTTTAAGATCATCATTTATTTCTTTTTTAGATGATTTACTTTGAAGATCATTTGCATAGTCATGATTAACTTCTGCATGATGCATTTCATCTGCTCTTACAGATATTATTAGATCGGATAATCTGGCATCTTTTTTAAGGTTATAGTATTCAATTGCAATTCTCGGTGCTCTTATGTTCATAACTGTGCCATTTTCAACAAGGCCTAAGTACTCTGTATAACTTTTAACAGCCTCATCTTCAAAATATCCAATCATTCTGTGAGATGTTTTTGGAAAAGAAATATACATAAACAGGTAAAAAGCCATAAAAATTGCCTGAGCTGCTATTACCAAAAATCTTTCAAAAGCATTTGGCTTAGCTATTTCAATAAAAAACATAAGATGCATTCTTTCATTTTCGGCTTCTGCTAGCATTTCCCTTATTTGACTACCATAACCAGTCTGCATTTTTCTTAAACTTCTAAGATGAATAAGCATCCCAGCTACCATTCCTGGAACACCAGCAATTGTTTCTAATACAACAGCTCTATGACCATATCGTTTAGCAAAAAAAGTATCTGCAATAAACCTGAAAAATTTAGTCATAGAAAGGGCGAAAAAGTCTGAAAAATTTTTTGGCTTATTCATTAATTAATTTGAGATAAATAATCATCCAATCTAGTTTGATTCATTACGAATGTAGATTTAAAAGTTTGTGCAATTGATTTTACTTGACTTAAATTAGATTGATCATTGCCAACTTCAATAACACCAACCATCGCCATCATAGAATGAGGAGTGCATTGATATCCATATATTCCAGCTACATCAAATGAAACTGTTAAGTCTTTACTCAATTCACTATTCCAAGGTATTGCACCTGCTGGAATCATTCCTGGAATTGAGGCTGAATTATGTGCTGCATCTATAGACTTAAAAGTAACAGTATCACCAACATTAATTCTTAAAACTGCTGGCTCAAAAACCATAACACCTGAAGCATTCTGATTAAGCATTTTCACATCATAATTAACAGCAAATATACTTAGATTAAATAAA
>CACELG010000011.1 GCA_902560315.1 uncultured SAR86 cluster bacterium | reverse complement strand
AGAATCATAATATCCAAGGTAATTCATAACACCTTCAGATTGATGCCCATGTAAAACGGAACCAGAAATAACTCTAGAATTATCTTGAATTTTACCTGCTACGATTTGGTCAATATTCCCACAATTTCTTACTTTTAATAAGGATGGTTCATAAACAGATGGCCCACCTAGAGATATTATTTTATTAGTTCTTATTTTTTTATTAAGTATTAAATATCCTAAAGAAATAACATCTTGAAAATTAATAGTCCAAATACTTCTGTTAGGGTTCATGGGATAAATTTTTGATATGTGAGTGCTTGATAAGCCAGCAGGATGAGGTCCTGAAAACTGATGATAATTGATATATTCATTAGATTTAAGAAAATTATCATTTTGATAAGATATATGAACATCGCATTCTAAGAAATTATTGATTAATTTTAATCCAGCATCAAAATCATTTTGATTGTGTTTAATTATCTCGAATGGATCCATAGATAATGGATTAGTGTCACAACAATTAATAAAAAGTGCATCGGGAGTTTTATCAATTGATGGAGTTCTATTAAATGGTCTAGCTCTAAATGCGTTCCATAATCCAGAATCTACAATAGCTCTTTTAATTTCATCAGATGTATCACCAAAATCGAATACTTCAAAATCTTCATTATTAGAAATATTTATTTCAATAGATAAAAACTTTCGTTTATCTCCTCTATTTATACTCTGAACTTTTCCGCCAGCCGGTGAAGTAAAAAATACACCAGGATTTTTTTTATCTTCAAAGATTTTTTGGCCTGCTTTAACTTCATCACCCTCTTTAACAAACATAGTAGGTTTCATACCAACAAAATCATTAGATAATAATGCTACAGACGAAGAAACTGGTTCGTCACTTAAAGATGCTTTAGGTGCTCCTGATATCGGTAAATCAAGACCTTTTGATATTCTAATCACTATTTGTGTGCCTTAATAATTTAGCTATTAAAAACAATAGAATTATAAGACTAAAGTGACTATGTTTCTATATTTTTAATTAACTGGTTTTGGTAATCTTGGTAGATTAATATTGGCTACTTTTTTAGCTAAACTTATGACCTGTTTAGAGTACCCATATTCATTATCATACCAACAGTATAAAGTTAATTTATTACCGCTCGAAATTGTTGCCTGAGAATCAACTATAGTTGCAAATGGAGATGAATAGAAATCTGTTGAAACAATTTCTGTTGAATTTACAAATCCAATGATTTCTCTATATTTTGAATGAAATGCAATAGATCTTAAATAATCATTTACAACATCATTTGTTACTTTTTTATCTAATGTTAAAGATAATATAGCCAAACTTACATTTGGTGTTGGAACTCTAATAGCATTACCTGTTAATTTTCCATCAAGCTCCGGCAAGGCTTTAGCAACAGCTTTAACAGCACCAGTAGATGTAATTACCATGTTTAATGGTGCCCCTCTACCCCTTCTGTCTTTTTTATGAAAATTATCTATCAGATTTTGATCATTTGTATATGCATGAACTGTTTCGATGTGCCCATCTTTAATTTTATATTCATCATTTATTACTTTAAGAACAGGAACAATAGCATTTGTAGTGCATGATGCAGCAGAGATTATGTTGTCATTATCATCAATTATTGAATCGTTGATGCCATATACAATATTTTTTATGTCTCCTTTAGCTGGTGCGGTTAAAATAACTTTAGAACCGCCTGAATTAATATGAGCTGATAACTCATCTTTGTCACGCCATATCCCAGTATTATCTATAATTAAAGGTGCATTAATTCCATAATCATTATAGTTAACCTCTTCAGGGTCTGATGCGTATATAACTTTTACAGGATTACCATTTATTACAAGACATGAATTATCTTCGTCTACTCTTACCGTTCCATCAAATGGACCATGGACAGAATCTTTTGTTAAAAGGCTTGCTCTTTTGAAAATATCATTATCAATAGCCTTCCTAATAACTATAGCTCTAAGCCTAAAGTAATTGCCTGGACCAGTTGTTTGAGTCATCATTCGAGCAACCAATCTTCCAATTCTTCCAAAACCGTATAAAACAATATTTTTAGGTTCACTTGGTCTACTTGAATCTTTATTAATAACGGATTCAAGTTCAGAATTAATATAATTAGGTATCTCAGATATATTATCTTTAATGTCATCAAAAAATGGGCATTTAACTGCTATTTCACCAATATCTATTTCACAATCTTGTAGATTTAAAGTGCTTATATATTCTAATAAAGGATGTGTCTCAAGCTCGCTTAATTCATTATTATCAGATTGTCTTGCAAATCTATGAGCTTTCATAATGCCTACAGGAGATTCATTAACTAATGACTTACCATAAATTAATATGTTGATACCATTTCGATATAAGGCACCAATTAATGGGACCATAGATTCAGCTAAGCCCTCTCTCCACTTCCAATCTCCAAATGAATCTTCTGGCAAGATACGTTTTTGCCTTTTTGTTGACTGTAGATTTATATCTTTGTCGTTATTCATGAGGTGATTATAAGTGTTTTATTGAGATACCTAAATAAAACTATCTAGAAAAAGTTTTTAAATGATAATCAGCATTACCAAATAAAGCATCAATAGAGATCATTTTTTTTAAGTAATGTCCTATCATCAATTCTTCACTAACCCCCATGCCTCCATGCAGCTGAACAGCTTCTTTTGCAGACATTTTTCCTGATTTACCAACATAGGATTTTAAAGCTGATACATGTTTATACATTTCATCTGATCTATTATTAACTTCTAGCATTGCTTTAATTAAAAGAGATTTAGCTAATTCAGATTCTATAAACATATCTACCATTCGATGTTGAAGAACTTGAAAGCTTGATATTGGTTGGCCAAATTGCTCTCTTCCTTTCGTATATTCTAAAGTTTTATGATAACAAGATTCCATACATCCGACCGCTTCTGCACATATACATAAAGAAGCGAGATTAATAGTTTCCTTTAAAAGGTTTAGAGCATCATCTCCAGAAGAAATAATATTAGATTCATCTATTTTAACGTTTTCAAAAGATATTTCAGAACAAGATTGGCCATCAACAGTTGAAAATGAATTCATAGATACACCAGAAGCTTTTGCATCTAAGATAACAAGATTTAAGATATCATCTTTAATACATGTAACAATTATTTTTTCAGAATTTGCTCCATTCAAAACTAATGTTTTAGTACCATTTAAAATCATTTTAGAGTCTAAATTAGTATTAGGACTTAAGTAATCATAACCATTTTCAGCTTCAGCATATGCAAGAGAGATATGAATTTCACCAGAACATATTTTTTCAATAAGTTGATTCTTTTCTGAATATGTTGATTTATCTAAAAGAGTGCCTGATAAAACTACCGTTGATAAGTATGGTTCGATTACAAGAGCTTTGCCAAATTCTTCAAATAATATGGATAGTTCTATTGGCCCGAAGCCTAAGCCTCCTGATTGCTCTGAAAAAGGCATAGACAACCATCCTTGTTCAGCAAAAAGATTCCAAACATTTGGATCAAAATCATCAGTTGATTTAACTATTTTTTCACGTTTGTAAAAATCATATTCCGATTCACAGAACTTCTGAATCTGATCACGAAGCATCGTTTGTTCATCGTTATAGTCTAGGTTCATTTATTAGACACCTAATACAAATTTAGACAATATATTTTTTTGAATTTCGTTACTTCCACCATAAATTGATGTTTTTCGAAGATTTAGAAATCCTGATAAACCCTCTGCAGCATAATCAGGGCCAGCTGGTTTATCATTATTCTCATAACCATGCGGTCCTGGATACATTAATGCATATTCTCCAGATACTTCTACAAATAATTCCGACAATGCTTGCTGCATTTCAGTTCCTTTAATTTTTAATATTGAAGATTCAGCTCCTGGATGACCTCCGTTTTGAAGAGCAGATAGAAGCCTGAGCTCAGTTATTTCTATAGCTGATAAAGCAACTTCAAGTTCATTAACCTTTTTTTGTAAATCTGGATTTTCTAATTTAGAAATTATTTCTTTTAATCTATTGAGTTGTCTCATAGATGCTCCAACACCTGCAATTCCAAATCTTTCATGAGCAAGTAAGAATTTTGCATATGTCCATCCTTTGCCTTCCTCTCCAATTAAATTTTTTGCTGGGACTTTAACGTCAGTAAAAAATACCGAATTAACTTCATGATCCCCATCTATTGTTATTATCGGTTTAACTTCAATTCCAGGTGATTTCATATCAATAAGTAGAAAGGATATTCCTTCTTGTTTTATGCCACTGTTATCTGTTCTAACTAAACAAAATATCCAATCAGCATTTTGAGCTAATGTTGTCCATGTCTTTGAGCCATTTACAACATAATAATCTTCATCAAGATCATTTCTAAGAACAGCCTTTGTTTTTAACGAAGCCAAATCAGAACCTGAACCTGGTTCAGAATATCCTTGGCACCACCATGTATTAAATTCAAGTATATCCGGCAAAAATCTTTCTTTTTGCTCATCATTTCCAAATGTGTATATAACCGGTCCTACCATGCCAACACCAAAAGGAAGTATTGGTGGGCAACCAGCTAAACCAAGTTCTTTATTGAATATATATAGTTTTGAAGCTGACCATCCGGTACCACCATATTCTACTGGCCAGTTATAGCCCATCCAACCTTTTTTTGACAAAGCTTTATGAAAATCAATTAAGTCTTCTTTAGTTATTGTGATTCCTTTATCTGTTTTTTCTTTTACATGCTTTGGATAATCATTATCAAGCCAATTCTTGACTTCATCTCTAAAAGCAATATCTTCTTTACTAAAATTTATATCCATAATTTTTCTTTAAATATTTAATTTGATTGATAGAATAAGGACCACATTATACACAAGGTAATGCTTAAAAATAAACAAAATATTTATCTAAATTATGCATATTGTATAAAAAAGGAATTTGATAAAAATCAATCTTCTATTTGTTTAATTACAAAGGATAGTTCTGATTCTGAGTATTTAAAAAATGAACTTTCTTTAATGTTAGATAAAGATCAAATCATACTTTTTCCTGAAAATGACATCCTTCCTTATGATCATTTTTCCATGCCAGAAAGAATAACAAAACAAAGATTTGAAATTATAAATAAAAATACAACTCACAAACATGTACTTATAACTTCAATTAAAAATATATTTGAGAAATTTCCTGAAAAAAACTTTTATAAGTCATTAAAAAATCTATCAATTAACACAAAAATTACTATAGATGAGATTGTTGAAATTGTTGAATCTTTAAATTACATAAAAATGAATAATGTAGAAAAAATTAATGAGTACTCAATCAGAGGCGGAATAATAGATATTTTTACACCAATTTATAATAACCCATTAAGAATTGAGGTGTTTGATGATGTTATTGAGTCTGTAAGATTTTTTGACGTTGAATCACAACTTTCTATAGAAAAGATATCAAATTTCTCAATATCTAACGGTAATATCGTCTCTATTAACGAAAGTACGATTAATTTATTTATTAAAAATTGGAGGAATTATTTCACTGACAATGATGAGAGATTTTGCTCAATATTTCAAAAAATAAAAAATAAAAAATTACCAGATGGTTTTGAGATATATTTCCCATTTTTCTTTAATAAAACTACTAGTTTTTTTAAAATATTCGAGGATTATAAATACATAAAAATCAATGATTTAAATAAAGAAGTAAATAAATTTAATAATCTTATTAATGAAAGATTTAAAGATGAAAACAAAGATATAGAAAGACCATTAATAAAGCCTTCCGATCTTTACAATGATATTAATGATTTCATAAATAATATTTCAAAGATAAATATTAATCCGATTAATAAATATTTTGATACATTTAATGAAATTAAAAATTCGATAAAAAATAATGATTTTAAAAATAATAATGTAGTTTTAATCTCATCAATACCATCTGAAGTAGAAAAATTAAAAATTGAATATAACAAAGAAATTTCTGAGATTAAGAAATTAGATGAAGTCAAAACTAACTTTTCAATAATGCATGGAGATGTCGTAAGACCTATACATAATATTGAAAAAAATATTTATGTTTTTCATAAAGAATATGTTGATAAAAATATTCATGACATAAATATCAAACAAGAAAAAACATCGCAAAAAGATTTCGAATATAAAAATTATGAAAAAAACGATCTTGTAGTTCATGAAGATTATGGAATTGGTATATATGATGGTCTTGAAGTGATTGAAGCTGATAATCAAAAAAATGAATATATCAAAATTATTTACCATAATAATGAGAATCTATATGTACCTCTAAGGAATATTAATAAAATTACTAATTATCATAAGTCTAATACTGCTAGTAAAATAAACTTAGATTCATTATCGTCTACAAAATGGTCAACTAAAAAAACAAAAGCAGAAAAAAGAGCCGTTGACCATGCTGCTGAGATTCTTGATATTGAATCAAGAAGAAATAAATCAAATTCATTTAGTTTAAGAATTGATAACAATACACTCAAAAATTTTGAATCAGAATTTCCATTTATAGAAACACCCGATCAAATTACTGCATTTGAATCTATTAAAAAAGATTTGTCCCTAATAAAACCAATGAATCGTGTTCTATGTGGCGATGTTGGATTTGGTAAGACTGAAGTCGCAATGAGATCAGCTTTCATTTCAGTTTTATCTAATAAACAAGTAGTAATAGTTACTCCAAGTACTATTTTATGCGATCAACATTACAACTCATTTATAAAAAGATATAAAAATTTTCCAATTACTATTAAAAAACTTAATAGATTTAATTCAGCTAAAGATAAAAGCTCGATAATTGATGATTTTAATAACAATAAGATTGATATCTTAATAACTACACATATTGTCTTTAACAATGAAATGAATTTTGATAATACAGGTTTGTTAATAATTGATGAAGAACATAAATTTGGTATAAAGCAAAAAAATTTTATAAAAGACAAACAAGAAAACATTCATATTTTATATTTATCAGCAACCCCTATTCCAAGAACTATGAATCTAGTTTTCTCAGGTTTGAAAGATTTTTCTTTTTTGCATACACCTCCCAGTAACCGTATTAGCATAAAATCATTTCTCAAGTTACAAACATCACAACTATTAAAAGAAGCGCTCACAAGAGAAAAAATTAGAAATGGTCAGTGTTTTATTGTTCAAAATGACATTACAAAAATGGATAGTATTAAAAAAGAAATTAATAAGATATTACCAGATTTTAAGGTTGATTTTGTTCATGGAAAGCTTCCAAAAAATGAAATTAAAAAAGTAATGAGTAATTTTAAAAATGGTCAAATCGATGGACTAATATGTACAACAATAATTGAAATGGGCCTTGATATACAAAATGCTAATACAATGATAATACTTAATTCTCATAATTTTGGTTTATCTCAATTACACCAATTAAGAGGTAGAGTAGGAAGATCAGAGAAACAAGGATATTGTTATTTTTTAATTCCAACATTGGATATCCCTAAACTTTCCAGGAATAGATTAGATACAGTAATAAAACATTCAAATCTGGGCGAAGGTTTTATGATTGCTCAAGAAGATCTTGAAATAAGAGGCGGAGGTGAAATGCTTGGAGAAAAACAAAGTGGGCATGTAGATAACATTGGCCTTTCTCTATATTTATCAATGTTAAAAGACTCAATACAATCTCAACAAAATAATAAGTCAATAAATAAAAATGATTTCGAAATTAATTTTTATGATTCAGTTTATATAAGTGAAAAATATCTACCCTCACCCACAGAAAGACTTAAGGTTTATAAAAAAATAAATTCAGTTAATTCTATTGATGAATTAAATAACATTAAAAAAAATATCGAAGATCGTTGTGGCAAGATACCTAATGAAACTATGAATCTAATAAGAAATAAAAAAATAAGCTTACGTATAGTAAATACTGGAATTAAATCTATTAAATCTAATGAAAAAAATACAAATTTTTATTTATCAAATAATATAAATGATAAGATATTTAAAAAATTTATTACTCTCGCTTCACAAGAACCAGATAAATACTCAATAAACAAAGAAAATAAATTTGTTTATAAATGTAATCAATTAAAGTCTAACGAAAGAAGAAAAAATGTTAATCTGTTATTAGATGAAGTTATTTAAAATCATATATATATCATTATTTTTTTTATCAAATCTTGTTATATCAGAAGATAATAAAAGCGAATATAAGATCGAACTAATTGTATTTAAGTATTTGAATATAAATACAATTGAATCATTTAATACTAAATTATTTTTTCCTAATGAAGATATTGTCTATTTGTTTGATAAAAACTCATCAATCAAAGAATTGAAATATAGTAATTTTTCAAATATATCTAAATATATTTCTAATATTGTTGATAATGATAAAGGTCAAAATTTAAATATCTCACCTTCGGTATGGTTTAGAGATGATATTGAGATTATAAAATTAAAGGATTTAGAAAAAAAAATAATCAATGATGATGAATTGGAGCTAATTGATACGAAATCATGGATACAAACAATACCAAATTTAGAAGATAGTAAATTTTTATTCTATGAGAGTAAAAGTAAGTATTATGGATTTTTATTAAATTTTTATAAAAAACGATTTATGCACATTGATTTAAAGGCATATCTCGGTAATGTTAATTCTCGCTCTTCTAACATTAATATATTCATTGATAATGATAAGAGAGTATTTAACGATGAAGTGCATTTTTTTGATCATCCATATTTTGGGTTAATTTTGTCAATAAACGAAGTTTAATTACTTATAATAAGCATTATCATCTATGGAGTGATCTGTTAAATCTTTTACACCTTTAACTTCAGGAATTTGTTCAATCAATGTTTTTTCAATGCCATCCTTTAATGTTACATCAACCATTCCACAGCCTTGACATCCTCCACCAAATTGTAAAACCGCGATATCATCGTCAAATTTAACCAAATTTACCTCGCCGCCATGAGATTCCAACATTGGATTAATTTCATTATAAATAACATAATTTATTCTATCTTCTACAGGGCTATCAGGAGAAATATTGGGTAATCTTGCGTTTGGTGCCTTTATAGTTAGTTGACCTCCAAAATTATCCTTATCAAAATTAACTTCACAATCTTTAAGGAAAGGTATACTCCTTTTTTCTATATTTACATTGATTAATTCAAGATTAATAATCATATCATCAGGCATTGCTTCATCTGGTTTACAATAAGCCAAACACGTTTCAGCTTTAGGAGTACCTGGATCAGAAATAAATATTCTTATAGATAAATCAGTTTCGTTTTTATCTTGAATTAATTTAGAAAGATATTCTTCTGCGGATTTTGTTATATTAATAATTTCATTCATAACATATTATGTTTTATAGAATTATAAGTTCTTTTTTGGGTATAAGAAAAAAATCTGAACTTTCAGATGATCTTAAAAATATATCTTTTTTCAAAATAATTTTATTATTTATAACTCTTAACATAGCTTTTATAAGCATAGTTTTAATTATTACAAGCCTAATAATATGAATAAGTTTAATAAAATTAGGGAGGAATTAAGGGATAAATACAAAAATAAATTAGTTATTAATTTTAGTCCAGCAAGTTCATTTAGATCTAGATGTGAATTTTCTTATCAGAAAAATCAATATGTAATGCATGAGTTTGATAAAAAAATTTACATTAATAAATTTAATGATGCTTCGTTATGTATACAAAGATTAATGCCAATTTTACTAAATAAGATAAATAATTCTGAAGAAATAAAATTTAAACTATTTCAGATTAATTTTAGATCAAATCAAAAAAATAAAATTATGATTACACTCATCTACCATAAAGCAATAGATGATTCACTAATTGACAAAATTAATACTCTATCTAATGAGTTAGGCATTAATATTATTATTAGATCAAAAAACTTTATTCATGGAACTACTGATTTATTCCTTGAAGACTATCTTTTATATAAAAAACTTATAATTTATCAAACTGATAATTGTTTTACCCAACCAAATAAATTTCTAGTTAATAAAATGATCCATAAAGTTATTGATTATATTAATAAACCAAATGATCTATTGGAGCTATATTGTGGCGTTGGTACTTTTACATTGCCCTTATCATTTATCTTTAAAAATGTATTTGCTACAGAGAATAATAGAGATTCAATAAAATGCCTAAAAAAATCATTAGATAAAAATAATATCTTAAATATTCATCATGCAAGACTTTCGTCAAACGAAGTCTCAGAATTAATAAATGGAAGAGTTTTTAAGCGTATGAATGGAAAAAATATTAATGATTATAAATTTTCTCATATACTACTTGATCCACCTAGGTCAGGATTATCTTCGGAAGTTGTTGAATTGGTAACAGGTTTTAAAAATATAATATATATATCCTGTAATCCTGAAACTTATTTGAGAGATATAAATCTATTAAAAAAACATAAAGTTACAAAAATTGAATTATTTGATCAATTTCCCAATAAAGAACATTTAGAAATTGTTTCTGTTTTAGAAAAAAATTAAAAAGTTATTTAATCTGAAAATTATCAGATAGTGATTTCATTTCTTTTCTAAGAACAAACATAGCTATTAAGTTTGGAATTGATACAAGCGCAACAACAACATATGCAATGTTCCATACAACGGTGGTGTCTATTACTGCAGCTAATACAAAACATAATACATAAAAATTTCTGTACCAAACAACGCCCTTTTCACCAAAAATATATGCAGTTGATCTATCTCCGTAATAACACCATGTTATTGAGGTAGAAAATGCAAAAAGAAGTAAAGCTATTGCAACTAATTTACCACCGTATTGACCAAGAATGCCTTGAGAAAAAGCTTTTGCAGTTAACTCAGCAGAACTCACTAATGATTTACCGCTAATAGAAACTTGATCAGTAACTTTTCCATTTAGAACATTAACTTTACCTGAAAATAAACCATCATTAATATTATTTGTATTTGATATAGTGACATCTTCAGCAATAGACCTTGAGTGAATAACAGTAACATTATTAGAAATCAATTTGCCATCTTCAATCTCTAATAATCCTGAAAATTCTTTAACATTAGAATCTACTGATTGAACATAATTAGTTAACTCATTTATATGATCAGGGTATAGATATGAACCATCAACAGTTTTTTCATCACTATAAATACCTTCAAGAACCACCATGTCTGTTTTAGAGAAATTAGTATCAAATTTCTGAGTCCATACACCACTCGATAAAATTACTAAAGCTGTAACACTGCATACCACAATGGTATCAATGAATGGTTCTAGAATTGATACAACACCTTGATCAATTGATTTATTTTTTGATGAAGCATGAGCTATTGGTGAAGAACCTTGTCCTGCTTCATTAGAGTATAAACCTCGCGCAACACCATATTTTAGACTCATTGCAAAGCTAGCACCTAAAAAACCACCCATTGCAGCTGATCCAGTAAAAACTTGTGCAAAGATAGCATTAAATGAAGGAATGACATTTTGATAATTCTCAACAAGAATTATTAAAGCTCCTCCAAAATATATGAGACCCATTATTGGAATGATTTTACTAGCAACAGATGCTATTCTTTTTATTCCACCAATAATTATTATCCAAAGCAGAGCCCCTAAAAATAAACCAGTAAATAATTTTGGTACTGCAAATTCAGTATTCATTACTAAGGCAATATTGTTTATTTGTGGCATATTACCTGATCCAATAGCAGTGATCATCATTAAAAAAGCAAAAAGAATAGCTACCCATTTCATATTAAGGCCTTGTTCAATATAGTACATTGGTCCACCAGAAATTGATCCATCGCTAAGCTTAGTTCTATATTTATGACCTAAAGTTACTTCTACATACTTAGTTGTCATGCCAAATATTGCTGTAATCCACATCCAAAATATTGCAGCTGGACCACCGGTCCATATTGCAAGAGCCACTCCACCAATATTGCCTGTTCCTACAGCACCAGACATTGCAGTAGTTAGAGCCTGAAATCCAGTTGTTTCTCCATCTGACTCTGCATTATTAGTTTTGCCAGATACAATTTTCAATGCACTATTAAAATACTTAAATTGAGGGAATCCTAAATAGATTGTGAAAAATATACCAGTACCAATTAAAAGTGCAGGAAACCACCATGAGCCACTTAAATTACTATCTAGTAACACTAAAAAAGCATTAAATTGTTCCATAATATTATTCCGAGTAACTTTCGATTAAGTCAGTATAACCACCAATAAGTTTATCATCTATAAATATTTGAGGCACTGTTCTAGCTTGTGGATTTCGCTCTAACATCTCTTGAAAAATTTTAGGATCATCAGCACTATAAACATCATAGTTAATTCCTTTTGAATCAAAAAAGTTCATGGCCATAACGCAATATGAACAATTTGTCCTAGAATATATTTCAACTTTTTTGGTCATAAATTTATTATAATGAAAATATGTCATTATTTAACCTAAATAATAAATCAATTTTAATTACTGGATCATCTAGAGGAATTGGCAAATCTATTGCTACTCAGTGTGCGCTCCATGGTGCTGATGTAATAATTTCCAGTAGAAAGCTTAACGCGTGTGAGGCTACAGCAGACGAAATAAATACTTTAGTAGGTTCAGAGGTTGCATTTCCTATAGCTGCTAGTATAAGCGATGAAAATCAATTGAAAGAACTTGTTTCGTTAACAAGAGAAAAACTTGGAAAGATAGACTCTCTTGTATGTAATGCAGCAACTAATCCATTTATGGGATCAATGCTTGATATGCCTAATGATAAATTTGATAAAGTTATGAATAATAATATCAAATCAAATCAAATTTTATGCAATTTGGTTTTACCTGAAATGATTGAGAGAGAAGACGGATCAATAATTATTATTTCTAGCATTGCCGCTATAAAAGGGAGTCCTATATTGGGTGCATATAATATAAGTAAGGCCGCAGATGTTATGATTGTTAAAAATATTGCTACAGAATTTGGTCATAAAAATATAAGAGCAAACTCTATAGCTCCAGGGCTTATAAAAACAGATTTTGCAAAAGCTCTTTGGGAAAATCAAGATATTCTAAAAACAGTCTTATCAAGTACTCCTATGAGAAGAATTGGAGAACCAGATGAAATTTCTGGTGTTGCAGTCATGTTGGCCTCTGACGCTGGAAATTACATAAATGGTCAAACAATAGTTGTAGACGGTGGCACAACTATATCTTAATAGAATTCTTTATTTCACTAAGAAAATAATTTAATACATGGGTTTCATTTATCTGAGGTACTTTGAAGAAATCATATCTAAAATTATTAAGTTCATTTATCAAATTAGATATTTTTAAATTATTATATTTTAAAGAATTATATTTTTTATATATGCCTGATAAATCTTCAGATAATAAATTAGACTTTAGCAATATTTTAAGAAATTCTATTAAATAGTTTGCTTTCATAATTAAATCGATTTCTAGGGATGAAATATTTTTAATTGTTGAATTTAAATCAAGATTATTATCAAGATATTCTGAAATTGTATTTATAAAATCCCTAAAGTTGTGATGATCATTATTTTGTATGTCATTAAGAATTGATAAGGGAGTGCTAAAACTTGGAAAATCATTTGAATTAATATCTGAAATTCCATTTTCAATTAACCACTCATTTGTTACTTTTTGCGTGACGTTTGGAATATTAATAATTTGGCATCTGCTATAAATAGTTTCAAGTAATGATTTAGGTCTGTCAGTAGTAATAATGATGTATGAGTTAGGAGCTGGTTCCTCTAAAGATTTTAATAATGCATTCTGAGATGAATTATTCATAGTTTGAGCATTCAAAATTAATACAACCTTGTTAACAGCAATTGATGGAGTGACAGATAAAAAATCATTTACATTCCTTTGTCCTTTTTCATCATCCCATTTATCTTCTCTATATGTAATGTGATGTAGTAGGATTTTATCTTTATCTAAAGTAAAAAAATCAGGGTGATTTAATAAATCAATATCATCAGATTTATTATTCTTATTTGTTAAAAGGTCTTTTGAGATTTTGTTAGCTAGTATCTTCTTTCCTATGCCTGAAGGGCCTGAAATTATAATTCCATGTGGTAAGTTTTTAAAATTAATTCCATTGTATATATCATTAAGCCATTTTAATTTAGATATCTTCATAATTTTGTGTTTAAAGTATCAATAATTTTCATATGTATTTCATTAATGCCCATAGAAGCATCTATTATTGTAAATCTATCGTTATTTTCTTTAGCTATAGACAAATATCCCTCTCTCACTCTATTAAAAAATGCAGCACTAGAAGATTCAATTCTATCTTTTTTATCATTTTTTTTTCTTGCAAATCCATCCTCAACAGATATATCAAGCAAAAAGCTCACATCCGGTTTAGGACATTTTATAAACGAAATTAGAGAATCTATTAAAGATATAGATAAGTTTCTTCCATGCCCTTGATAGGCAACTGATGCATCATAAAACCTATCAAGAAGAAGATAGTCGGATTTATTATTAATAATTTTATTACTTACTAGTTCAGCTCTAGATGCAAACATAAGCAATAATTCAGTTTCATTTGTTAAATCATGAGATGTATCTAATAATATATCTCTTATTTTCTCTCCAGCGATAGAAGATCCTGGCTCGCGAAGAACTTCAACTGATAAATTTTTAAATTCAAGATACTCTTTTAAAAGATTAATCTGAGTAGATTTACCCACTCCTTCAATTCCTTCAAATGAAACTATCTTCATTTGTTAAGACCTAATTCTTCAATTTTTTCAAGATGCTCTTCATAAGTTTTAGAAAAATAATGTGAAGTTGATGAATCAGCAACAAAAAAAAGATAATCACCAGGCGAACCATTAATGGCAGCATTTATGGAGGATATAGAAGATATCGAAATTGGTGTTGGTGGCAATCCATTTATCATATAAGTATTATATTTATTATTTTTATCAAGAATATCAGTTTTTTTAATATCTCCATCAAAATTTGGAAGCAAACCATAGATTATTGTTGGATCAGCTTGCAGTTTCATATTAATTGATAAACGTTTATAAAAGACTCCGGAAATTTCTAATTTTTCATCGTTATTACCAGCTTCTTTTTCAATAATAGATGCAAGAATAAGAATTTCTTCTTTATTCATATTATTGTCTTTCATATTGTTATTTAAATATTCATTTAACCTCTCATGACTTTTGATAAGAATTGAAGATGCTTTCATGCCCTTCTTATAATAATAAGTGTCAGGATATAAAATACCCTCATTAAATGAAAATTCATTTTCTAAACATTTTAAAAAACTACAATCATTAATTAAAAGTGATTTATCTAAAAGATTCTCTAGATCATAAATAGTAATTCCCTCATTTATCTTTATCTTATGTGTAACAGTCTTCCCGATATTCATATCAAAGACTATATTTCTAATTGATTTATTAGTTATGTTGTATTCACCATGTTGAATTAAATTCAAATCGTTTGATCTTATTAAAACTTTTAAAAATACTTTATTGACAATATTTAATGTTATGAATTTTGAAAAAACTTTATAGATAGATTCGCCAGAATCTATATCAATTACAGTATCTTCATATACTGGAATATGATCTATAAATGCTTTATACGGTGAGTATATTGAAATTATTAATAGAAAAACAATTAAAAAATGTCTAATTAAATACATACAAAATAATGAAATAGCATAGGCTATTTAAACATTAAAATATAAATTTATTAAGAATTTGAGTTTATATATTCAACTGCTTCATTGACCGTAGAAATTTTTTCAGCATCTTCGTCTGCAATTTCTAGATCAAATTCCTCTTCAAGCGCCATAACTAGTTCAACTGTATCCAGTGAATCAGCACCTAAATCATCTACAAAAGATGAGTCGCTTTGAATTTCATCGGTAGATTTACCTAATTGATCGCTAACTATTTTTTTTACTCTGTCTTCAACACTCATAATTTCTCCATTACCCTATATAGAAATTTGACACATTTTACATCTATTAGTTCAAAGATGCACATAAAATTAGTACATTAATAGTCCGCCATCAATCGATATGGTTTGACCTGTTATATACGAAGCTTCATCTGAAGCAAGAAATAACACTAATTTACTAACATCTTCTGGATTACCTAGTCTTTTTAAAGGTATCGTCTTAATTAAATCTTTTTTTGTATTTTCATCTAAAAAAGATGTCATGTCAGTTTCTATAAAACCTGGGGCAACACAATTTACAGTGATGTTTCTTGAACCTACTTCTTTTGCTAAGGACTTTGTAAATCCATTTAATGCTGCCTTTGATGAAGAATAATTAACTTGACCTGGATTCCCCATTAATCCAGATATTGATGAAATATTAATTATGCGTCCAGCTTTATTTTTAACCATGTGTTTTATAAAAATCTTTGAAAGATTAAAAACTCCATTAAGATTTGTATTAATAACATTATCCCAATCTTCATCTTTCATTCTTAAGAATAATTGATCCGATGTTATACCCGCATTATTAATTAAAATATTTGGAAGTAAGCCTTGCTCTTTTAGTTCATTAAAACAAGTCTTTATATCATCTCTTGAAGTAACATCTAATTGAATAGGTATAAGATTTTCTAGTTTTTTATCATACTCAAATTCGGTTCTTGACGTTCCTACTACGGTGAAGCCATTATTTGCAAATTGATAAGCAAGAGTTTTTCCTATCCCTCTTGATGCTCCTGAAATAAATACATTTCCTTTAATCATAAGGCGCTTTTAATTTCATCAATAAAATTTCTAGAAAATGTTGAGTATACTTTATCAATACCATTCGACCTAGCAAGCCCTGATAAAACATTATTTGGGCCACATTCAATAACAATTCCATTATGTTTTTTTATATATTCCATTGTATTCGACCATCGAACTGGATTAGTTAGTTGATTAAGTAATTTGTTTTTTAATTCAGCAATGTCATTGGATGATTCATTATCAACGTTATGAATAATTTTATGATTTGGCATAGACATGTTAATCATATCAAGTTCTTTTTTAAATTCATCAATTGCATTAATCATTACATTTGAATGCGATGCAACACTTACATTCAATTTAATACATTTTTTATGGCCTGCATCTTTAAGATATTTGATCACCAATTCTACTCCTTCGGTTGTTCCAGATATTACAGTTTGATTTGGTGAATTTAAATTTGCTGGTGATACTATATTATTTGTTTCATTTTCAACTCTTTCACAAACTCCTGATATAACATCAAGATCAGTATTTAGAACAGCACACATTGAGCCTTTTTGACATTGTTCCATTAGAAGCCCTCTTTTATGCACCAATGAAAGAGCATCACTAAGGCTTATTGACTGTGAAACAACAAGAGCTGTATATTCTCCCAAAGAATGTCCACACATTATATTCGGATTAATTTTTAGTTTTTTTATAAATTCTTCATATTGTAAAAAAGATGATAATAAAATTGCTGGTTGTGTTATTGACGTTTTATTTAATTTCTCTTCGGAACCATTAGAAATGATGTCGATCAAATCAAAACCCAATGAATCAAAAATAATATCTCTATATGAATCTAGGTAACTGCTTGAAAAATTATCAAGCATACCAATAGATTGTGAACCTTGTCCTGGAAAGATAATGGAAATATGCCTAGGCATAACTATGATGTTACTTCTTCAGACTCTTCTTTGATAGGTTTTCTGAGATCTTTTATTAATCTACCTTTATAAAAACCATCTTTTGTCAATTGATGACGAAGATGTTTTTCACCGGAAACTGGATCTACAGATAAAACCTTAGATTTTAATGAATCATGAGATCTTCTTTGACCTCTTCTTGATCTTGTTACTTTACTTTTTTGTACTGCCATAATGAGCCCTAAAAGACGCTATCCTATCAAAATTTAGATAATATTAATAGTTATATTTAAGTTGATGACTTTAAAAGAATTCATTAAATTTACTTGGTATATCAGAATTAATTTTAATTAATTTTGAGTTCATATCTTTAAAAATAATAGATCTTGAGTGAAGCATGATGTCTTTTTGATTTTTTGCTTTAAAAAGCTTATTAAACTCTTTATCTCCATATTTGTTATCAAACAGAACAGGATGGCCGATAGATGAAGCATGGATTCTTATTTGATGTGTTCGGCCAGTAAATATTTGTACATCTACCAAAGTACAGTTATTTATTTTTTTTACTATTTTAAATTTGGATGTAGAAGATTTTAATTTATTTGAGTCATTTTTATATATAGGCATATCTACATTAATATCATTCATAAGATTACCCTTAAGTATTGCTGAATAATTCTTTGATATATTTTGATTTTTTAATGATTCATTGAAGTGTTTAACTGATTTCTTATTTTTTGCTAAAACCAAACATCCTGTTGTGTCTTTATCTAAACGATGGCAAAGATCTATTTCTTTGCCATATTTTTTTCTAGCAAGATCAATAATTCCAATATAATTTTTTGTCCCACCATGAACACTTATACCTCTTTTTTTATTTATAACTAAATAATTGTTATCATCGTAAAGTATTTCATCAAGATAAAACTCTACATCATCATCTCTTATTCTTTTTTCAATTAATTTATCTGAGTGAAGATTAGGTGGAATTCTTATAATGTCGTTAGTAATTAATTTGTAATGGGCTTTGACCCTTGAGGAGTTAACTCTTACCTCACCTTTTCTAATAATTTTATATATCTTTGATTTTGGTATTTTTTTATATAGTGATATTAAAAAATTATCTATACGTCTACCTTCATTATCAATATTTATTCTTAATTTTTTGACAGACATATTACAAATCTATAGGATATACAACTAAATAACTAGTATTGACTAGTTAAAATATAAGAAAGATAAATACAACAGTTAAATATTTCAACCCATAAATGGGTTAATCAGGTTAGCAAACATACGTAAGACTAACTGATAGAAGCTTAAAATAGCGCACTGCTGAATTATCTTCCTAATTTATAGGGAGAATGTAATGAAAAGAATACTTATTAACTCGTCATATGGAGACGAACTTCGCGTTGCTCTTGTTGATGGTGCTAAATTATTTGATTTTGATACTGAGTCATCAGAAAAAACACTTCTAAAAGGCAGTATATTTAAGGCTACAGTTTCACGAATAGAATCAAGTCTAGATGCTGCATTTGTTAATTTTGGATCTGAAAGGCATGGTTTTCTTCCATTGAAAGACCTTTCTAGTGAATATTATAAAAAAGATAAGAAAGGAAAATACATCTGTACCCTCGAAGAAGGTCAAGAAATAGTTGTTCAAGTAACTAAAGAAGAAAGAGGAACAAAAGGCGCGGCTTTAACAACTCAAATTGGTCTTGCTGGACGATTTCTAGTTTTAATTCCTAACTCAACTAGATCCGGAGGAATTTCAAGAAGAATCAGCGGTGAAGAAAGAGAACAAATAAAAACTACTCTTGATAAGCTAAATATACCTGAAAATATGAGTGCTATAGTCAGAACTAACGGACTTGGTAGATCTGTAGAAGAACTAAGCCTTGACTTAGCATATTTACTAGCATTATGGGATGAGATAAATAACACTATGCCAAATGCAATATCACCATCACTAATTTTCAGAGATGATAAATTAATTGTAAGAGTTGTAAGAGATTATTTTAAAGATGATATAGAAGAAATCCTCATCGATAACAAAGATATTTATAATGAAGCTAAAGAATTCATAGATGCCGTTATTCCAGATCATGCAGACAAAGTTAAGTTTTATGATGAGGAAATACCCCTCTTTAATAGATATCAAATTGAATCACAAATAGAGTTAGCCTTTCAAAGAGAAATTTCACTCAACTCTGGCGGGTCTATTGTTATAGATCCAACTGAAGCAATGACAACTATTGACGTTAATTCAGCAAGATCAACTAAAGGAAAAGATATTGAAGAAACTGCCTTTAAAACCAATTTAGAAGCTGCATCTGAAATTGCTAGACAATTAAGGTTAAGAGATGTTGGTGGTCTTGTTGTTATAGATTTTATAGATATGCTAAAAGAAGATAATCAAAATAAAATTGAAACTGCATTTAGAAAAGCAATATATTCAGATAGAGCAAGAGTTCAATTATCGAGTATTTCAAGATTTGGGCTATTAGAAGTTTCAAGACAAAGGCTAAGACCATCTTTAAATGAGTCATATGATATTGAGCATGTTTTAGTAAGAGGCCCTAGATCTTTAGGTCAATCTATTCTTAGAATTGTTGGTGAGGATGCAGCAAAAGAAAATACAGGCGAAATTCATGTTTACGTACCTGCTGATGTTGCAAGTTACCTTTTAAATGAAAAAAGATACGACATAATAAATGTTGAAAAAACCAATGATGTCAAAGTGCTTATAATAGCTGATCCATACAAATCTAGACCATATTACAAGGTTATAAGAATTAAAAGTTCAGATAAAAAAAATATAGATTCTTATAAACTTACGCCCAATAGTCCAGAACCAGATATTAGTTGGACAGATGATGCAAATCAATCAAAAGCAATGAAGCCACTAGTAGATGGTGTAAAGCCACCTAAAATGCCAAAAACAAAAAAAGCTGGTTTGATGAAATGGTTAAAATCAATAACAGGCATCGAAACTGAAGAAATTAAAAATAAAAAGAAGCCTCAAAGACGCAATAATAAAAAAAGGAATTATGTAAAAAATAAAAATTCTAATAGAAATAATAAATATCAAAATAAAAATAACACTAATAAGCAAACGAATAATAAGAAAAGAGTTCCTCCAAAAATAAAATCTAAACCAAATGAAAAAGTTAAAAATAATAAAAACCAAAATCAAGGAAAAACTAACACAAAAAATGATACAAAACCTAAGGCTATAGATACAAAATCTAAGGTTAATAATGACACTAATGCCAATAAAGTTAAAAAATCAGCAATTAAGGAAATAGTAAAAGAAAAGAAACCAAAAAAGAATATTCCTTTAAGGGCTAAGAATGATCCTCGACAAAAGAGTTAATTAATTTTCCCGATAAACTTGAGGTTGGTGGAACATAAGGAAGTTTGTCGTATTTATACCAGTTAGCTTCAGCTATTTCTTTTTTATCTATTATTATTTCTCCTGATTCATATTCGCATGAAAATCCTAACATTAATTGTGATGGAAATGGCCATGGCTGACTTCCATAGTATTTAAGATTTTTTACTTTAATACTGACTTCTTCTAATACTTCACGCTTTACTGTTTCTTCAGCAGATTCTGATACTTCAACAAAGCCTGCTAAAACACTGTATAAACCTTCTGGAAATAAATTATTTCTTGCTAACAAGATCTCATCTCCTTTAGTTACCATTGCCAATACACAAGGAGCTATTGATGGATATATCATCGTTGACGTAGTAGGACAAACTAATGATTCTTCTTTCATATCAAATTTATTCAACTCACCAGAATATCCAGAATATTTATTACTCCTAAGCCAATGCAATAATTGATTTGCCCTGCCCATTAATACAATATCCTCAGGTTTTGAGATTGCTAGTAAATGTCTAACGTCAAATTCGACCAAGGATTTATAACCAATATTGATATCATTTTCACAATTTGATACATCAACAGCATAAATTTTATTTTTTGATTCAGCTATTCCAATGATCAGAGATGTCTCTAAATCAATATCTAAATAGCTACTTTCGAGTAAAAAAGTTTTTAAATCAGGTTCATATAATATTTTATTATTTTTAAAAATAATAAATTGATTGTTTTCTTTACCATTTATATCTAAAAATCTTTTAAAATGCATATGAATTAAGTTTAAAATGTTCTGATGTTTAATGAAATACAAAAATTATTTTTAGGTAATGCTCCGAGATGGTACAAGTCTACCATAATAGCCTTTCTTATAATTAATCCACCTTTATTAATGTTACTTAACTCAATGGGTTTGAATGGTAATTTTATTATAGGATGGGTATTTTTATTACAATTTATTTTTACATTAGCATTAGCCTTAAAGTGCTATCCACTTCAGCCTGGTGGTTTGCTTGCATTAGAAGCTATAGTTATGGGCTTAACTTCAACAAAATCTGTATTTCATGAAATTGAAAATAACTTAGAAGTAATACTACTTCTAGTTTTCATGGTTGCTGGTATATATTTTATGAAAAATTTAATGTTAACAATATTTACAAAATTGTTATTAAGTATTCGTTCAAAAACATTATTGTCATTGTTATTTTGTATCTCTGCAGCAGTTTTATCAGCTTTTTTAGATGCTCTAACAGTTACAGCTGTTTTAATTGGAGTAACTATAGGTTTTTACAGAATTTATCATGCTGTTGCATCGGGTAGTACCTTTTCAAATGAATCTCATGACTATCATAACAATACATCAATAAATTCATTAAAGTTTGAAGAGTTAGAAGATTTCAAAGCCTTCTTAAGAGATCTAGTCATGCATGGTGCAGTAGGAACTGCTCTAGGTGGGGTTTGTACTTTAGTTGGTGAACCTCAAAATTTATTAATTGCGACAATAGCTGGATGGGAGTTTGTGGAATTCTTTTTAAGAATGGCTCCCATAACAATGCCTGTATTTGTAGCAGGTATTTTTACATGTTTTATGATTGAAAAATTTGCAATTGCAGGTTTTGGTAATCAGTTACCTCCTAATATTAGAGAAATTTTTAATGATTATTCAGAATATAGAGAAGACAATATTACTGCAAAAGATAAAGCTGAACTTGTTATAGAGTCATTAGTAGCAGTCTTCCTAGTTATTGCTCTTGGATTACATTTGGCTGCTGTTGGTTTGATTGGATTAAGTGTGATAATTCTACTAACAGCGTTTAAAGGTATTACTGAAGAACATCATTTAGGTGAAGCATTTCATGAAGCTTTACCTTTTACAGCATTACTTGCTGTATTTTTTGCAATTGTTAGTGTTATTCATGATCAACATCTATTCTCTCCAGTAATTGATTATGTTTTATCGCAAGATCCCTCAACACAACCTTCATTATTCTTCGTTGCAAATGGTTTTCTTTCAGCAATAAGCGACAATGTATTTGTTGCAACTATTTATATTAATGAAGTTAAAACCGCTTTTGATAATGGTGTTATTACTGAAACTCAATTCAATAATTTAGCTATTGCAATAAATACTGGTACTAATATTCCAAGTGTTGCTACACCAAACGGACAAGCTGCATTTTTATTCTTATTGACCTCTTCACTTGCACCACTAATTAATCTCTCATATCTAAGAATGGTATATATGGCGCTACCATATACTATAGTCTTATCAATTGTTGGATACACAGCTATTAATATATTTCTTTAATGAAAGCATTAGATAGAAAGTTTTGCGTCGCTCCGATGATGCAATACACCGATATGCATGATCGTTTTTTACTGCGTCTAATATCCAAAAGTGTTTTTTTATATACAGAGATGATTGCAACAGGATCATTGATATATGGGAAATGTTTTGAGCAGTTAGAATTTAATGCTGAAGAACATCCTGTAGGAGTTCAGCTAGGAGGTTCTGATCTTTCTGATTTAATTGAATGTTCAAAAAGATGTGAGCAATATGGTTACGATGAGATCAATCTAAATGTTGGATGTCCATCTGATAGAGTCCAAAAAGGTAAATTTGGTGCATGCTTAATGCTGGAGCCAAATTTAGTAGCAGAATGTCTTACTGGCATGAAAAATTCAGTTTCTATACCAGTTTCAATAAAATGTAGACTAGGAATAGATGACAATGAAGATTATGAATTTCTTTATAATTTTGTTTCGATTGTTAAACAATCCGGAGTTAAAGTTTTTATAATACATGCAAGAAATGGAATTTTAAAAGGACTTAGTCCTCGTCAAAACAGGAATATACCTCCTTTAAAATATGATTATGTTTACAAATTAAAAAATGACTTTCCTGATCTTGAAATAATAATAAATGGCGGAATTAAGAATCTTGATGATTCCTCAAGTCACCTTAAAAAAGTTGATGGAGTTATGATTGGAAGAGCGGCTTATGATAATCCATTTATGTTAAAAGATATTGAACCTAGGTTTTATAAAATTGATTCTTCAATTAATTCAAAAAAAGAAGTGCTTAATCTGTATTTAGAATATGTTGAAAAACAAATTAAGAATGGTCACAATCTAAGTAGAATGATGAAACATTTATTTGGTTTATCTAGAGGTGACAAATATGCTAAATCTTTTAGAATAAAAATTTTGGAAATTATTAAAAATAATAATTTAAAAAATCATAAAAGTGAACTTGAAGATCTTTTAGTCTATTAAAAAATCTTCCATGTCATCAATAAAGTCATCTTGAACATCTATTCCATCTGCTATTTCATAATTTAATGATTGAACATAAGCATCTTTTACAAATGAATATTTATCACCTGACAATAAAGATTCAACATCCAACAATCTCTCTCTTGTTTCTATTGCATCAATAGTTTTTAGAGCAATGTTTACATCAGTGTCAGTCATATGGAATGTAACAGAAGAAAATGATGATACAGGTCTACTTAATGTGTCTCTTAATGTTGAGGGACCTAATCCAGGTAGCATAATATATGGGCCCTGCCCTACACCCCATACTGCAAGCGTTTGACCAAAATCTTCTTCATGTCTATCAAGACCAATTTTTGATGCTACATCAATAAATCCAGCAAAACCAATTGTTGAATTTATAATAAATCTTGTTAAATCATTAATAGACTTTTTCGGCTTACCTTGTAGTAATTGATTTATAGATGTTTCTACATCTTCAAGATTATTAAAAAAATTAGATACTCCATTTTTAAATTTAGGAGGAAATTTTGAATATGTCTGAGCTATTGGTTTTAAGATATTCTCATCAAGTTTTTCATTAAATTCAAAAGTTTTTCTATTAAAGTCTTCGAAGGGATCCCTTACTTCATTCGAGGATGCATAGTTGATAAAAAATATGAAACAAAACAAATATAAATATTTCACAATTAATTATACATCCGACAGAATAATTTTGGATATATCCTCTGTAACATGAGGATTATAATCTAAATCAAAATCATGTAGATTTTTATCAAATTCATAGGTGCCAAGATGTCTAATCTTGTTTGAGATAAAAAAATTATTGTCTTTATCTTGAATATTAAAAATATTGTTGGAGATGTATCCAAAAATGTTTACATTTAATTTTTTTAACATTGTTAGAGTTTTTTGTAGGTCTGAAATTGCTAATATATTAGGTGTTGAAACAAGGATAAATTCATCTACTGATAATTCTTTAAAAATAGTTAAATAGGCATCACCAGTCCCGGGAGGCATGTCAATCAACAAATAATCTAATTCGCCCCATTTCGTATCATGAATTAATTTTTTTATAGCTCCACTAAGCATGGGGCCTCTCCATATGGCTGCATCTTCATAATTTAATATGTTTCCCATGGATACAATCTTTATGTCTTTTTTAATAGTTGGTTTAATTTCCTTGTTTTCAATTTTATTTTTTGTATCAAGTTTAAATAATATATTTTGATTAGGTCCATATATGTCGGCATCTAGAATACCGATTTTTTTATATTTAGATAGGCTTAATGCTAAAGATGCTGTGATTGAACTTTTACCAACTCCGCCTTTTGCTGAACCAAACGCAATTATTTTTTTAATAGGCATATTAAGTAATATTTTCACATATAATACAGATAATAAATGGACAATTCTAAAAAAACTAAAAGAAAAATACTTGTCACACAAGCTTTGCCTTATGCAAATGCACCTTTACACCTGGGTCATATTCTTGAAGCTGTTCAAACAGATATTTGGAATAGATTTCAGAATCTTAATGGTAATGATTCTCTATTTTTCTGTGCTGATGATACACATGGCACACCAGTAATGTTAAAAGCAAATGAGATGGGAATTAAACCTGAACAACTAATTGCTGATGTCCATAAAGATCACAAGTCAACATATGCGCTTTATGGAATCAATTTTACAAATTTTTATTCAACTCATAGTGATGAAAATAAGAAATACTCAGAATATATATATGAATGTGCTAAGAAAAATAATTTAATCTCTAAATCAAATATTGAACAATATTATGATGAAAAAGAAGAGATGTTCTTATCGGATAGATTTATAAAAGGAACATGTCCAAAATGTGGTGCAGAAGATCAACACGGTGATAATTGTGGTGTATGTGGAGCTTCTTATGACGTACTAGAGGTAATAAATCCTATTTCGATTATTTCAAATTCAATTCCAATTAAGAAAGAAAGTGAGCATATATTTTTTGATTTACCTAAAAAGAATCAAATGCTTAAAGATTTTTTAAAAAATGTAGATTTACAAAAATCAGTAAAAAATAAATTAAATGAATGGCTTAATGATGATTTAAAAAAATGGGACATTTCAAGAGATGCGCCTTATTTTGGTTTTGAAATACCTGGAGAAAAAAATAAATATTTCTATGTATGGGTTGATGCACCAATTGGTTATTTAGCATCAATATCTAACTGGGCTGAAAAAAATAATTTAGA
>CACELG010000010.1 GCA_902560315.1 uncultured SAR86 cluster bacterium | reverse complement strand
AACCACCACCCTCAGTTCCCTCGATAACTAAACCATCAACACCTGCATTTGCTGCTTTTATCGCGCCTTCTAAGCTAGGGACAGCATGATAAACAGTTATACCAGCATCTTTTAATACGCCAACATATTTTGTAGGATCACCAGCAGAAGTTGTTACAAATCTAACACCTGATTCAACACAAAATTTAACCATAGAATCATCTTTTAAAAATAATAAAGGTAAGTTAACTCCGAAAGGTTTACTTGTTAGCTTTGACATCATTTGGATTTCTTTTTTACAATTGTCAACCTCACCAGATGAGGTTTCTATAATTCCCATTCCACCAGCTTCACAAACCGCTGAAGCAAGTTGGCTTCTTGCAATCCAACCCATAGGAGCTTGAATAATTGGATATTTTGACCCAGTATGATCAGTTACTCTATTCATTTAATAATTGTATCTATAAATTTATAAAATAGAATTTTTATTTAAAGTTATTGACTCAATACTAAATCCCTGTGGATTTCCATTAATAAAATCAATGATTAATTGAGCATATTCTGGTCCAGCTTCCTCCTGAACAAAGTGTCCAGGACCTTTTATAATAATTTCTTGTGCTGTTGGTATACGCTTAAGTAGCTTTACTATTTCAGGATTATTTCCAGTAACTGGGTCGTTATCAGAATTAGCTATTAAAAAAGGTTTATTCCATTTTTCTAAAACATTTCTATAAGCCATTTCATTTTTTCTAATTTCACTAGGAATTAAATAAGGAAAAATTTGTGCTCCGGCTTTATATGATGCATTTGGATATGGAGCTTCGTAAGCAAGACTCTCCTCATCAGATACAGATCCAAGAACCTGCATGATTCCACCAATATCAATATTATCTGTATAGGTTGAATATCTAATCCAATTTGTGAATCCATCACCGCCAATAAATTCTTCCCATGATGCGGGACCTTGTAACCATATCGTAAATTTAAATATTGGCCATAATAAGTAACTACGTAAATCGTTTATAAAACCTCTTCCAGTTGCTGGTAAACTCGTATTAGTTGCAATAACTCTATCGAATCTATCAGGTTCCTCTGCTAAAACTCTCAACCCTACTGGTCCACCCCAATCATGAAAATGAGCAGTAATATTATTTAAATCTAGTTCAATAATTAATTGAGTCATTTTATCTACATGCATTTGGTGCGAATAATCATCTGTCGAGATGTATTTATCTGATTTACCAAATCCAACCATATCTGGTGCAATAACTCTATAACCATTCTTTACAAGAGTAGGAATAATTTTTCTAAATAAATAACTCCATGTCGGTTCTCCGTGAAGTAGGTAAATAATCTGACCATCTTTAGGTCCTTCATCAATGTAATGAATTCTTGTATCACCAATAATCAAGTAATTAGGGCTAAACGGAAAGTCTTTTAAGTCATTAAATCTTTCATCAGGAGTTCTTAATATACCTGGAGAAACTAAATTGAACCTATCATAATTTATTGATGGTTCAGAATTTCTAATATATTGAAGTAATCCTAATGATATAACTAAAATAAAAAATAAAATTGAAAAAAATTTATTCACCAACATTCTCCAGTTATATAATAAAGATAATATATTGCTGTAATAAATGTCAAAGGTAGATTAATTATGAAAGTTAAAAATAAAATTACGCCAAATGAAGAGCAAATTAATGGCTTTTTAGAAAACCCTGAAATTGGTCCAATATCAATGGTAAATTTACTTAAATATAAAGAAAAGGCGATCTATGATGATGGTCGTGATACAAATCTCTCAGGAGAAGAGGCATATGGTCTTTATGCAGCTGAAGTAATTAATTTAGTAGAAAAATACGGTGGAGAATTTCTATTTGCTGGTAAAGTAAATAGATTAATGCTGGGAGAAGTTGAAGAAATGTGGGATTCAATTGCAATAGCAAAATACCCCAATAGGAAAGCAATGTTCGAAATGACAATGGATCCAGAATATCAAAAAATTCATGTTCATAGAGATGCTGGATTAGAGGGACAGCTTAATATAGAAACGATTTAAAAAAATATGAAGAAAATATTAATATTAACAAGTTGTGTGGTTTCAATACTTATTATTGGCCTAGTATCATTAAACTCTCATTCACTACAAGACAGAATCTTAAATATTGGTTTAAAAAATATACTATCTAGCGCAGAGCCTTTTTTAGATAATGAAGATACATTAAAAGTTGTTATTTGTGGTTCAAGATCCCCTCTTCCATCTCCTGGAAGAGCTGAATCATGTGTCCTCGTAGAAGCTGGTGATGATATATACATTTTCGATTTAGGTAATGGTAGTGTTAATAACCTTACTCAATACCAATTGCAATGGCCAAATGTAAAAGCAGTCTTGATAACACATATGCATTCAGATCATATGGCTGATTTACCAGATGCCCATCTTCAATCATGGATTCAAGGAAGAAATTCACCATTAAAAGTTTATGGTCCAGAGGGAATAAATCTTGTTACTAAGGGATTTGAACTAGCATACTCAGCAGATTATCAATACAGAAATGAACATCATGGAGATGATATGCTACCAATGAGTATTGCAGGATTTAGTGCAATCCAAATTATAGCTAATCAATTAATTCCAAATGATACTCCAGGATTAGAAATTTTACCCTTTGTAGTTGATCATTATCCAGTAAATTCAGCTTTTGGTTTTAAAATATCATATAAGGGAAGAACAGTAGTTATCAGCGGGGACACTATTCATGATGGAAGCGTTCTAAATTATTCAAAAGATGTTGATCTATTAGTGCATTCTGCTATATCAATAGATATAGTTGAAAGGATGAGAGGACTTGCTCCAATACCTCAAATGGACAAAATACTATTTGATATTCAAGACTATCACACAAGCATAGAGGAAGCAGGTGAAATTGCTAGAGATGCTAATGTAAAACATTTGCTCATTTACCATTCGATACCAACACCTCGAAATACTTTAATGGAAAGAGTATTTTTTAGACCTATTGAAGGAATATTTAATAACTATACACTTTCTGATGATGGAACAAGAGTCATTATGCCTATTGGAAATGATGAAATTATTATAGATCAAATAAATTAATGGTTTTACTACCTTCAAATTTAAATAACGAATACAAAGGTTTAAAAGTAGCTATATATGGTTTATATCCAATATTTGCAATTTATATTTTTAGATCACTGGTACATTTTTTAGCAGAAAGTTCAGGTCTTGTTGGTATCGCAACGATTAAAGAGTTTCCTGTTATTAATGGTTTAGACCCTAATATACTTGTTTACTTATTTGCATCTCTATGGGGTGCTACGCAAGTGTCATTAACAATTATTTTATTAATTTTATTTATAAAGTATAAAAATTTAATACCATTAATATATTTGATTTGTCTTCTAGATCAATGTTTCAGATTAATTTCAGGTTATCTACATCCACTAACTGAGGATTACTACATTAATACACCTCCAGGTGTTATTTCTAACTTACCATTTTTAATATACATAATTATTATGTTTTGTTTATCATTAAAAAAAGGAGGTCAACTAAATGATTGATTTTTATTTTTCTTATCGAAGTCCATATTCATATTTAATATTACCAAGAATGTTAAAGCTAAAAAATGAATATAATGTTGATGTTAACTTTAAAATTGTATATCCAATAGCAATACGATTACCTGAATTTTTTAGAAAAAAAAATATATTATATTTTGCATCTGTAATGGTAGATATTAAAAAAAAGGCAAAAAAACTTAATATGTCATTAAATTTACCAATCAAACCAGATCCAATAAAACAAAATACTATTACTGGTAAGATTTCAGACAATCAACCATATATCTTTGACGTATGTCATATGGGACAACTTATGTGTAATAGAGGTAAAGGTATGGAATTTGCTTATGAATTATCTAAAGCCATATGGAGTGTAAAAAATTGGAATAGTGATCAAATATTAGAAAATGTTTTTACAGAATTTGGTGAGGATCTTCAAGAAGTAAGAGATTCCATAAAGCAACATGAATCACAGTTAATTGAAGAAATAGAGATAAATCAGATGGATCAAAAGGAAGCGGGACATCATGGAGTGCCTCTAAATGTTTACAATGGAAATTATTATTTTGGTCAAGATACTCCTTTTGATGAATTAATAGAAGAATTAGTAAAAGATGGTGTAATAAAGGAATTTTAGTGAAAGTTTTAAGAACGGATGATAAATACTTTAAGAAAATTAAAGGTTATCCATTTGCTCCTATTTATACAAATATATCTGCTGAAGATGGTACTGAGATAAGGATTCATCATATTGATGAAGGGCCTAAAGATGGCCCAATACTTCTTGCTATGCACGGTCAACCAGTTTGGAGTTATTTATATTCCAAGATGATTCCTATACTCAATAATGCTGGAATAAGAGTAATAGCTCCAGATCTTGTTGGATATGGTAAATCAGACAAACCAAGTTCTAGAGATGACTACAGCTATCAAAATCAAGTTGATTGGATGAATCAATGGTTGGTAAAGAACGATTTATATAATTTAACTTTTTTCGGCCAAGATTGGGGAGGTCTTATTGGTTTGAGAATGATAGTTGATAATGATGAAAGGTTTACCAAGGTATCAATGGGTAATACTGGCCTACCCTATATGCCTAATACTCCTTCAGATGTAATAAAGGAAGTTAAAAAATTTAGAAAGAGCAATATAAAACTCACCCCTATGAGTATGGCAAAAGAAATAAGAAAAATGGATTCAGGTAAATTACATCCAGCACTCAAATTTATGTACTGGCAAAAGTTTTGTTGGGATACTAAAAATCTACCAGTTGGCCTACTTAATTCACTTATGATGGAAAAAAGACCTAAAAAAGTTATAAGGAATCATTATATTTTATATTCACTTGGCTTAGAAAAATTATCACCTTATATCAATGATTTAATGAGAGCCTATGAAGCACCATATCCATCATCTGAATATAAAATGGGTCCTAGAGCAATGCCTAGCCACGTTCCTATTATTCCTGATCAATCCCTTAATGCTCAAAAAAAAGCAAGAGAGTTTTTTAATAAAACTGATAAGCCATTTCTTTCTGTATTTGCTGGTGATGATCCTGTTACAAATGCTATGGAAAAAGATGTATTAAATATGGTGCCTAATGCAATAAGTGTCCCAAATATTGGTGGTGGACATTTTTTTCAATGGACTAAATCAAAAGAATTATCTAAAGTAATAATAGATTTTATTAAAGATAAATTATGATAGAACTATATACAGCCCCTACTCCTAATGGACATAAGGTCTCATGCACACTTGAGGCACTTAAAATGGAATACAAGGCAATTTTAGTTAATCTTGGAGAAGGAGATCAAAAAAAACCCACCTTTTTAAAAATTAGTCCAAATGGAAGAATTCCTGCAATTATCGATACAGAAAATAATTTATCTATATTTGAGTCAGGAGCCATAATGATTTACTTAGCAGATAAAGCTAATAAATTAATAAGTTCTGATCCAATTAAAAGAGCTAAAGTTAATGAGTGGTTAATGTTTCAAATGGGTGGAGTTGGTCCAATGATGGGTCAAGCTAATGTTTTCTTTAGATATTTTCCAGAAAAGATACAACCTGCTATTGATCGATATCAAAATGAATCTAGAAGATTATTTGAAGTATTAAATTCTCATTTAGAAAATAATGAATGGTTGGCTGGTGATTATTCAATAGCAGATATAGCTAACTGGTGTTGGGTTAGAACTCATAAATGGTCAGGGGTTTCAACAGATGGATTAAACCACCTGGAAAGATGGAAAAATGCAATGTATGAACAACCAGGAATGCTTAAAGGTATTAAAGTTCCAATAGAAATTAATATCGATAAAGAACTAAAAGATAAAGATAAAACTAAAGAATTTATTAAAAATGCCCAAAAAATGGTAAAAAAATAAGGAGTAATAATGATTAAACTATACTTAACACCTAGTACAAGAGCTGGAAGAGTTGCATGGCTTCTAGAAGAGTTAAAACTAGAGTATGAACTTGTAGTGTTACCGTTTACAAAAGAAGGTCTTAAATCACCAGAACATAGAGCCAGACATGCTCTTGGAAGAGTTCCGGTTATAGAAGACGGGGATATATCTATTTTTGAATCTGGAGCAATAATTCAATATATATTAGATAAATATGGTGATAACGGCTTAAAACCAGATGTTCAATCCAATGAATATCCATACTATCTTCAGTGGCTCCATTATTGTGAAGGAATGGTAATGCCTCCAATGAATCAAATCGTTGTTCACACAGTCTTACTGCCACCTGATAGAAGAGATGAAACGGTATTAAGTCAAGCTAAGAATTTACTATCTAAATCATTAAATCCTGTAAATGCTAATCTTGAAGGCAAAGATTATCTTATTGGTGAATTTTCAGCAGCGGATTGTATGTTAGGTCATTCATGCTTTATGGCTAATAGATTTGGTGCAGTAAATGAGGATATGGAAAATATCAAAAGATATGTTTCTAATATTGAATCAAGACCAGCATTTCAAAAAGCAATTGCATTAGGCACTGAATCCAATGATCCATTAGGATAATTATTAATGACTAAACCTATCAAAGTATTTGGTAATTCTGGGTCGCCCTATACACAAAAAATATTATCTCTTCTGAGATATAGAAATATTCCATATACGGTTTCATGGGGTGATGTAATTCATAATTTATCTATGCTTAATATTGATCCTCCTAAACCTGTTCTATTACCAACAATGATTTTTGATAATGATAGTGAGCTATTATGTAAAACAGATACAACTCCAATTATTAGATATCTTGAAGATTTATATAGTGAAAAGTCTGTTATTCCAAATTCCCCTACCCTTAGCTTTCTTAATTATCTACTTGAAGATTTTGCTGATGAGTGGACAACAAAGTATATGTTTCATTATCGATGGCATTTTAAAGATGATGCTGAAAACGCTAAAAAAATGTTAGTCCTTCAACATAAATTAAATATTGATGATGAATCTATGCATGAATTTGGTAATCATATTGCTGATAGACAAATTAATAGATTATGGGTCGTTGGTTCTAATGATGAAACGGCAGAGCTAATTGATCAAAGTTATAAACGTTATTTATCATCATTGGAGAATCATCTATCTAATTCTTCTTTTATGTTTGGACAAAGGCCTTCATCATCAGATTTTGCATTATATGGTCAATTGACTCAATTAGTGGGTTTTGACCCAACACCAAGAGACATAGCAATCAAAATTTCACCAAGGACAGTGGCTTGGGTTAATATCATGTCTGATTTATCAGGGTTACATGATAAAGGTGGAATTGGAGAATTTTTTGGTGTTAAAAATCAAAATTCTGATAAGTCATCATCAATTAATTATTTTCAATCAAATGAGTATGGATGGAATGAATTAGATAATCTTCCCAAGTCTTTAAAAGATTTATTTATTGAAATTGGAAGAGTATATATTCCATGTCTTATTAGTAATGCTGAAGCACATAGAAAAGGAGAAGATGTATGGGAAACCAAAATTGATGAATCAAAGTGGAAACAAAAAACATTCCCGTATCAAGTTAAATGCTTAAATTGGATTAAAGATGAATTTAATAAATTATCAGATATAGATAAGAATGATGTAACTGATTATCTTAAAGGAACAGGTTGTAATAAAATTCTAAGTTAATCTCTCAGATCTATAGTGATAGAAAAATAGTATTGTTGAAAGAGCAGTTAATAAATGCCAAAAACCATGGGCTTGGAATATTGAATCTGGATTGCATGAATCACTGTCTGGAACACCTGTTAACCATATTGCAAAGGCACTCATGTATGCAACCATCCCTGCAAAATACCATCTATATGTTCTAATTCCCTTGGGTTTTTGATTTGCTAAAAGACCAGGTAACCAAAAGAATATAATCCACCAATATTCACCAATATTTGCATATACCTCCGCTGGAAATGTTCCAAATAACATTAAAACTAAGAAGCCAACAAAACCAGATAAGAATCTCATATTTGGTGACCAAAATTTATATAAAAATTCACTTATTACCCATAGGCCAATTGAAACACCAAATAAGCTTAATCCTATCCCCATTCCATCACCAAAAAGACCTCTCATAACAGCATAAAAAACAACTATTGAAAAATAAACCTTCATAAAAGTATTAACTGTCCAATTAGACATTTTATAAATGTTATAAAGCCAAGGGATAATAATATACATAACCATACTTAGATTATCTGCCCATCCACCCCATTCAGTATTTGTACCATGCATCATCATTGAGCCAGGTCCTAAGTAGACTACACAGACACCATATAAGATAGTTATATTATTTAAACCAGAAAAATCATTAAAGGAAGTTTCATTTGATAATTTGTATAAGATATATAGTCCAACTACCATAAATCCCAAATTACTTATTGTATTAATTGGTTCTCTAAATGGTCCATCACTTATTCGTTCACACCATCTAGATGCTTCTCCGATAACAGCCAATGAATCAACAGATTGGATAATTTGAAAATAACTTAATAAGTAAAAGCCTATGAGAAAGAAAATACTTATTAACAGTGTAATTATGAAGCTATTTTCTTTTTTAAAAATTTTATTCAATATTTATATATTATAGAGCCGAATCTAGTTCAGGTAATGCATTAAATAAATCTGCTACAAGACCATAATCTGCAACTTGGAATATTGGTGCATCCTCATCTTTATTAATTGCAACGATAACTTTTGAGTCTTTCATGCCCGCTAAATGTTGAATCGCTCCTGATATACCTACAGCAATATATAAATCTGGCGCTACAATTTTACCAGTTTGACCAACTTGATAGTCGTTAGGAACAAAACCTGCATCAACCGCTGCTCTTGAAGCACCAACAGCGGCACCCAATTTATCAGCAATTGAATCCAATAAATGGAAGTTATCACCTGACTGCATTCCTCTTCCACCTGATATAACAATATTTGCTGCTGTAAGTTCTGGTCTATCGCTTTGAGCTAATTCCTCTCCAACAAACTTGCTTATTCCTGATGAGCCTTCATCATTAATACCAACAACTTCAATACCCGAGTTATTTAATGTTGCAGAATCAAAAGCTGTTGATCTAACTGTAATTATCTTAACTGCATCATTTGATTTTACAGTTGCTATACAGCTGCCAGCATAAATTGGTCTTTTAAAAGTATCTGCAGATTCAACAGATATAATGTCTGATATTTGTTGTGAATCTAATTTTGCAGATATTCTTGGCATTAGATTCTTACCAAAAGTTGTTGCTGGAGCTAAAATATGAGTATAACCATCAGAGTTAGCTATAATTAATGATGATAAATCCTCAGCAATAGAATTAGAGTAACTATCACTATCGCATGTAAGGATTTTACTCACTCCATCGATTGTTTGTGCTTCTTCAACAACAGAATTCATGTTTGAACCAGCAATCAACACTGATATCTCGCCGTCAAGCAAAGAAGCAGCTGTTATCGTATTTAATGTTGAGCCCTTTAAATTACTATTATCATGTTCTGCTATTACTAAAATACTCATTGAATCACCTTGGCTTCATTTTTTAATTTATCAACTAGTTGTTCAACTGTTTCAACTATAATTCCAGCCTCTCTTGAGGGAGGAAGCTCAACTGATAATAATTCTGATCTTGGATCAACATCAACACCCATATCAGCAACAGGTATTATGTTTAGTTCTTTTTTCTTTGCTTTCATAATATTTGGAAGTGATGCATATCTTGGTTCGTTTAATCTAAGATCAGTTGTAATAATTGCTGGAATATTTAATTCAAGTGTCTGAAGGCCTCCATCTATTTCTCTTGTTACTTTTACAGATGATTCCTCAATAACTAATTCAGACGCATTTGTTGCTTGAGGATAATCAAGCAAGGCTGCTAACATTTGACCAGTTTGATTATTATCTCCATCAATGGCTTGTTTACCTAAAATTATAAGATCGGGTTTTTCATCTTCAGCTACTTTTTGAAGAACTTTTGAAATAGCTAAAGGTTCTAAAATTGAATCAGTTTCAATTAATGTGGCTCTATCAGCCCCCAGTGCTAATGCAGTTCTTAATTGTTCCTGAGAGTCTGATTTACCTACAGAAATTGCAACTACTTCTGTTGCTTTACCTGATTCTTTTAATCTTACGGCTTCTTCTAATGCAATTTCACAAAATGGATTTACTGCCATTTTTACATTATTTAAATCGACATTTGAATTATCAGATAATGGCCTTACCTTAACGTTATAGTCGACAACTCTTTTAATTGGAACTAGAATTTTCATATCTTTATATTTTATATAAATGGTACTTATAAGAGGCTATAATTGTAATGTATTTAGGTTACAAATTACAATAATTTAAAAAGGATCTTATGCACAGAGAAACTATGGAATATGACGTTGTAATTGTTGGAGGAGGTCCTTCAGGACTTGCTGCAGCTATTAAATTTGCCCAACTTAATCAAGAAAACAATACCAACTACTCTATTTGCCTTTTAGAAAAAGGTTCTGAAATCGGAGCTCACATATTATCAGGCAATGTTTTTCAACCCAATGCACTAGATGAATTGATTCCGAATTGGAAAGAGTTAAATGCACCTCTCAATGTGCCTGTAAAAAAAGATAAAATTTATTATTTTTTGAAGAATATAGGTATACCTGTTCCGCCATTTTTGATGCCTGAAATGAATAATCATGGTAATTATATT
Organism: uncultured SAR86 cluster bacterium; assembly: GCA_902560315.1. Classification (GTDB taxonomy): domain Bacteria; phylum Pseudomonadota; class Gammaproteobacteria; order Magnimaribacterales; family D2472; genus SAR86A. The sequence continues at coordinate 17,887 of CACELG010000010.1, read as the reverse complement.
ATTAGTTTAGGTAATCTATGTAGATGGCTTGGTGAACAGGCAGAAAATTTAGGTGTTGAAATATTTCCTGGTTTTCCTGCCAGCAAGCTTTTAATTGAAAATGATGAGGTAGTTGGTGTTCAAACCGGTGATATGGGTATATCAGAGTCTGGTGAAATGAAACCTGGAAATGAACCAGGTATAAATATTAAAGCTAAACTGACAATACTTGGAGAAGGATGTCGTGGTCATTTAGGTAAACAAGTTATAAATAAATTTAATTTATCTGACGGAAAAGATCCTCAACATTATGGTATCGGTTTTAAGGAAGTATGGAAGATTGATTCAAAATTACATGAAGAAGGATTGGTAATACATACTAATGGTTGGCCTACCCCAGATATAGCAGCTGGTTCATATTTTTATCATGGTGAAAATAATGAAGTATATATTGGTTTTGTTATACCATTGGATTATAAAAATCCTCACCTTAGTCCATTTGATGAATTTCAAAGATGGAAAACACACCCCTCAATAAAAAAATATCTTATTGGAGGTGAAAGGTTATCCTATGGTGCAAGGGCTCTTATAAAAGGTGGTCTTCAATCTTTACCGAAAATGGAATTTCCTGGAGGCTTGTTAATTGGATGTAATGCAGGAACCTTAGTTTTTTCAAAAATAAAAGGTTCACATACTGCAATGAAATCTGGTGAAATAGCTGGAAAGCACGCTTTTGATACACTACAAAATAATATCTCAGTTGATTTTGATTCAAAAATAAACGAATCATGGATTTATACAGAGCTATACAAATCTAGAAACTTTGGCCCAATATTTCATAAATTTGGTGCTCTAATTGGTGCAGCAGTAAATGTCATTGATCAATTTATATTTAGAGGTAAATTACCTTTTACAATGAGTCATCCCACACCAGATTATGCATGCTTAAAAAAGGCAGATGATATGCCAAAAATAGATTATCCAAAACCTGATGGAGTTTATTCTTTTGATAAACTATCTTCTGTATATTTATCTAATACAAATCATGAAGAAGATCAGCCATGTCATCTGCAATTAGTTGATCCAACTATACCTATTAGTGTAAATCTACCAATGTATGATGAACCTGCTCAAAGATATTGCCCAGCAGGAGTTTATGAAGTTGTCGAGAAAGATAATGAAAAAAAATTCGTTATAAATGCTCAGAATTGTGTTCACTGTAAGACATGTGACATAAAAGACCCTTCACAAAATATTAATTGGGTAAGCCCTGAAGGACCAGGTGGGCCGAATTATCCAAATATGTAGTTACAAATGTTATATGAATTATAAATTTTTAATAGTTACTTCATTATTTATAATATCATGTTCAAATATTGAAGTTTCAAACAATGAGATTAATAAACCATTAGTAGTTGACGAAAATATAAAATTTATTAATTTCCTTAATGAAGAGTGGGATAAAACTTTAAATAAAAATCCTTTATTCGCTTCATATGTTGGTGATAAAAGATTAAATAATAAAATAAATTCAAATAGTATTGAACAATATTTAGATGAATATCAGTCTAATATTGAATCTTTAAAAAGTTTAAAAGAAATTAATATTTCAAAATTAACTGAAGATAATGTATTGAACTATAAGCTTTATGAATTTGATATTACGAGAGAAATTGAGGAAGCAAATTTCCCCACTTACTTCCTTAGAATTAATCAAAGAGGAGGTATACAAAGTTTTTACGAAACTGGAAATAGACTTGTATATACATCAAGTAAAGATTATTACGACTGGTTATCGAGACTAGATCAATTTTCACAAAATATTAATAACTTTTTAGATATAAATAAAGAAGGTCTTGAAAAAGGTATTACTCAGCCAAAAATGATAACTGAAGGTGTTGTCAAACAAATACAGGCAATTATTGATTCTGACATAGAGAATAATCCCTATATGAAAGTATTTACAAATGCTGATGAAAATTTAATTAACCCCACAGATAAAAATGAACTTATAGAGTTAGCAGAAGAAATTATTTTAAATAAAATTATTCCTGCATATATAGATTTAAATGAATTTTTAATAGAAGAATATCTGCCAAATTCTAGAGATTCTATTGGTATTAGCGAGGTACCAGGTGGAAAACAATATTATGAATATTTAGCTAGATTTTATACAACAACAGAACTTACACCCGATGAAATACATCAGATAGGATTAGATGAGATTAAAAGAATTCGTTCTGAAATGGATAATATTATTGATCAAGTTGGATGGGAGGGAGATTTTAATTCTTTTCTAAATTATTTAAGAACAAGCCCAAGGTTTTATTATGATAATTCTGAAGACTTGTTTAATGCATATCTAATCATGTCTAAGAAGATTGATCCGCTATTAACAAAGATCTTTAAAGTTTTTCCAAGAGCTCCTTATGGTGTGATACCAATCCCAGATGAATCAGCTCCTTTTACAACTACTGCCTATTACAATAGCCCTAGTCCAGGAAGACCTGGTTATTTTTATGCGAACTTATACAAACCAGAATCAAGGCCTAAATATGAAATTCCTGTGTTAACAGTTCATGAAGCAGTACCTGGTCATCATTTTCAAATATCAATTGCTCAAGAATTAGAAAATGTACCGTCTTTTAGAAAATATCAAGGAATAACTGCATTTGTTGAGGGATGGGGTTTGTATAGTGAAGAGCTTGGTGAATTTATGGGTATTTATGATGATCCATATGATAAATTTGGACAACTTACATATGATATGTGGAGAGCTATAAGATTAGTCGTTGATACAGGAATGCATTATAAGAATATGACTAGAGATGAAGCAATAAATATATTTGTTGAAAATTCAGCAAAGTCTATTCTAGATATTAATAATGAGGTTGACAGATATATTGCATGGCCTGGACAGGCTCTTGCATACAAAATAGGACAATTAAAAATATTGGAGCTAAGGAACAAGTCAGAAAAAATGTTAGGTGATAAATATGATATAAAAGATTTTCATCATGAAGTTTTAAAAAGGGGCTCTTTACCATTAGATTTATTAGAATTTTATATAGATCAATGGATTGAAACTACTTTGAATTCTTAGAACGTCTACATCTTTCACTGCAATAAATTACATCTTCCCAGTTTTTTTCCCATTTCTTTCTCCATGTAAAAGATCTTTTACAAACAGGACATTCTTTAGATTTTAATTTAAGTTTCTTATGCAACTTTACCAATTATATGATTTATTTGATTACTAGGAATATATAGAAAATTATTATCTATAAACTCTTTCTCTAAAGCCAGATCAACTAACTTATAGTATGTATTTCTATTAAAAAATCCTTCAATATTGCTTCTTACATTTACTAATGGTATTAATGAATCGTTATGGTTTATTAATCTTGTGGTATTAGTCTTATCTAAAATAAATTGAAAGTTTAAATTTGTTATAAGTTGTACTTTTTCATCATTAACTTCAAAATCAATTATTTTATATGGAGCCAACTCAACCTTAACAGGAACTTTTTCAACTGGTGTTACCAAAAAATATTCATTCTTATCTTTTCTTAATACGGTTGAGAAAAGATTTAGAAGTTTTTTATTTTTAATTGGAGATTTGTTATAGAACCACTCTCCTTCTCTATCGATATAAAATTCCTGACCTTCACATAATGCAGGATTCCATAATTCGACTGGAGGAAAATTATTGTAACCCTCAAGATTTTTTTGAATTTTAGAAATACTCATTTAATGATCTAAATAATATATATAGCCCGATTAAAAATAATAATAATGCCATTATGGATGATATGTGTTTGTTTGTATTGATATTGAAATTTTTATATCTTGGTATTGTTAAGATATAACTTAAGAAAATAAACCATATTGCCGAAGTTAATGAAAAATAAATGGGATAAATATAATAAAGAACTCCATACATACTATCTAATAAGACACTGAATAGCGAAACAAAAAATAAAAAAGCTTTTACATTAAAAATATTTGTAATGAGGCCTATAGTAAAGCTATTTTTATATTTAATTTCAGTATTATAGACGTCATCATTATTTTTACTAAAATACATAGAAATACCCAGGTAGGAAATGTATGTTCCACCAACAATACTAATGATTAATTTATATAGATCATTAGATAAAATAATCAATGAGATGCCGTTAATAGCCAATAGACAATGTGCGTATATCCCTACACCAATACCTAATGCTGCTTTAATACCCTCTTTTCTTCCATATATTGATATTTGTCTAAGGATAATCGCTGTATCAGGTCCAGGACTTGTTAATGCAATTAGATGTGCTAAAGCTGACCAAAGAAACATAGGCTAGTTAGTAATAATAGTTGGCTCAATATCCATTGAAATTTTAAAAACCTCATAAACTTTTTGCTTTATGTTATCAGCAAAATTTAATACCTCTTCTTGAGAAGCTTTGGAGTTAGTAATTAATACAAGAGAATGATTTTTATAAATATTTACATTTTCATATTTGTTTAGGTCATCTTTAATTAGATCTATTAGACGAGCAGAGCCAACTTTGACAAACTGAGAATCAATTTTCCATGTTATTAATTCATTAAGTGAATGTTTTGTTGTATCAATATCATCTATTTTAACTATTGAGTTCTTGAAAAAACTTCCAACATTAGGTATTTTTAAATGATTGGGTAGTATTGAATTTCTGATGTTGGTTATCATAACTGAGACATCTTTTAATTTAATATTATTTATGTTCGTGTTATGAGTTGAAATATATTTTTTGATAGACTCATATTCGAGATTAAGTATATTTTTGTAATTAGTTATGAAGTTAATGTTATAAATAATTAAAGTATTATTTTTAAAAATAGAATTTCTATAAGTAAAATCACATTCATCTTTATGCAACTTCATAAATTTGCCTTTTTTATAGTCATAGCAATCTATGCTATTAATAAGTCTTGATACTTCTTGACCATAAGCGCCAATATTTTGAATAGGTGATGCTCCAACACTACCTGGTATAGATGATAAATTTTCATAACCATATATATTTTTATCAACCATTTCAGTAACAAAGTCGCTCCAATTAACAGACGATCCAACAGACACAATATCTAAATTTTTATCATAATTAATACTATTAAATATTGGCTTAACAACTATGCCTTTATAAAAATTTGGTAATACCAGATTTGTTCCCTCTCCAACAATTAGTATTGGTAATTTATTATTGGATATAAATTCTTGAAATTGATTAAAGTCTTTTTTAGATCTTAGTTCAACATAATATTTTGCATTAGATTTTATCTTTAAAGAGTTATTAATATTAATGTTATTTAATATTTTCATTTAGATATCTTTTAGCAGAAATTACATCTTCATTTGTATCTATACCATGAGGTATATCTCCTTTGAAATTTGTAACATATATTGAATAATTGTTTTCTAGGAATCTTAATTGTTCTAACTTTAACTCTAGTTCATTTGGAGTTGGCTTTAAATTAACTAATTTATTTAATGTGCTTAATCTATATCCATAAACTCCAATATGTCTTCTTGGGTTATTTATTTTTCCAGTTCTTACAAATTTAGTTGCAATGTTATTGTTGTCTGTCTCAACCAATACACAATTAGGATTATCTATTTCATCATTTGATTTAATCTCATTAGATGCTGTAATAACATCGCATTCATTTATAAAGAAATCATTTACTACATCAGATATTAATTTCTTTGGTAGAAATGGTTCATCACCTTGAAGATTTAAAATAAATGTATTTTCATCAAGGTTTAATTTATTTGCAGCTTCGCATATTCTGTCTGTTCCTGAAATATGGCTATCTGAGGTCATAACAACATTATTAGATATTTTTTCAATATTTTCTTTTATTCTCAGTGAATCAGTTGCCACAAAAGAATTTTTATTTACTTCTAAAGAGTTGACTAAAACTCTTTGTATAAGAGTTTTACCATTTAGATCAATTAATGGCTTGTCTTGAAGTCTGGTTGAGCCAATTCGCGATGGTATTAAAATATATACTTCGCTACTCATTTTCTTATATTGATTTAAGTTTTTTATCTAGTTTATCAATAAATTTATTAGTAACGTCTGCATCAATAGTTAAATACCAAATCTTATTATTATCAAAGTCTTTACATTTAGAAGCATCCTTTTCAGTCATAACAATTGGTAAATGATCTAAATAAAAAATATCACTTGAAGAGAAATTATGATGATCAGGAAATGGATGTCTTATACTATCAAAGCCAAGCTTATCTAATAAATCAAAAAATCTTCCTGGATTTCCGAGACCTGCAACAGCATGAATTTGGTTATGCATTGGCCACTTATCAATTGAATATGACTTACCAGACTTTAAATGAACAAAATTAGATGGGCTTATATTCATTAAATATTCATCCTCTTCTGTAGGACCGCTATTATTAACAATGAAATCTACAGAATTTAGCCTATTTTTAGACTCTCTTAATGGTCCTGCAGGAAAGGTTAAATTGTTACCAAATCTTCTTTTCCCATCTATTACAGCTATTTCAATATGGCGACCCATCTTATAATGTTGAAGACCATCATCAGAGATAATGACATCACAATTATGGTCTTTAGTTAATTTTTTAACAGCTCTTACCCTATTCCTATCTATATAAAATGGAAGGTTTAATTTAGATAAAATTTGTGCCTCATCACCTGTTTCTTTAACTGAAGTTTCATCTGTAACTTGAAGAGTTTCTTTAAATTTACCACCATATCCTCTGCTCACAATTCCTGGTTTATAACCTTTATTTGCTAATTCATTAGCAATATATTTAACTAGAGGAGTTTTTCCAGTGCCCCCAATTGTTAAATTTCCAACAACGATAATTGGAATATCTGATTTATAAGAAATTTCTTTATTTTTAATATATCTCCTTCTTCGTCTTGAGGTTAAATATGAAAACAACAGTGAGAATGGATATAACAAATATAACCATAAACTTTTTTTATACCAACTATCTACTACAAAACTTGAATAAGTTTCATCATCATATTCAGGCATAAATAATTGTGTAGATTTTGATGTTTTTGGTTTTGTATCTGGTGAATCTTCAAATTTATTTTTATATAAGGAATGATATATCGACTCATTTTTAATCAATTCATCATGTGTTCCTGTTTCAGCAATAATCCCATTATCTAATACAATAATTTTAGAAGCATTTTCAATAGTTGACAGCCTGTGAGCAATAACAATAGTAGTTCTGTCGGTAATTAGTTTTTCTAATGCCTCTTGTACAATTAATTCTGATTCTGTATCGAGTGCAGAAGTCGCCTCATCAAGAATAATTATTGGAGAGTCTTTGTAAAAAGCTCTGGCAATCGCCAATCTTTGTCTTTGTCCTCCCGACAACAATACTCCATCATCTCCAATTTCTGATTCATAACCTTCGGGTAAATTTGAAATAAATTCATCACAGCCAGATAGCTTTGCAGATTCTTTTAACTTCTCAACATCAATTGAATCATCACCATAAGCTATATTTTTAGAAATTGTGTCATTAAATAGTGATGGGGATTGATTAACGATTGATATCGATGATCTTAAATGATTAAGAGAAAAATCTCTTATCGATTTTCCATCAATTAATATTTCTCCGGATGAATGGTTATAAAACCTAGGAATTAAATTAGCTATAGTTGATTTTCCCGAGCCAGATTTACCTACAATAGCAACAGTTTCATTTTTTTCAATTGAAAAATTAATGTTTGATAAGATTTGATTTCCGGTGTCATACGAGAAATTAATATCTTTAAAATCAATTTTTCCTTCAATTTTATCTTCGTTATTTCCTTCGTCTTCTTCTATTTCTTGATCTAATTGATCAAAAATCTCATTAGCTGCTGCAAGACCTTTTTGAACAATAATGTTTACATTAGATAATTGTCTAATAGGTTTAGCCATCAAACCTGCTGCTGTAAAAAACGCTACAAATGTTTCCGCATCTAAAGATATTCCTAATTGAGCACCTAATGCAAAATATGCAACAATTGATAAAGATATTGATACCAAAACTTGAATTATGGGTGTTGCCATATTTCCTGTTGCTTCTAATTTTAGATTTTGATTTTTATTAGAGCTATTAGCCTCTAAAAATCTTGCATTTTCATATTCTTGTGCATTGAAGCTTTTAATTTCTACGTGTCCATCAACTGCTTCTGAAGCAATATGAGTAACATCTCCCATGGCTGTTTGAATCTTTTTTGCAAGTTTCTTTAATCTTTTACCAGCTACATAAACAATGAGTGCTATTAAAGGTGCTGTTCCAATGAGCAAAAGTGTAAGTTTAAAATTTAATATTAATAAATATATAAACAATCCTATTAGTAGAAAACCTTCTCTAATTAATGTTTTTACAGCATTGGATGCTGCACCGGCTACTTGAGTTGTAGTAAAAGTTATTCTATTGATTAGTTGACCAGACTGATTTGCATCAAAGTAAGATTTTGGTAAATTATGAAGTTTCTCAAATAATTCTGCTCTTAAATCGTGCACTATTCCAAAACCAACTTTAGACATGAAATAGTTTCCAACGAAAAAACCAATACCCCTTCCAAGTGCTATAAATATTAGAGATAAAGCTAATAGAGAATTAAAATTGTCTTCTTCTGAGTTAACAAAACTTATTATTCTTCTTATCCACTCAACTGCAGCAATATCTGCAAAAGCAAAGCTTATAAAGCCTAATACAGCTATAAAAAAAGACCATTTATATCTAAAGGTATAACCAAGTAACCTTCTTAAGCTTCCAGTTTTCATTTTTCTATAGTTCTTATTTGAACTTCATTAAACCCATATTTATTAAGCATATCCATAACTGTAATAACCCAAACATGTAAAGAATTTGATTCAGCACTTAAAATAAACGAATTACCATTATTCTCAAGTTCAAATATAGCCTGATCAAGCTCTTCAAGATTGTTAATACTAAAAACCCTGTCATTAACATATATTGTTCCATTATTAACAATTACAATCTCATTTGATGATTGGACAGTTTTATATTGAAATGATTCAGTTTTTGGAAGTTCAAGAGAGAGAAACTGAGAATCACCTACCTTAGACGTAACAACAAAAAATATTACTAATAAAAAAACAATATCAATTAAAGGTGTTATTTCAATAGAAAAGTCTGATTTGTTATTTGAAATAAATTTCATTTGTTAATAATATCGATAAAGCCAGATACTTCTTTTTGTAGATTTATCAGTAAATAGTTTATCTTCTGTTCAAAGTATTTATGAAGCACTAATCCAGGAACAGCTATTAATAGACCAAAGGCTGTAGTAATTAATGCCTGAGATATTCCTGCAGCTAGTAGATCAGGATTTGCTCCAGCAGTCTCTGTAAGTCCTGTAAAAGCTGTAATCATGCCTACAACAGTACCTAACAAACCCAACAATGGACTAATTGTGGCAATAGTTCCTAACATTGTTAGATTTCTTTCTAAACCATATTTAACTTCAATAGCCTTTTCCTCAATTTTGGATTCTAAGTTATCTCTTTGAAGATCTTTATATTTGAGGCAATTAATAAGTAAAAATCCAAGAGATGACAGGTTTGATATTTCTAAAGCCTGTTTTTTAGACATTAAATCATTATTTAGTAATTGAATAATTTGATTTGAAAGGCCTTTAGGAGAAACAAGTCTATTTTGTAAGAACCATGACCTTTCTATTGAAATAGTAATTATTAGAACACTACATGCTAATAATGGCCACATAAATGGGCCTCCTGCAGTTATAAATTCACTCATCTATTACACTCAATTTTGAATCTTTTAATTTATAAACCTTATTAAAAGATTTCAAGAACTTATTATCATGAGTAGCTGTAATTAAAGCAATACCATATTTATTAGACATCTCAAAAAGAAGATTTTGAATAATTAGTGAATTTTCATAATCTAAATTTCCTGTAGGTTCGTCTAAAAATAAAAACTTTGGATTATTAATCAAAGCTCTTGCAAGAGCAGTTCTTTGTTTCTCCCCTCCAGACAATTTCCAAGGCAGGTGATTTTTTCTTTTATAAATATCTAAGCTCCTCATGATATCTTTCACTATTAATTTTTTTTCATTATCAAGAGATTTATTTATTAAGGCGGGCATAAAAATGTTTTCTTCGACAGTTAAATCTTCTAAAAGATGATGAAATTGATATACAAAGCCAAAATTTTCTAATCTTATTTTGCTTAATCTATTATTTGATAGTAACGATAAATCAAGATCATTAAAGTAAACATTACCTGACGTAGGTTTATCTAATCCCGCTAATATGTGAAGAAATGATGATTTTCCTGCTCCAGACGCCCCTGTAATTGCCACAGAATCATTTTCATTTATTGTTAAATTGATATCATTCAAGACGACTAAAGAATCATCACCCATTTCAAAAGATTTATGTATATTATTACTTATTAATTTATTCATGTCTTAATATTTGAACAGGGTTAAGTTTTACAGCACGGAATGCTGGAACTAATGAAGCCGTAAGACTTATTAAAAAAGAAATTAAACAAATTATAAAAATCTGTAAAAAATCTATGTAGTAAGGAAAATAGTTTATAAAATATGCATCAAGTAGGTTTCGACCTAATAAATATTCTATAAAATTTATAAAATTATTTAAGTTAAAAATTAATATAAAACCAAGAATAATTCCTACAAAAATTCCTATCAAGCTTACTAATAAACCTTGAGTGAAAAATATTAATATAATTTGTTTATTACTAGCGCCTAATGTAAGAAGAATGCCTATCTCTCTTTCTTTTGATTTCACTGTCATTACAACTGTTGAAAGAACTAATATAGATGCAACTCCAACTATAAGAAATAACATTAAACTTATTAATAACTTTTCAAATTGTATTGCTTCAAATAAAGTCCCATGAGTATTTTTCCATGAAGAATATGAATAACTAATGTTATTGAGATCATCTAGAACATTTTGACTAATTAAGTCAGCATCAAATAAATTAGTAGTTTTTAGTCTAATTGAAATTGTTTCATCATTATTTATATTTTTAAGTTTTTGTGCTGTTTGATGTGAAATAAATGTAAGAAACTGATCGATTTCAGTTTTTAATTCGTATATTCCAACAATCTCTAAATTTACTGACCTTGGATATGATCCAATAATTGAAGTTTTAATATCTGATGTTGTAATATTAATTTGATCTCCTACATAAGCTCCAATATTTGCTGCAAGTAATGATCCAATGATTATCGAATTATCTTTTTCTATGTTGTCTAGATTCCCAATCAACATATAGTCTGAAACTATCGACATATTTTTTTCAATATTAGGATCGATCCCAATAACAGAAATTCCTCTAGTATCATAAGATGAAGAAACAATAGCTTGAATGTTTATATAAGGAGATGCATCAATAACTTCTCTATTTTTTTTAATATTTGTAATTATATTTTCATAATTACTAATTGGATTATCCGATGTTATAACTGAATGAGGAATTACACCAAGAATTCTATCCTCAAGTTCTTTTTCAAAACCATTCATTACAGAAGTTACAACTATGAGGCTTGATATTCCAATTGCAAGACCAATAATTGCAAGCAATGTGGTGAAAGAAAAACTTCCTCCTTTATTAGATCTAAGGTATTTATAACCTAATTTCAGAGAAATTGATGACACGAAATTATTTCATTAATTGTTTTAAAACTTTTTCAATATTACCTTTGTAAGGAGGTCTAACAGCATCAAAAAATTTGTCTAATTTAAAACTTACATCTTTGTAGTAAGCGCGAGGATTTGAAAAATTTTTAAAACCCTCAAAAGATTTATATCTACCCATTCCTGAAGGACCAACTCCACCAAAGGATAAATCATTTTGTTGTAAATGACTTATAACATTATTAACTGTTACTCCACCTGAAGAAGTTTTATTTAAAACATTGTCCTCTTCTGATTTATCCGAACCAAAATAATATAATCCTAGAGGTCTATCTTTAGAGTTTATTAAATTAGTAGCTTCATCTATTTCATCATATTCAACAACAGGTAATAAGGGTCCGAAGATTTCTTCTTGCATAATCTTCATATCATCTGTTGTATTAGTAACTATTGTTGGGGGGATTTTATAGAATTCTTGTTGTGAGAAGTCTTCATTTGACGGGTTTATTTCATCAACAGATGCCCCCTTCTCTATAGCATCATCTAATAAATCTTTCAGTCTATCGTAGTGACTTTCATTAATAATAGATGTGTAGTCATCATTATCCTTTAGATTTGGAAAATATTCTGATACAGCATCTTTTGTTTCTTTTATGAAGTCATCTTTTTGATCTTTGTGAATAACAACATAATCAGGCGCTAAGCATATTTGTCCTGCGTTTAATGTTTTACCAAACATAATTCTTTTTGCTGAAGTTTTTAAATCAGCAGATTTACCAATCACAACAGGAGATTTTCCTCCAAGTTCAAGCGTACATGGTACAAGATTTTTTGAAGCAGCATTCATGACATGTTTTGCAACAGAACCCCCGCCTGTATACAGAAGATGATCAAAGTTTAATTTTGTAAATGACTCTCCAACATCTGGTCCACCTAAAAATGTTGCAAATTCATTCTCATCATATGCAGCATCACATAAATCTTTAAGTAATGAAGATGTTATAGGTGTATGTTCACTTGGTTTATGCATAACCTGATTTCCTGCTGCAAAAATTGAAACGAGTGGCACAAATGCAAGATTAACTGGAAAGTTCCACGGCGAAATCATACCAACAGTTCCTAATGGTTCATATTTAACATAAGATTTTGCTCCTAAGAGGCCAAATGGAAAATTTGAAGATTTCTTTTCAACCTTATTCCATTTTTTAACATTTTTAATAGCTAAATTAATCGCAGGCATTATTCCATAGACATCAGATAACATAGATGCATTTTTTGATCTGTTTCCAAAATCTGAATTTAAAGCTTCAACAAAATCGTAACGATTATCCATAATTAGTGTTTTTAATCTTTCTAGACGATCGATACGTAATTCTATTGGTGGAGGCCCATTCTTAATAAAATATTCTTTTTGTTTATTAAGTACATTATTCATTTCTTCAAAATTACTCATAATATTGCTCCCTGTTAACTTCTGTCTGCTTTATCTTTGTTATTAGCATCTCTTATTAATTTTCTCATATTTTCCCAATCTTCGTCAGATAACTTATCTAATTGTGAAAAAGTTCCACCACCAGATAGGTATTGAGCTCCATCAAGTCCAATAGTTTGTCCAGTAAGATAATCACATCCATCAGCCATTAAAAATGTTGCTAAGTTTTGTAGTTCACGCATTTCACCTACTCTACCTAATGGAACGGTACTCATCATCCCATCATCATTATCACCAGGATTAAGCCTATCCCAAGCACCTTTTGTAGGAAAAGGTCCTGGAGCTATACCATTTACCTTAATACCGTATTTCCCCCATTCTGCAGCTAATGATTGTGTCATTGCATGAATACCAGATTTTGACATTGCAGAAGGAACCACATATGGGGAACCAGTCCATATCCATGTTGCCAATATACTTATAATTGAACCTTTAGTTGAAGTTTCTATCCACCTTTTACCAACTGAATGAGTTATATAAAAGGTTCCATGGAATACAATATTAGCTATAGCATCAAAACCTTTATGAGATAGATCTTTAGTTGGAGATACAAAATTACCAGCAGCATTATTTACCAATCCATCTAGAGGTTTATCATCAAAAATAGATTGTATGTAATCATCAACATCTTTTGATGCTCTAATGTCTAAAGTTTGATAATTAACATTAGTATTATATTTTTTTATAATTTCATCAGCTGTATTTTTTAGAACATTCTCTCTTCTGCCACAAATAAATAATTCAGCTCCATGTTCAGCATAATGATTAGCCATTTCTTTGCCTAAACCAGTTCCACCACCAGTTATTAGAATTCTTTTGCCTTTAAGTAAATCTTTTTTAAACATATAAGTTCCTATTTAATAATATCAATAATAGCATCAGCCCATAAATCTGAATAATTTAATGATTCAACATAATCTAAATTTTCACCACCAGAATCTATAAATAGTTCTTTATATTCATCGCCTATTTCAATGATCGTCTCTAGACAGTCTGCTGTAAAAGCCGGTGAAAAAACTAATATGTTTTTATTACCTTCTTTAGGCATGGATTCTAATACTTCATCAGTAAATGGATTAAGCCATTTATTTGTTAATCTTGACTGAAAGGTAACAATATATTTATCTTCGCTAATATTAAGTCTAGAGGCTAGAATTTTTGTTGTTTCATAGGTTGTTGCTTTATAGCAAAATTTATTCATTTCTGTTATTGAATCTTCACAATTATGATCACTACATACAGAATCTTGATATACATTATCAACATGACTATTAGGAATCCCATGATAACTAAATATTATTTTGTCATAAGATTGAACATTAAATTTTGAAGCTTTTTCAATCCATGCATCTATAAATTTCTCATTATCATAAAACTGATTAATGAAATTAATTTTTGGTACCACCCATTGCTTTGATAAAATTCTTGAAACTTCTTCATAAACAGAACCAGTTGTTGCTGAGGCATAATGTGGAAATAAAGGAAGAATGACTATTTCATCTGGATTTTTTTCCATAATTTTTTTTATTGCTATCTCAATTGATGGATTTTGATATCTCATTGCAAAATGCACGTCATATTCAGGCAATTTCTTAGCTACTTTTTTGGACAATTTTGCAGTGTTATAGAGCAATGGGGATCCATTATTATCATCCCAAACTTTTTTATAGATCTTTGTTGATGAAAATGATCGTGTTGGACAAATTATGAAGTTAACAAGAAAAAATCTTAAAATTGGATTTATATTAATTACTCGGCCATCCATTAAAAACTGTCTAAGATACCTAAAAACACTAAAGTATGAAGGCTTATCAGGAGTACCTAAATTAATTAGAAGTAATGCTTTTTTCATACTAAATGCGTTTTTTTCATTGTTGGATGCAATATTATAAATAATATTAATCCAATACATAAGATTGAACTGAAATAATACAAGTATGAGGGGTCAATTGCATATATAGGCATTGCTATAAATGGTGTAGTCATATGCCCTATTGGAATTACAGAGCCCAAATATCCTGCAGCAGACCCTTGATTTTCAGGACTTTGAGCTAAAGATAATGAAGATGATAATGCAGGTCTAGTCATGCCAAATCCAAAACCTAAAATAATTATAGAAAGATAATATACGGATATCGTTTGAATATATGCCATTGTAAAATAAGAAAATACAAGCAATATTGAACCAAATAGTAATAAGTAGTAATTATTTATTGGGAAAGCATCAGTAAAGATATATTGACTGAAAATAGTAGATATTGATAACAAAGCAAAAGTCATACTAATTAAGGTTGGTAGATTTTCAAAATTTCCAAACAAATCAGTTATATAAAAACCAATGGATTGTAAAAGCGATGCCTGACAGAGGCTTAAAATACCTGCAAATATAAGGAATGGTAGTATTGTTTCAGAAGACCATTTAATTTTAATTGCAGTTTTGTTATCACTAGTTATTGGATTTGTTGATTCGAGTCTTGAGTAAATCCCTAAAGCAGCTATTAGTGCAAAAAATGAAAACACATAGAATGGAGTTTCTTTAGTAATTAAAAATAGAAACCCTCCTATTAATGGTCCTGCAACAGTGCCTAAGAGAAAGCTTGATTCTAGTCTTGCAAATTTTACAGTCCTCTTCTCTTTTGAGCTTGTGTCTGCAACATAGGCAAATGAAGCAGGTCTTGTAGCTGAACCAATTAGACCATTAATTAATCTTCCAAGAACTAATGCTGGAAATAAAAAGGTAATATGTAATATATTCCTTTCAACTAGAAATAATGGAGTTATTAATGCTATTAAAGATATTGCATAGCCAAGCAAACCGAGAATAGCAATATTTCTCCTTCCATATTTATCGCTAGTCCTGCCCCAAAATGTGCTAGTAGATGCCCATGCTAAAGCTGATATAGCAAAAATAGATGACGTTTGAATTTCAGACAATCCAAGATCTCTAGCTAGCGGAGGAACTAAAACGAATACAAACGATTGACCTAAGCCGACAGTAAATAGACCAAATTTTAACCAAGAGGATCCGGATATCGACATTATAAGATCTTAGATAATCCTACCGCTTCTCTTATCTCTAGTATTTTTTCCTTCGCTATTAATCTAGCTTTTTTAGCACCATCACTTAATAAGTCATTAATATGATCTTTATTTTTAGAAAGCTCTTCATATTTTGATCTAATTGGTTGAAGCTCTTGATTGACTGAATTAAATAATATCTCTTTAGCTTCACCCCAAGAAATTCCATCATCATAAAATTGTTGCATAGATTGTATTTCTGATTCTGTCGCAAAATATTTATATAGTTCAAAAACATTACAATCATTTGACTCTTTGGGTTCACCAGGCTCAAGTGAATTTGTAACTATTTTCATGATTGATTTTTTAAGATTTTTTTCACTTTCTAGTAAAGGAATAACATTTCCATATGATTTACTCATTTTTCTTCCATCTGTGCCTAAAACTACGTTTTCATTTTTTTGAATAATTGGTTCAGGCAATGTTAATAATGGTTTAAAAAGATGATTAAATCTTGCTGCAATATCACGAGTCATTTCTAAATGTTGTATTTGATCAGATCCAACTGGCACATGAGTTGAATCAAACATTAAAATGTCAGCAGCCATTAAAACAGGATAAGAAAATAAGCCCATTGTTATTCCCTTGTCAGGATCATCAGCATTAATTGAACTTGCAGCTTTATAGGCATGAGCTCTATTCATTAATCCTTTTGCTGTTACACAGGTTAAGACCCAGCTTAGCTCAAGTATCTCGGGAACATCAGACTGTCTATAAAAGTAAGTCTTCTTTGGGTCTAAACCACAAGAAAGCCACGATAAGGCAACATTTTCAACAGAGTGTTTTATTTCATCAATATTTTGATTCTTTATTATTGAATGATAATCAGCTAAAAAGAAAAATGATTCATCAGATCCCTTGGCTAATTCTAGTGCAGGCCTGATAGCACCAATATAATTTCCAATGTGAGGTATCCCTGTTGTTGTTATTCCTGTTAGAATTCGTTTTTTCATTTAGTATAATTATAAACATCATATAAAAATATTGTGGAAACTAGTCAAGATTTATTTAAAGAGTTAGAAGCAGCTGAAAAGTTGTTTACTGATGGTTCAATTAAAAGTGCTCAAAAGATTGTTAGAAATGTTTTAAAAGAGTCAAAAAATTATAAAAAAGTTCCTAATAAACTAAGGCATAAAATTAATGCTGCGTTAAGTAAATCAAGATATTTTGATGAAATCTCTTCGTTTGCTACAAACCCTAAACGCGAAGAGCTAATAAATAGTATTGATAAATTAATAAAAAATCCATTAGATAATCCTAAAAAACATGCTCATTCAATACATGACATTCAAGCTCAATGGCAGTTACTAGATTTATCTAGTAAACCTGCCTCTAAATCACAGTGGTTAAATTTTAATGAACTTACAAATAAAGCTTGGGAGCCTTGTAAAGAATATTTTGATGAAATAAAACAAATTAAAATCAATAATGCTAAAGAAAGAGAAAATATAATTAATGAGATAAATAACTATATACAATCAAATGAAGTTAAATGGCCAAACTCAAAAAATCTTATTATGTACCTTCAAAAGATGTTTCAAAGATGGCAAAAATTTGCACCAGTCTTAGACCAGGACCTTGATAGATTAAAGAAACTCTATTTTGATGCCAAAAAACCCATAAACGATGAAATAAAGAAACAGGAATCAG
>CACELG010000009.1 GCA_902560315.1 uncultured SAR86 cluster bacterium | reverse complement strand
TCTTTCTTTGTCACCATTTTGAAGCTTTAATTCCCATATCTCTTCCTCAATAATAAATATTTCATTTCTAATAAAATCTCTGTGTTCTGCGCTAAGAGACTGAAGTTTAATTGCTTTATATATTGCAAATAAGCTTATTGAAGATACAAAAAAGATCACGACACAAATTAAATACATTGTAGATATATGATGTCTTAATTCAGTCCAAACAATTAAATTCAGAATTGCAACGCAAAATAATGAATAGAATATTAATATTGAAGTATAGCTTTGAATACGCATATAGAATGCTTCTCCAAAGGATCGAAGTACTTTTCTCATATTCATCCAACTAAATACATTTAATCTTTTTTGTAAATCAAGATAAACTTTGCTGGTTTCTTTAGATGACCTAAACATATCTTTAAAACTCAAGCCTGGAAAGCTAACAAGGTCACCCAATTTCTTCGAGCACCTATATCTTCTCTCGTAATCAACAGAACATATGACACCAAACATTATCAATTGAAAACCATTAAGCAGACCAATTAGAGTAGCAGCAGATATTATTTTTTCATTTATTGTCATTCCAAAAAGAGGTGTTCCATATAAAAATTTAACTAAAAATGGAGTAACTGATAGAGATAAGACAGTAACAACTAAAATAGTCCTAAAATTTTTCATTGTTGGGCTGCTATATACAGATTTAATTATATTAAAAAGAATGAAGCCGGATGCAACTTCATTCTTATTAGAGATGCTTGTCTTTGCTGGAAATAAACTACTAGAATCTTCTTGTAAGAATTTTTCTTCATTTTTGTCATTGACCTCTAAAGGAATTCCTTGAAGGCATATATCATTTTCATCCATTGCTACGGTTAATTCGTCTTCAATTAGCCCTGGATAAAGCCAAGGTTGAAGCCATCCCTGACCAACTAAACGTCTATTTGTTTTATTCCTGTCCCAATCTGGAGCAGGCAAACATAGTCTTTCATTATCTTCAGGTCTGAAATATCCATATTTTGTTGAAATAATCAATCTACGCATAAATAATAATAGATAAGCAAGAATCATGTGAAATGGATCAATATTTAAAATTAATGAGCTTTCACTAAATAGCGCAAGGTATAACCCTATATTCATTAGCCATGAGCCTGGATACACAACCAACCACATTTGAATAATTTCTCCTATAGAGTGATGTTTAGTTGAAATAGCAATTAACATTCTATTTTGGCTAACGTGCCATGCCCTACTTAAAGATTTTTCAAGAAATAAAGATGCTATTGGTGAAAATATTACTGGAGGGAGATTTTCATAAATCATTGTTTTCCAAAAATCTTTCCACGAAAATTTTACTGGCGAATGATATTGATTTGTTTTTGCGTCTTTTGTAGCACTTCTTAATTTAGCTGCTTCGTATGATGAGTTTATTCCTGAGATGAATTTTTCATCATTCTCATTAGAGGGTATCCTCAAGCTTAAATAGGATTCGTTGGTTTCATCGGTCATTGTAATTATTTATAATTAATTTAATTTATAATTGTAAATCATTAATGCTGAAATTTTTAATACAACCTGTTACTCCATTTCAACAAAATGCTTCTATTCTATTTTGTTCAAAAACAAAGAAATGTGCAATTGTCGATCCTGGTGGAGATATAGAGATCTTAATGAAATTAGCAAAGGAAAACGATCTTATTCCTGAAAAAATTTTATTAACTCATGGACACATTGATCATGCAGGGGGAGCAACTGAATTATCTGAAATTTTAAAAGTTGAAATACATGGTCCTCATATTGAAGATAAATTTTTACTAGACTCTCTTCAAAGTCAAGGTGAGATGTTTGGCATGCCTTCAAAAGATTGTCATCCCAGCTTGTGGTTAAAAGAAGGTGATGAAGTTTCAGTTGGTGAGGAAAAATTAGATGTTTATTTTTGCCCTGGACATACACCTGGGCATATTATTTTCTTCAATAAAAAAAGTAACTTAGCAATTGTGGGAGATGTTTTATTTAATGGCTCAATCGGCAGAACAGATTTACCTGGTGGTAATTTTGATCAATTAATAAAATCTGTAAAGACCAAATTATGGCCTTTAGGGAGCGACATAGATTTTATTCCAGGCCACGGTCCAGTCTCTACCTTCAAAGCAGAAAGAATTAGTAATGCATTTGTTTCCGATTCAATCTTAGGAATAAGTTAATTTCTGTCGTACCTTCCTGGAGCAAGAAGTTTCGAGATAAATCTAAGAAGAGATTGAGGAAGGTTTGATGTAAGGAAAACTAAAGTCCTATATGTTTTTGTAGGAATAAAAATACGTTTACCAGCAAACATTGCTTCAACTCCTTCATTTGCAATTCTTGAGGCTGGAAAAACCATAAATTTAGGCACTCTATCCATTTCTTCTTGAACCCCGCTTGCTGTATGAAATCCTGTAGTTGTAAAGCCAGGACAAACTGCTGTAGAAGAAATACCTTTGTGCTTGTAATTAATATTGATTCCATCACTAAATCTATTCATAAAAGTTTTAATCGGTCCGTACAATGGTTGAATTGCAGAGGGTGGTGTTAAAGATGCTACCGATGAGACAATCATTATTTTACCGCCACCATTTTCTAACATTTTTGGTATGAACAATTTTGTAAGCATAATTACTGAGGTTCCTAATACTCTGATAAATGCCTCTTCATCCTCAATACTTGTTTCATGAAAAGATGTTTTAATCCCATATCCTGCATTATTGATCAAAACATCAACTCTATAGTTTTGTGATTCACAAAACTCAAAAATCTCTCTTGGTGCTTCGTATTGGCTTAAATCTTTAGAAATAATATCTACATGAATGTCATTTTCATTAGTAATTTCTTTTGAAAGACTTTCTAATAATTCAGTCCTTCGAGCGGTTAATATCAAGTTATAACCTCTTTTTGCTAAATTTTTAGCAATCTCCAATCCTATCCCTGAAGATGCTCCTGTTATTAGCGCGTACGAGTCTTTCATATGTATATACTACCAGTATGTTTGATATTGAGATAGAATTACATGCTATTTTAAAAGGACCAAACAAATGTTTTACAAACAATCTTTGCAAATATTCTCATTATTTATATTAAGTTCTATTCTTATATTGGCTAGTAATAACCTTAATTCTTATCCAGGCATGGAAAGCAAAGAATCTAAAGATATTTCAGATGAATCAATTGTTGAGGATAGTAATGAAGACCTTCCTCCAGAAAATCTTGAGGAATGCATGATGGAAGCTGAAAGTAAGAAAGATGCTAAAGATTGCGAAAAAGAATTTATGAAAACTATTGAAGAGTTTATTGATGAAGAAGAACTCAAGTCTATTGATGGATTTTTGAAGATATATAGCAATGATGATGGGTCTTCATATTTTTTAAAGCTTGATGAAGAGGATCTTAACAAGCAATTCCTATATTTTTCTTATGTTATGAATGCGCCTCAAGGCAGTACATTAACAGGAGGACTTCCGTCTGATGGCAAGGTGCTCGAATTTAGAAATTTCAAATCAGAAAATATAGGACTATATCAGATTAATACATCTTACATAAAAGGAGATGAAACGAATAATATTGCTAAATCAACAATTACAAATATAACTGAGGCTTTTGTTGAAGTTTTTAAACCCGCTGCAAGAACTGATAAATCTGTCCTTATTAATGTAAATAGTATTTTGTTATCAGAAAAAATGGATTCCATTAGTTATGTTCCAAGTGAATATAGAGAGTACATCACTGTTAATTACGGCATGCCTGATGAATCAAAAACCTTTGTTAAAAATGTTTTTAATAACGAAACTAATACGGCATTTGAAGTTACATTTGCATTTGAAAATTCAATGCCTAATCCAGATGCGTTTTCAGTCTCAGCTGTAACAGATCCAAGATATTTATCAGTTACAGGAAGGCATATCTTTATAAAGATGCCAGATGATCGATTTGAACCGAGGGTTAATGATCACAGAATTGGTTATTTTGTAAATAAGTCTACTGATTTAACTTCATACGACAACTTTCCAAATTTCGCATTAATCAATAAATGGAGATTAATTAAAAAGAATCCTGATGCAGAGATGTCAGAGCCTGAGGAACCAATTGTATTTTGGGTTGAAAATACTACCCCAAAAGAAATTATTCCTGCAGTAGTAGCTGGAATAGAAAATTGGAATATTGCTTTTGAAGAAGCAGGATTTATTAACGCTGTTGTGGCTAAGATACAACCTGAAGATGCTGAATGGGATGCTGCTGACTATGACTATAATGTTGTTAGATGGTCATCTGAACCAGATGGAAATCTTCTTGGAATTGGTCCAAGTGTTACTAACCCTTTAACAGGTGAAATTATTTCTGGAGATGTTGTAAACAAATTATTAGCTATAAAATTAGGTTACAACTACAGAAAGCTTTATGGGTATTCAGAGGATAATGATCCTTTGATGCAATATATAACTAATCTAACATTACACGAGGTTGGTCATGTTTTAGGACTTAGACATAATTTTAGAGGTAGCTATTTATATAGCCCAACTGAAATTCATGATAAAACTATCACTGGAAATACCTTAATGAGCTCGGTAATGGATTATGATCCAATCAATATTGCACCAGAGGGAACTGAACAAGGTATTTATTTTTCTACTGTTCCTGGAGTATATGATAAATGGGCAATCAAATTTGGATATACACCTGATTTATCAGATGAAGAACGAACTGAACTTCTTCGACAGTCTGTTAAAAGAGAATTAACTTTTGGCACTGATGATGACGCAATGTCCTATCCAGGAAATAATATTGATCCAAGAACAAAACGATATGATATGAGCAATGATCCAATAGCCTATGCTGAAGATATAGTTAAAATTGTTGATCAAAAAATTAATGCTTTACCAGAAATTTTTTCTGATGAAGAAGGGTTTAATAATTATACAAATTCTTTTTATAGATTATTTCGAACAAAAGGTAGATTTTTAGAGACTGTTGCTCAACAAATTGGTGGTGTTTATATTAATAAGATTGCTTCCAGTCAAAATGAGTTTGTTTCATTAGAGCCTGTTCCATATGAAAAGCAGAAACAAGCTTTTGAACTTCTAAAGAAAGAAGTATTTTCAAATGGTGCAATGAACTATGATCCTAAAATACTTGCAAACCTTGTTTTTGAAAGAGATTCTGTAAGTTACTATGCATCATTTGGTGATAATAATGATCCTGACTTTCATGAAATTGTATTAGCAAGCCAAAGCAATATTCTTCGTAACATATTGCATCCAGCTGTTATGAAAAGACTTGTTAATAGTTCTTTGTATGGCAATGAATACTTGCCAGATGAAGTTTTAAATGACTTGAACTCTGCAATTTTTATTTCAAATGAAAAACCGGATACTTTTAAAAAGAACTTACAATCTACTTATGTTGATTTTTTAATTGAAGGGTTTAATGAAGGATCCTATGACGAAGTTTCAAAGGCAGCAATTTTTTCAACTTTAAAAAATATTTTAGCTTTTAGTAATAAGAGTAAATTTAAATCAAATCACTATGACTTAATTTATTTTAAAGTAAGTAATTTTTTTGAAAGCAAATAAATTATTGAGGTTTAGATTCTATTTTTAATAAAATAGATTTTAATTTCGCTCCTCCACTTAAGCTATACCCTCCAGTTTTTCCATCTGAACATACGACTCTGTGACAAGGTCTTATTATTGGTATTGGATTCTTGCCACATGCATTAGCGACTGCTCTATATGCTTTTGGTTTTCCAATTGCTATTGCAATTTCTTTATACGATTTCGTTTTTCCGTAGGGAATCTTTTCAATTTGTTCAAAAACTAATTTATCGAAATCAGAATTTTTTAGCATTTATATAGCTCTAATTACCTTAGTAATTTTTTTGATAGCCCAATCTAAATCATCTTTTGAAATCATTAATGGTGGTGCAAATCTAATAACAGTTTTATGAGTTTCTTTACATAAAAGTCCTTCATTAAGAAGCATCAAACACAAATCTTTAGCATTTACTTCTGATTCATTAAGTTCCATTCCAATCCACAAACCCTTTCCCCTAACATCTTTGATAATCTTGTTATCTATAGATTGTAATCTTGATTTGAAATACTCCCCCAAAACAGCACTATTTTCTATTAAATTATCTTCATATATAAGTTGTAATGCCCTGCTTGCTACCTTTGTTGCTAATGGATTCCCTCCAAAAGTAGACCCATGAGAGCCAGCATTAAAATGATTCATAACTTCTTTAGAACTTAAAAATGCAGAAATTGGTAGCATTGCACCCCCTAAGGCTTTCCCAAGAATGAGACCATCAGGTTTTATATTGTCGTGTTCATACGCAAATAATTTTCCTGTCCTTCCAAGACCAGATTGAATTTCATCTAAAATAAGTAATACATTATTGTCTGTACATAAGTCTCTTATCTTTCTAAGCCACCCTTCTTCAGGAACTCTAATTCCCGCTTCTCCTTGAATTGGTTCAATTAAAATTGCACAAGTATTTTTGTTTATTTTGCTTTCAAATGATTTGATCGACTCATCCATTCCGCATTCTGACCAACAATATTTTGCTTCGATAAATCCTCCACTAAACGGTCCAAAACCATCCTTATATGATTTCTCAGAAGAGAATCCAACAATAGTAGTTGTTCTTCCATGAAAATTACCATCTGCGACAATAATTTCGGCCATGTTTTTTTTAATGCCTTTTGTATGGTAGCCCCATCTTCTAGCAGCTTTTATGGCTGTTTCTACTGCTTCAGCACCAGTATTCATAGTTAATATATTTTCAAAACCTGTAGATTTTGATAATTCTTCTAAGAAACCTCCAAATGGTTCTGTATAAAAAGCTCTTGAGGTAATAGCTAGCTTATTCGCCTGTTCTTGAATGGTCTTAACTAGTTCAGGATGTGAATGCCCGTGACTAACTGCAGAATATGCTGAGACCATGTCAAGATACTTGTTTCCATCAACATCCCAAAGATGAGCTCCCTCACCTCTATCTAGAACGACAGATAGAGGAGCATAATTTTTGGCACCAAAAAGCGATTCTTTTTTTATATATTCGTCTTGTAAACTTTGTGACATGAGTGTATTTTAACCGCATAGTTTTTATCAGCAAAGAAGTATATGCCTAAACAGTCAACATCTCATTTATTCATGATAGAACCAGAAGCATTTTATTCTAATGAGCAGACTGCATTTACAAATCATTATCAAGAAAAGGTAACAGATGAAACTCCTGAAATTATTGCAGAAAAAGCCTTAAGTGAGTTTCATAATCTTAAAAGTGCAATTGAAGAAAAAGGTATTAAGGTAACCAGTTTGAAAGGATCTAAGGATTGTCCTGATCATATATTTCCAAATTGGTTTATAACTTTTCAAAATAAAACAATGCAAATATTTAGCATGATGGCTCCCAATAGAAGAAAAGAAAAAAAGTTATCTATGATTGAACATCTGACAAAGACATATGAGTTAACTGATGACATGTCATATCTTGAAGATAAAGAGGTTTTCTTGGAATCTACAAGCAGCATGGTTTTTGATAGAGTAAATAGAATCGTTTATGCAGGTATTTCACCAAGAACTAATGCTGTTCAACTAATAATATGGTGTAGAAATAATGATTTTGAATTAGTCTTATTTGAAACTCAGAGTCATACAGGTTCACCAATTTATCACACAGATGTTTTGATGTATGTTGGAACAGAAATTATTGGAATTTGCTTTGATGTCATCAAGCCTGAGCACCTAGATTATGTTAAAGAAAAGGTAAATCAATATCATCAGGTAATTGAGTTATCAGCTGATCAGATTAAAAGCTTTTGTGGAAATGCTATAGAAGCACAGAACGAAGACGGTGAATTATTTTTGATTATTTCTTCGACAGCTTATAAAGCGTTAAATCAAACTCAATTAGATAAACTACTAAGCTCCTACAAAGATATTATTCATTCAGATATTCCAACTATTGAAAAGTATGGTGGTGGGTCTGCAAGGTGTATGCTTACCGAATTATTTTAATAAAAAAAACGCTCAAAAGAGCGTTTTTTTTATTAATAGATTAATGAATTAATCGTTAGTATTAAACCACATAGGCAATACAGCAATGGCTAATGCTGAAACACTCATCATCCAAGCCATAGCAATACCAAAACCACTCCCTTCATCTTGATTAGCTAAATAAGCTTGAGCAGCAGGACTCAGATCAACGTCACCATTTGCAGCATCAAGAGCGGCTAATGCAGCTGCTTGACCTTCAAATAAATTTCCTATGTTTGTGAAAACAATCATTGAAAACATAAACACACTGACAGCAAAAGAGGTCACAATTACTTTTCCAAGTAAATTTGTACCTTTATCCATAGAAACACTGCTAAATCTTGCAGCAACCCAAAAGGCTATAACTAATGCCAATAAACCAGTTGCATTTGCACCTCTTCCAGTATGAAACGCATCCCACATAGCAATTTCTGCCATAGCACTTTGTATAATAATATCTTCCATAATATCTCCCTTATTATTTTTTGATTAGATATGTATATTACAAGAATATAGAGATTGATATATAAATATTAAGTATATTTAGTATACATAAATTAAATTAAGCTTCTTTTACAAAATCTGAAACTTGTTTAACTCCGCCAAGTGGAAAAAAGTGTACCTTTTCAATATTAAAGGAGGGATTATTAGCCTTGTAATTAGCTAAATCACTAATAATTGTTGTTGGCTTATAAGGTAATAATAATTTAGTAAGATCCATTGCTCTTTTTTGTATAATTTTTATAGAAGCTCCTACTCCACATTCTATTGAATATTTTAAAAGTGTCTGGAGTTTTGCTGGGCCCGCTATTCCAATATGAATGGGTATATCGATACCAGATTTTTTTAAATTATTTGCCCAACTTATTACTGAATCAGCATCGAAACTAAATTGAGTCGTAATCGCCATTTTTGCATCTGTTCGTTTACTAAATTCATTCTTCCAAGATAGTGCTTGATCAACATTTTTTGTTGATCCATCTGGATCTATATCCATGCTGCCTTCAGGATGACCGGCGATATGAAGATTTTGAAAATTTGCTTTGTCAAAAAGTTCTGATTCAATCAGTTGAATAGAAGAATCATACTCTCCATATGGCTTATTTGCCCCACCAGCAATTAATAATCCATTTTTGACATTAGCCTCATTTTGATATTTTGATATCCAGTCTTGTAAAACATTTTTATCTTTAATTATTCGAGCAGGAAAATGTGGCATTGGTGAAAAACCTTGCTCGTTTATTTTCTTAGCTGTAGCTACCATCTCCTCAATTGGAGTTCCTTCTATATGAGCAATATAAATTAATGTTCCTTCTGGAATAAGGTCAGCAAAATTATCTATTTTGGCAGCGGCCCTTGGTGTAACTTCTATAGAGAATCCATCTAAAAAATTTTTTATTGCTTCAATACTCATAATTTATTAAACCATATATCTGGCGGAGAGTGAGGGATTCGAACCCTCGAACCAGTTGCCCAGTTACCTCCTTAGCAGGGAGGCGCTTTCGACCACTCAGCCAACTCTCCTATTAATATTAAGAAGAGGGATTATAACTGTTTGAAAATATAAAGATAACTAATTTATCTATCGAATTCTATTTGCATTCCAAAAGATAAATCTTCAGCAACCTGACCATCTTTAAAGGCAATATTTCCATTAACAATTGTCATAAATATTGATGATTGAAATGTATGACCATTAAAAGGAGACCAACCACATTTATATAAAATATTATCATTAGAAACTGTATAAGGTTTATCAATATCTAACACAGTCAAATCTGCATAATACCCTTCTCTTATGTAACCTCTTTCCTTAACTTGAAATCTATTTGCAACATTGTGACTAGTTTTTTGAACAATTGTTTCAAGAGAAAGGATGTCTTGGTGATAAAAGTCCATGAGAATTTGCATACCATGTTGAACAAGTGGTAATCCTGCAGGTGCCTGAGAATAACTTTGACTTTTCTCTTCCCATGTATGTGGAGCATGATCAGTTGCAATGATATCAATTTTATCTGTTAGCAAAGCATTTATTAGTGCAAGTCTATCTGATTCATATTTGATAGAAGGATTACACTTTATCTGATTACCAAGATCAGCATATCGTGATTCATTAAAATACATATGGTGAACACAAACCTCAGCTGTTATTTTTTTACCGTCAATCTTGCCAGCAGTAAAAAGTTCCATCTCTTTTTCTGTAGTTAAGTGAAAAACATGTAAATCCGAATCATATTTTTTTGCTAAATCCACTGCAAGTGAGCTAGATAGATAACAACTATCCACGTCTCTTATTAAATGATGATGCTCAGCGGACAAGTCTTCACCATACTTGTTAAAATATAGCTCCTCGTTCTCTTTAACTTTCTTTTGATCCTCACAATGAGTAACAACGATTAATGGTGAATAGTTAAAAATATCATCGAGGGCATCTATATCATCCACTAACATTTCACCAAATGATGCTCCCATAAATACTTTTAGAGCAGCAGCTTGATTGATATCAACCTTTTTTATTTCTTCAATATTAGTATTGCTTGCTCCAAGATGAAAAGAATAGTTTGATAGAGCTCTTGTGCTAGCAAGTTGAAATTTTTTAGATAAATTTTCATTTGTTGTTGTGGTTGGATTAACGTTAGGCATCTCAAAAAAGCTTGTTACTCCTCCAGCTAAACCTGCTTTTGATTCAGTCGCAATATCACCTTTATGAGTTAATCCAGGCTCTCTGAAATGCACTTGATCATCAATTAGACCAGGTATTACAAATCTTCCATCTATATCTATTATTTCTTTTGACTCTTGATCTATAGAGTTTGAAATTAGTTCAATTCTATTATTTTTAATTGCAATATCCGACTCAAAAGATTTATTTTCATTGACAACAGTGCAATTTTTTAGAATCAGGTCATACATTTATTTGTCTAGTTCAAACTCCTCATGAAGCACTTGTACTGCTTTATCAACTAGAGACTCATCAATAACCATTGTTATTTTAATTTCAGAAGTACATATTATTTGTATATTTACATCCTTTTCTGAAAGAGCTTTGAAAGCTCGACTTGCTACACCGGCTTGTGATCTCATACCAACTCCAACAAGTGAAACTTTTGCAATATCTGAGTTAACTATTAAATCTCTATACTCAACATCTTCTTTTATATCTTCAATAACTGAATTAACTGTTTCTTGATCCTCTGAAGAGACTGTAAAGGTGAAATCTGTTTTACCATCAACACTTACGTTTTGAACAATAACATCTACCTCAACATCTGCATCACTTATTGGCCCAAGAATCTTAAAAGCAGTTCCAGGAATGTCTCCAACTCCATGTAAAGTAAATTTAACCTGGTTTTTCTGAGAGGCTATCCCAGACACCAATGCATTTTCCATAGTATCTTCCTTTAATGAAATTAATGTTCCGTTACCATTATTAAAGCTTGATAATACTCGAACAGGAACATTATATTTATTTGCAAACTCTACAGCTCTAGTTTGTATGACTTTTGCACCCTGTCCAGCAAGCTCAAGCATCTCTTCCATTGTAATCGAATCTAATTTTTTTGCATTCGGTACAATTTTTGGATCAGTAGTAAATATACCATCTACGTCAGTATAAATGTCGCATCTTTTTGCTTTGACTTGAGCAGCAATTGCTACAGCTGTTGTATCTGACCCTCCTCTGCCTAGAGTAGTAACATCCCCTGTTTCAGTTATGCCTTGGAAACCAGTAATAATTGGAATAGTGTCTTCTTCCAGAACTTCTAATATTTTTTTTGCATCAACATCTAAAATTCTTGCTTTTGAAAATGAATCAGTAGTTCTCATTGAGATTTGTGATGCAGAATAAGATTTAGCTTTAAGACCTTTTGAATGTAAGGCCATTGCCAATAAAGCTGAACTTATTGTCTCCCCAGTTGCTACTAATGCGTCAAACTCCCTTTTATTTGGATTTTCACTAAAATTTTTTGCTAAATTGACTAACTTATTTGTTTCGCCTGCCATAGCAGAGACAACAACCACAATCTTATTTGATTGGGATGCATTTTTAACAATTTCTGCTACAGCATCTATTCTTTCTACTGAGCCGACAGAAGTGCCTCCAAACTTTTGAACAATAATTTCAGACATATTATTTTTATTTTTCGAGGGATTTTACTGAATTTGGTATAGAAGTCACGAATTCTTTTAAATTTTCAGTTTCGCCAGCTCCTTGAGCAAAATCAGCCCTTCCACCACCTGAGCCACCAATATCACCAGATAGTTTTGAAATGACATCTTTAGCTGATAAAGAATCAGTTAAATTTGGAGTTACACCACATACCAGAGCAACTTTATTACCAGTTGTAGATAAAATCACTACACATATTTTTTCATTAGTATTTTTTTGTTCATCAACCAGGTTCCTCAAATCTTTTGTATTATCAATCTCTACCTGTTCTATTATTAACTTCCAATCATTAATTTCATAAGTTTCTGATGCAACAACAGATTTTTTTGAGGTTTTATTATTTGAACCTTTCTTAAGTTTTTTATTTTCTTCTATTAACAATTTAATTTTTTCGTGAACAACATCAGCAGGAACATTTAATATATGTTGAAGCGATAAATTTATATCTCTTATTTGCTTGATATGCTCTAAAGATTTCATTCCTGCAACAGCTTCTATTCTTCTTATTCCAGAAGCAACACTTGATTGATTGGTAATAATAAAAAATCCAATATCTCCAGTTCTTTGAACATGCGTTCCACCACATAACTCTACAGAGTAAGAATTTTCCCCCATAGTTAGAACTCTGACATCATCATCATATTTTTCACCAAATAATGCCATCGCACCTGATTTCATAGCATCATCAAGTTTCATTAACTCAGTTTTGACCTCTAAATTATTCAAAGCTTCTTTATTAACAATCGATTCTATTTTAGAAATCTCATCTTGAGTAAGTGGTTTTGAGTGAGAAAAATCAAATCTTAGTTTATTTTCATCAACTAAAGATCCTTTTTGTTGAACATGCTCTCCCAACACCTCCCTTAAAGCAGCATGAACTAAATGAGTAGATGAGTGATGGATAGCAATTGCCGCCCTTTTTTCCTTTTCAACGCTCATTTTAATTACTTCACCAGTTTTAATTTTTCCTTTTTCAACAACGGCTTTATGAATAAACACTTTACCTTGCTTCTTACAATCTAAAATATTACCAGTAGCTGATTTAGATGCAAACTTTCCTTTATCCCCTATTTGTCCTCCAGATTCTGCATAAAATGGAGTTTGATTACATGCTATAAAGATTTCATCTTTGTTCTTTGCATTATCAACTCTTTCTTGGTCTTTCCATATTACTAATATTTTAGAATCTGATTCTAATTCCTCATATCCTAAAAATGTAGTTTCTTCAATCCCTGAGGCTGCTGGAAGAGATGAAACAAAACTACTCGACGCTTTTGAGGTCTGTTTTTGTTGATCCATACGTTCATTGAAACGGTTTTCATCTATTTCAAGTTCTTTTTCTCTTGCAATATCTGCTGTTAAATCAAACGGGAATCCATATGTATCATGAAGTTTAAAAACCACGTCTCCAGATAACATCTTATTAGGCATTTTTGAAATTGTTTCTTCTAATATATCAATACCGATTTCTAATGTTTCAAAGAATTTAACTTCCTCATTTTTAATTAATTTTGTTATTTCTTTTTGCTTTGACTTTAATTCAGGATATGCGGAACTCATAAGCTTTATTAAATCTTTAACTAAAAGATGCATAAAAGGTTTTTTTGCACCGATCTTATATCCATGTCTTATACCTCTTCTCATGATTCTTCTTAAAACATAACCTCTACCTTCTTTTTCTGGAATTACGCCATCAGATAATAAGAAAACACTGGAACGAATATGGTCAGAAATCACTTTGTGTGATGTGCTCCCTTCATTGCCAAGAAGTTTTTCTGATGCCTCAATTAAATCTTTAAAAACATCTGTTTCATAGTTTGAATTAACTCCTTGAAGCACAGCAGCAATTCTCTCTAATCCCATACCTGTATCAACAGATGGTTTTGGAAGTGACTCCATCTGCCCGCTTTCATCTCTATTAAATTGCATAAAAACTAAATTCCAAATTTCTATAAATCTATCGCCTTCATCACCTTCAGCTCCTGGAGGTGTTCCCTTGATATGTTCTCCATGATCATAAAAAATTTCAGAGCATGGGCCGCAAGGACCTGTATCACCCATAGACCAAAAGTTTTCTTCATCTCCAAGTCTTGATATTTTGTTTGGTTCAACCCCTATAATATTTTTCCATATCTCTTCTGCTTCATCGTCATCTTTGTAAACAGTAATCCATAGTTTATCTTTATCTAATTTAAGAACTTCAGTTAAGAATTCCCAAGCATACTTAATAGCATCTTCTTTAAAGTAATCTCCAAAACTAAAGTTTCCTAACATTTCAAAAAAAGTATGATGCCTGAGTGTGTATCCTACGTTTTCTAAATCATTATGTTTGCCACCTGCTCTGATACATCTTTGAGACGATGCAGCTCTTTTATAATTTTTGCTTTCTGTTCCTAGAAATACATCTTTAAATTGAACCATTCCAGCATTTGTGAAAAGTAATGTTTCATCATTATTTGGGACTAAAGAGCTTGAAGATACAACCTCATGACCTTTTGAATTAAAAAAATCTAAGAATAATTTTCTAATTTTGTTAGTTTTCATTTTCCTTCATTAACTTCTTATATTTCTTATAATTTTCAATATAGTGTTCAGCACCAATAGAAACAACGCTCTGTTCCTCTTCATTAAGAGTTTTTTTAACTTTTCCAGGAATACCTAAAACCATTGATCCATCTGGAACTTCCATTCCCTCTGTTACTAGTGCTTTGGAGCCGATGATACAATTTTTTCCTATTTTTGCTCCATTTAGGACTACAGAACCTATGCCTATTAAGCTTCCATCCCCGATTGTGCATCCATGAAGCATAGCCATATGACCAACAGTTACCATTTTACCTACTGAACATGGAAAACCTGGATCTGTATGAATTATTGCGCCATCCTGAACGTTTGAACCCTCTCCAATATGTATGGGCTCATTGTCAGCTCTCAAAACTGAGTTAAACCAGATACTAGCATCTTTAGCTAACTTAACTTCGCCAATTACAACGGCTGTTGGAGCTATCCAAAAATTATCTCCATCTGTTTCAATTTTTTTATCTCCTAAATCAATATTCATCATATGTCCTAATTAAATCAAAATTGGTTTTAATTGAAGCATCAAAGCAAATATTTAAAAAGTCAGCAGCAATCATTGCAGTTAAGCCCCATATTCGGTTTCCATTATAAACCCAACTTGGTATATATACTTTTAAATTACTTCTTTTAAATTCTTTATAACTAATATTTGATTTATCTAACAAAAAGCTTATTGGGACATTAAATATTTCATCTATTTCATAATTACCTTTAAATTCCTGGGGATTACAAAGAATTCCTACAAAAGGATGTACTTCAATCTTATGTCTAGATAATAAAAAGTTTAATCTTCCCAATTTTTCAATATTATTTAAATCTAAATTTATTTCTTCGTTTGATTCTCTAAGCGCAGTATCGTAAAGACTTGAATCATGTTCTTCCCGCATACCGCCCGGGAAACTAACTTCACCTGAATGAGTCGAAAGATTTGAAGATCTTTTGGTAAATAAAAGTTTATATTCTCCATCTCTTTCATCTTCTAAAAGAATAATTAAAACTCCAGCTTTTTTGTACTTGGTTTTATTAATTAGATTTATTTGTTCAAGTTTTTGTTTTATGCTGTCTAACATATAGATAAGTTTAACTTCTTAAGTATCTATATTCTTTAATTAAGGAAGAAAATTGAAATATTGTTCTAATTGTGGGAGTTCAAATTTGGAATTTATGATTCCAGAGCATGACAATATTAAAAGATATTGTTGTCAAGATTGTGGTTCTATCTTTTATACAAACCCAAATAATGTAGTTGGGGCACTATGTATTAGAGACAAAAAAATATTGATGGCAAAAAGAGACATTAATCCTCGTAAGGGCTTGTGGACACTTCCTGCAGGATTTATGGAAAACGCTGAAACATTACAAGAAGGCGCACTTAGAGAAACGTTTGAAGAAACAGGCTCCAAGGCCAAAATCAAAATGGCTTACTCTATGTTTAGTCTTCCTCATATCAATCAAGTACATATGTTCTTTTTAGCCGATCTTTTAGATGATAATTATGGGCCTACTTTTGAAAGTTCTGATGTAAAACTTTTTGATATAGAGGAGATTTTATGGGATGAAATAGCCTTTCCAACCGTTAAAAAAACCCTTGAATACTATATTGAAGATCTAAAAAATGGTGAGTTCATCTTTAGAGAAGAAAATATTAAGCTTTGGTAATTATGAATCGTCGCTAAATTTCTTAGCATTCACAAAAATTTGCATCCATGGAGAAAACTCTTTCCAGCCACTGTTATACCAACTCATTTGAACCTTTCTAAAAACTCTTTCTGGATGGGGCATCATAATAGTAACTCTTCCATCAGAAGCTGTAATACCAGTTATACCTTTTGGAGATCCGTTAGGATTAATAGGATACTTTTCAGTTGAGTTTTCTGATGAATCAACAAAACGCATTGCTATTTGATTAGCTTTTTCTAATTTTTCTAAATTATCATCAGTGAAAAAAGCTCTTCCTTCTCCGTGAGCAGATGCAACTGGAATCATCCAATCTTCCATACCGTTTAGAAGAACTGATTGAGTTTTTGAAATTTTAACTTGGACTAATCGAGCCTCAAACTGATCAGAAAAATTTCGTTCAAAACTTGGCCAATTATCTGCACCTGGAATAATATCTTTTAAATTAGATAACATCTGGCACCCGTTACAAACGCCAAGCGTAAATACATTCTTGTTATTAAAAAATTCTTGGAACTGATCTTTTACGCTGTTGTTATACAAAATAGTTTTTGACCAACCTCCTCCAGCACCAAGAACATCTCCGTATGAAAAACCACCACATACCGCCATGCCTTCGAATTCTTTTAAATTTACTTCTCCATCAAGAAGATCTTGCATGTGAATATCGTGAGCGCTGAATCCAGCCAAAGTGAAGGCAGCCGCCATTTCATTTTGACCATTTACACCTTGCTCTCTGAGAACAGCAACTTTGGGTTTTGTTGTTTTTAAATTAATTTGTTTTATCTGTGACTCATCAAATGAGGCATTGCTCTGAAGTCCTATATGATCTTTATCCTCTAATAGACTAAGCTCAGAATCAGCTATTTCTTTATTATCTCTTAGAGCTTGAATTGCGTGTGAGGTTTCTCTCCAAATTTTTTCAAGCTTTATGATTGATTTGTTAAATATATTTTTTTCATTATTTACTATTAAAAAATCTTTATATGAAATCTTTGCGATATCTTTTACAAAAAGATTGTCCTTTTTAAGAATAGATATGACTTCACTTTTATCTTCATCTTTAACCTGAATTACAAAACCTATCTCTTCTGAAAAAAGAAAGCTGTTAATATCTGAAACACTACCTAAATTTAATGTCATTCCCACTTTTTTTGTAAAACACATTTCTAAAAGGCTTGTGATTAAACCTCCGTCAGAAATGTCATGCATGGAAAGTATTTGTTGATCTTTAACTAAGCCTTGGATCGATGTAAATAAATTATTAAATTTCTTCGTGTCTTCTATATCAGGAGTATTTTCATATTTAGACTCTGTTACCTCGGAAAAAATTGATCCTGCTAATCTATTATTTTCATCCAACTTAATTAATAAAATAGCGCTATCTTCATCTAGATTTAATTCAGGAGTAACCGCAACAGATACATCTTCAACTGGCGCCATCGCAGTTACAATTCCAGATAAGGGGCTTGAAACTTCAAGTTCATCATTTTTTTCAGACCATTTTGTCCTCATTGATAAAGAGTCTTTTCCCACAGGAATTGAAACATTAAGATCAATACTTATCTTTGATAACGCTTCAACGCCATATCTTAGTGCTGCATCATCATTATTTTCTCCAGAAGCTGCCATCCAGTTTGCTGATAACTGAACATTATTTAGACCTGTAATGACTACTCCAGCCATATTAGTAAGAGCTTCTCCTAATGCCATACGCATTGAAGCTGCTGGATTCGTTAGCGCTAGTGTAGGCTTTTCACCAATAGATATAACTTCACCGCTATTTGAAGTGAATGACCTTAAGCTAAGAGAATAATCAGAAACAGGAACTTGATATGGTCCAATAAATTGATCTCTAGCAACCATACCTCCTACACTTCTATCGCCTATTGTTATTAAAAAAGATTTTGAAGCCACTGTTGGATGCTGAAGAATTTTAAGTATTGATTCTTCAAGGTCATAATCTTCAGATTTATTTTCGTTAATGCCAGCTTGAATATCATCTGTGATATGCATCTCTGTTATTGGTAAATCTCCAAAAAGCATTGATAGAGGAACATTAACTGGATAGTTATTGTTGTGATCATCAAATAGTTTTACACTTTTTTCTTTCATGGTATGACCAACAATTGCATATTCACATCTCTCTCTTAGGCATATCTTTTCAAATTCTTTTTGATTATTTTTGTTAATTGCCAAGACATATCTCTCTTGAGATTCGTTGGACCAAATTTCCATAGGAGACATAGATTTATCTGCATTAGGTATTTTTGATAACTCAATATAAACACCTAAATCAGAATCTTTAGCTAATTCTGGTATAGCATTGGATAGCCCTCCGGCACCTACATCATGAATAAATTCTATAAAGCTATCATCTTGAGAGGAACATCTATTAATTACTTCTTGGCATCTTCTTTCCATTTCTGCATTGTCTCTTTGGACAGATGCAAAATCTAAATCTTCATCACTTTCACCTGACGAAACTGATGAGGCTGCTCCACCACCAAGACCTATCAACATTGCAGGACCACCTAAAACAACTACTAAATAATCTTCTTCTATTTGTAGTTTAAAATTATTTCTATCACGAATTTCACCAATTCCACCTGCTAGCATTATCGGTTTGTGATAACCAGTAGCTTTGTTATCTTCAAAGTCTGTTTCAAAACATCTAAAATATCCCAAAGTTGCAGGTCTTCCAAACTCATTATTAAATGCAGCTGCGCCTATAGGTGCTTCAATCATAATGTCTAGAGGTGAAGCAATTCTAGATGGCTTTCGCTCATCTTTTTCCCAAGACCTTTTTAAATTAGGAATTCTTAAATTAGAGACGTTATAACCAACTAATCCTACTTTAGGTTTAGCCCCTCTTCCCGTTGCCCCTTCATCTCTAATTTCGCCTCCTGATCCAGTTGATGCTCCTGGATAAGGTGAAATTGCCGTTGGATGATTATGGGTCTCAACTTTAATGGTTGAATTTAAATCATCTTCAATAAATTCATATTCATTAGATTCATTTAAATTTAGTCTTTCTACTTTAGAACCTTTGGTAATTGCAGCGTTATCTTTGTATGCTGAAATTATTCCATCTGGCGATGATTTGCTGGTCTCCTTAATTAAATCGAATAGTGTATTATTTTTTTGTTTGCCATTTATATTCCACTTAGCATTAAAAATTTTATGCCTACAATGCTCAGAATTTGCTTGAGCAAACATCATTAACTCTGCATCTGTAGGATTTCTTTTTTCTTGAGAATAAAAATCATAAAGGTAATCTATTTCATCATTACTCATCGCAAAACCAAAAGATTTATTAGCTTTTTCAAGCTCAGATTTACCTTTATCCAAAATATCAATATGATTTAAAGATCTTGGACCATCTGATGCGAATATATTTTTAAAATCATCATGATTTCTATATATTGATTGAGTCATCCGATCAAAAAACATTGAAAAATCAAGATTATCAAAATCAAGTTTCAAGTCAGCCCTAAATCCATACAATCTCTCAATCCTCGAGATATTTTTTAAGCCTACATTCTTTATAATGTCTTCTGTCTTAGATGACCATGGAGAAATAGTCCCCAACCTTGGCCCCACATAAAAATTAAATTGGTCATTGCTATCTTCAGCACAGAGAATATCTTTTATGCCTTCTTCATTGAACTGGTCAGAATCAGCAAGAACTATGTATATTTCATTAGAGTTAAATTCTGCATCTAATTGATTGGATTTATTGAATTGGTCCTTAATTTGAGCAAGCTTGGAACTTGAAAAACTTTGTTTGCCTTGAAATATAAAGTTTTTAGTCTTTGACACTTCTTTAAGTCTGAAATATTGTATATAACAATTATAAAGTCTTTATATATTAAATAATTAAAAATGGGGAATATCTTTAGATTTTTTTTCTTACCAGTCACAGCGCTAATTTTGATCAGTTGTTCAAATATCAATAAACAAATGAGCTGTGAAGAAATTTTAGATACTACATATATGAATTCTTCTTTAAATAACTTTGAAAAAAATAAATTTAAAGATTTATTTACAAATCGTTATCCTGAGTACGACTTAATGTTTCAACATGCTGCAGATGAAACAAATATTGAAAAAAATCTCCTAGCAGCTATTTCTTTTCAAGAGTCTCAATGGGATCCTAAAGCAATATCTAATATGGGCGTTAGAGGTATGATGATGGTTACGTTAGAAACAGCGGCATTGGTTGGCGTTGAAAAAAGATTAAATCCAGAACAAAACATTAAAGGTGGAGCAAGATATTTTGCAATGCTTACGGAAAAAAATAAAATTGGTCCCACCGAGGCTGATCAATTATCTATTGTTCTAGCAAGTTACAATCTTGGTCCTACAAATATTATTAAAGTTGCAAACTTGGTAAATTCAAATATTGAAGAAGTTTTGTGGAATGAAATTAAAAAAGAATTAAGCACTATTAAAGCAGAAGATCTGAGCCTTTCAGATAGTGGCTCTTATTCGCGAGGGCAACAAGCTATAGATTATGTAGACAGAGTGAAAAATTATTATCAACTGTTAAGCGCGCATTCTTGTGTTGCACCTAAAGATCAATTAACTTTCTTTTAAGAGAATTTATTTTATCTCTACATACGGCAGCTTTCTCAAACTCCATTTTTTTAGCTAAAGCAAACATTTCATCTTCAAGCTTGTTAAGAGTGTCAGTAATATTTTCAACAGTATCGTCTTGAATCTTGAAAGTAACAATTTTTTCTATATCTTCTTTTTTCTTTTTCGTACTTCCTTTTATAACCCTTGCACCTTCCATAATATCTTTTACTTTTGTTGTAATAGATTTTGGAGTTATATTATTTTCATTATTAAATTTTTCTTGGATGGCTCTTCTTCTATCTGTTTCATCAATAGCTCTTTGCATTGATCCTGTTACTTTATCTGCGTATAAAATAGCCCTACCTCTTAGATTTCTTGCCGCCCTACCAATTGTCTGGATAAGTGTGGTATCTGATCTTAGAAAACCCTCTTTATCTGCATCTAAAATAGCCACCAAACTTACTTCTGGTATATCTAACCCTTCTCTTAAAAGATTAATACCAACCAATACATCAAATTTGCCTAATCGAAGATCTCTTATAATCTCAACCCTCTCGACAGTATCAATATCTGAGTGCATATATCTAGCTGAAATATTATTCTCATTAAGATAGTCGTTTAAATCTTCTGCCATCCTTTTTGTAAGAGTGGTTATTAAAACTCTTTCTTTCATAGATACTCTTTCGTTGCATTCGCCAATGACGTCATCAATTTGTGTTGAAGCAGGTCTTATTTCAACATCGGGGTCAGTAAGGCCAGTTGGTCTAACTAGTAATTCAACTAAATTATCTTGTTTTTCATTCTCATATTTACTCGGTGTTGCTGAAACATATATTCTTTGAGGAGCAAGCATCTCCCATTCCTCAAATTTTAAAGGTCTGTTATCTAATGCTGAGGGTAATCTAAATCCATATTCCACAAGGGTTTCTTTTCTTGACCTGTCACCTTT
The DNA here is from genome assembly GCA_902560315.1 of uncultured SAR86 cluster bacterium. Classification (GTDB taxonomy): domain Bacteria; phylum Pseudomonadota; class Gammaproteobacteria; order Magnimaribacterales; family D2472; genus SAR86A. Next base: position 11,942 of record CACELG010000009.1, on the reverse strand, counting down.
ATACATTGCTCCAATTTGTGGAACAGAAACATGTGATTCATCTATAAATACAATTGCATCTTTAGGAATGTAATCAAATAAGCATGGAGGAGATTCTCCAGGCTTTCGTCCGCTTAAATATCTAGAGTAATTTTCAATACCTTGGCAATAACCTAGTTCTCTCATCATTTCCATGTCATAGGTAGTCCTTTCTTGGAGACGTTGAGCTTCAACAAGTTTGTTATTCTCTTTCAAAAATTCTAAACGTAACTTCAATTCATCTTTGATATCTGGAATACAATTTGTGACTGTTTCTTTTGGAGTAACATAATGAGTTTTAGGAAATATTGTTGCTCTTGGTATTTCATTAATTACTACTCCAGTTAAAGGATCAAACCAAGATAACCTTTCTATCTCATCTCCAAAGAATTCAATTCTAAGGGCTTCTTTATCCGAGTCTGCAGGATATACATCTACTGTGTCGCCTCTAACTCTAAATGTTGCTCTTCTAAAATCTAAATCATTTCTAGTATATTGAAGCGCAGAAAGTCTAAGGACTAAATCGCGTTGTGAAATAGTATCTCCTCTATCTAAATGAACTACCATTTTTAAATAGGACTCTGGAGCACCAAGACCATATATAGATGAAACGGTTGCAACAACAATAGTGTCTTTTCTTTCGATTAATGCTTTGGTGGCTGATAAACGCATTTGTTCAATATGCTCATTAATTGATGCATCTTTTGCAATATAAGTATCTGAGGTTGGAACGTATGCTTCAGGTTGGTAATAATCATAATAAGAAACAAAATACTCAACAGAATTATTAGGAAAGAAATCTCTGAATTCTCCATATAGTTGAGCAGCAAGAGTTTTGTTATGGGCCATAACTATTGCCGGTCTTTGAGTTTCTTCAATAACTTTGGCCATTGTATATGTTTTTCCAGAGCCCGTTACACCTAACAAGGTTTGATGAAGCAATCCATCTTGCAATCCAGAAACTAAATTAGTTATAGCTTCAGGCTGAGACCCAGCTGGTTCAAAATCAGATACTACCTTTAATGTTTTTGTCATTTACTTATATATAAAAAATTACTTATAATGCTCAGCTATTAGCGTTCCTCAGTAGCTCAGCGGTAGAGCAGTTGACTGTTAATCAATTGGTCGTTGGTTCGATCCCAACCTGAGGAGCCATTTTAACTTTTCTTTAAAATTTTTACCTAAGAATTCATAATAAAAAACTTCTTAAGCAAGTTAAAGATATTTTCTCTAGTTTTTCTAAAAGCATTTTCTGACTGTGTTTTTGTATAACTGTCATTATCTGGATCTTCATTTGGCCAATGCAAAGTATTAGTTGATTTTGGAACAATGGGACAGACCTCTTCAGCACATAAAGTAATCACATGATCAAGTTTATTTACAAACTCCATATCAAGATTTTCGATTGATTTTGTTTTGTGGCTTGAAATATCAATACCAATTTCATTCATTACAAAAATAGCATCACTATGGATGTTTTTTGCTGGTTTAGATCCAGCGCTTCTTATGTCGTATGACTTTGGAAGCATATCTTTTGCTAAGCCTTCCGCTATTTGGCTCCTAGCAGAGTTGCCGACACATAAAAAAAGAATATTCATTATCGAAAATTGTAGATTGTTTAATATAAGAGTATCTTATAACTTTTAATTATAATTAATAAAGTGTTCGGTAGAATTAGTGTAAATAATATGTTGGATGGTCTTGATGGCCATCTCGGTGAAGATGACTATTCTGAGCCACTTGAAATTCTAATAAATTCTGCAAATAAAAATAATAAATTTAACCTATTTGGTGCCTTTGCATTTAAAAACCAACTTAAAGACAGGTTAAAAATGAGAAGTAAATTGCATAACTTTATGAAGGGTAAAGATTTACCCCCTCCTTCTGATCCTATCTTTGTTACTGGGCTTCCAAGATCTGGAACAACATTTTTATTCAATCTTTTGGCACTCGATAAGAATCATAGATCTCCAAGATATTGGGAGATTATGTCTCCTTTACCAATAACTAAAAGTGATTTTGATATCAAAAGGCGGGAATGGAAAATAAATGCAGAACTAAAATTTGCTCGAACAATAATCCCAAAATTAAGATCGATGCATCATATTCGTGCACAAACTCCTGAGGAATGCGAACTGCTAGCAACAATCAATGTAAGAAGTTTTGTATATATGTGTATGGCAAACGTACCTGAATATGTGGAGTATCTTAAAGATTGTAGTTTTGAGTCTGTGTTCATGTGGCATAAAAAGTTTTTTCAGATGCTTGAATTAAACGGCAAGCCAAAAAAATGGTTGTTAAAAGATCCAAGTCATATTGGTCATATACCTGAGATACTTTCTACTTATCCAAACGCAAAATTTATAAATATTCATAGATCTCCAATGGAATCCATTGGTTCGTTTTGTAGTCTTGCTAAAAATATTAGGTCTGCATTTTCAAAGAATGTTAATACCAAAGAAATTGGTAATGTTATTTTAGATTTTTGGCAGCATAGTCTTAATAAAGGTATCGATGCAAAACAAAATCTTTCTGAAGGGCAAATTATTGACGTAAGCTATTCAGGTCTTATAAGTAAACCTCTTTTAACCATCAAGGGTATTTATGAAAAGTTTGGCTTAGACCTTGATATAGAAACTGAAAATATGATGAAACAATATTTGATAAATCAAACCAAAATAAAAAAACAAAAGCATAATTATTCATTAGAAGAATTTGGTCTAAGTGAGAAAAATATTAATGATCATTTAAAAAACTACATTATGAATAATGAGTTTTAATGATAAAATTAATTAATTAATCCAGGAAAATTCATTGAATATAAATAAAAATTCAACTTTATTAACTTTTGCGTCATTGCTCATTTTTCTGGTTTCATGTGCAGATAAGACTAATATTAAAGAAGTTGAAGAACTTACGGAGAAAACTATGACACAAGTTACTATCAAGACATCTGTTGGTGATATCCAATTAGAGTTAAATGATGAAAAAGCCCCTATTACAGTTGAAAACTTTAAAGCAATCGCGCAGTCTGGTTATTATGAAGGGACTATATTTCATAGAGTCATCAATGGTTTTATGGTTCAAGGTGGCGGTTTAACCGCAGATATGAATAATAAATCAAGCGGCACTGCTCCGATTCAAAATGAAGCAAATAATGGTCTTTCTAACGACAGAGGAACTGTTGCAATGGCAAGAACCATGGATCCTCATTCTGCAACCAGTCAATTTTTTATAAATCATAAAGATAATGGATTTTTAAATCATACAGGTGAAAATTCTCAAGGTTGGGGTTATGCAGTCTTTGGTGCTGTTACTGAAGGCATGGATGTTGTAGATCAAATCGCAGATGTTGCAACTGGCACTTCAGGCGGTTATCAAGATGTTCCTGAAGATGTTATAACCATTGAGTCTGTTACTATTAGTGAATGAAGCCACGCTTTATATCAGACATACATCTAAGCGAAGATAATCCTCATTTAACTGATGTATTTAAGTTATTTTTAAATGAATCTAAAAAGACTTGTACTCACCTATTCATATTAGGAGACTTATTCGAAATTTGGATTGGTGATGATGATGATAATCTTTTCATTCAAGATATAAAGAAAGCTCTTATCGACTTTACTTCAGATGGTCCTGAAACATTTCTAATGCATGGAAACAGAGATTTTTTAATTGGTGAGGCTTTTGCCAATGAAGTTAGCATCTCTGTGCTTCCAGATCCTTATACTCTTGATATCAATGGTATGAAGACCATCCTAAGCCATGGAGATTTCTTCTGTACTGATGACGTTGACTACATAGAATTTAGAAATAAGGTTAGATCTGAAAAGTGGCAAAAAGATTTCTTATCTAAAAGTATTGATGAAAGGAATGAAATTGCAAACTCATTGAGATCTGATAGCAGAGATGCTACCTCTGAAAAGTCTCTTGAAATCACAGATGCAAATCTTGAAACAGTAAATAATTTCATTCAAGAAAATAAACCAGATATTCTTATTCATGGTCATACACACAGACCAAAAATACATGAACATAATTCAACTAAAAGAGTTGTTCTGGGAGATTGGGATAAGTTTGGTTGGTATTTTTCTATTGAAGAAAATAGTCTAAATTTGAAAGAATTTAAAATCTAAAAACAGCATTGTCTTAAACTTAAATATACTGTATATTTATACAGTATTTAATAATTCCTATGAAAGTTAACTATATCGGAAAAATTTCTGAAGAAAATCTGCCGGCAATATTTGTGCCCTATTTTCTTGAATCGGTCCATGCAGGGTTCCCTAGCCCTGCTAGCGACTATATTGAAAGTCCTATAGATTTAAATAAACACTTAATTAAAAATGGAGCTGCAACTTTTTTAGTGAGGGCTCAAGGACAATCTATGGTTGGCTCTGGTATTACTGACCAGGCAGTTTTGATAGTTGATAGAAGTATAAAGCCTTCGCATAACAGCATAGTTGTAGCAACCATAGATGGTGAATTTGTTTGTAAACGATTAAAACTCAAACCAAGAATGTGTTTAATGCCAGATAATCCTGAATATCCTCCTATCTTTATTAATAATGGTCAAGAATTAGAAATAGTAGGTACCGTAACAGCTGCAATTAATAAATTCTAATGGCTTTTGCTCTTGTAGACTGTGAAAGTTTTTATGCATCTTGCGAAAGAATTTTTCGTCCAGACCTAAAAAATATTCCAATAGTTGTGCTCTCTAATAATGATGGTTGTGTTATTGCAAGAAGTACTGAAGCAAAAAAAATGGGTATCGGAATGGGAGTACCCTGGTTCAAAGTTAGAGAATCTTTTCTAAAACAAAATGGCCAAGTTTTTTCATCAAACTTTACATTTTATGGCGATATATCTGCCAGAGTTATGAATATTCTTGAAGGATTTGTTCCAAGAATTGAAATATATAGCATTGATGAAGCTTTTTTAGATTTAGATACTTTAAAGCAGAACTACAAACTATATGATTTTGGTTGTCATATAAGGTCCTTAGTAAGGCAATGGACAGGAATACCAGTTCGAATAGGCATAGCTCCAAATAAAACTTTAAGTAAGATTGCAATTAATGAAATTAAAAGAAGAAATATACCAACATCCGTGATTCATTTATCAAATAAAAAACAAATTGAAATCGCCTTAAGTCATACCCCAGTTCGTGAAGTATGGGGAGTAGGAAGAAGATTAAATGATCATTTGAATAAAGCTGGTATCAATACAGCCCTAGATCTTGCGAAAGTCAATCCACAAAATATTAGAAAAAAATTTAGTGTGGTTTTAGAAAGAACTGTTAGAGAGCTTAGAGGTGAAAGATGTCTTAATATTGAAGATGATATCTCATCAAAAAAACAAATTGTTGTCAGTAGAAGTTTTGGAGAGAGAGTCTCTAATTTGAATACATTAAAACCTATAGTTAGCAATTTTGCTGTTCGAGCAGCAGAAAAACTGAGAAGTGAAAAACAAAAATGTTCTCAAGTTTCTGTTTTTGTTAGGACCAGTCCTTTTAATATAAACAAGCCTCAACATTCAGATTTAAAATCAATTGAGTTATTTACCCCTACAAATGACACCAGAGACATCCTCATAGCTGCAAAGAGAGGTTTGTTACCAATTTTTAGATCTGGATATGACTATGCAAAAGCAGGAATAATCTTAAATAAATTTACTAACGAGCAAATTAAACAATGCTCTTTATTCAAAGATCCTAATGAACCCAAGCAAAATACAAGGTTTATGAAATATCTTGATCAAATGAATGCGTATGAAACCCAAATTTACTACGCATCACAAAATACAAAAAAATGGTCCCCAATGAAACAAAATATGACTTCACCTAAATATACAACTAACTGGTATGAGCTTCCAAAGGTAAACTGAATGATTAAAAATTCCACATTAGCTCAAGAAAACAAACTTCTGATGAAGAGATATCATTGTTAGAAACACTTGAGTAGTCAGAAAGGTAGCTAGATCTCCCTTGCTGTCTGCAACCAATATTAGTATTCATAGCAGTAAAAATTTCAAGCATCAATCCTAACTCAACTTCCCAATTATGAGTTTTCATTCCATCGTCCAGCTCTAATATATAATTTCTATTCGCCCCTTCCACGGTGTAATACATATTCTGGCTAGAAGTTTTCGAGTAATCTAAGCCATATTCTATCCTCATATAAGGCATTACGTTATATTTAGATCTCGAAAATAGATAACTAATATCTGTTCCAATTGATGCCTTGGCATTTGATAGTGTTAGTTCATCAAAAGTTAATGCAGTCTCACCACCTATTTCACTATATTTATCAAACTCAGTGTATGAACCATCAATCCTAAGATAGGGAGAAATCTGCCAGTTGCTAGTCTCATTACTTAACGAGCGAATGAGCGCAAGGGATCCATATATCTGATTCGCCTCTCGTTCGCCTTTTAGAAGTTCTTCTTTATCCAATCGGTCTGAGTTAAATTCTAACTTACTTATCCCAAAAATATATTGCAAGGTATTCGGTCTATCATCAAATTTTCCATATGTTGAAAAGCTATAATTCCTAGACTCTACATGGGATTCAAAGTTTCTATCCATTGGTTTGCTTTCTCCTAGACCCAAGGCAAAACCATATAAATCCCCCTCATCACTCAATAACTTATCAATACCTATGTGAAAAGATCTTTCATCTAGAGTTCTTGGACTAGGCTTGGTTTTACCTAGGGTAAATTCTCCAAATTCACCATCAATCCATACTGACCAATCGCCAATCACTTCTTTAAGCTCTCCATCAGCCGTCACTTTCACAGGGTCTGATGCCCATGCTTTAATGGTTGACTTTAATTCATCTAAATCTAAGGTGTTTTCAACTTGATCTTGATCATCATTTATATTCGAAATTTTAATTTCAGAGTTATCATCTGCAAAGCCTGAGTCTGAGTCATTAAATTGAGAGTTAATAACTTCTGAATCAGAATTGGAAGAGGCTTTTGCAACCATAGATTCTGATGGTGTGTAATTATCAAAATCTGATATACAGAAATAATTAACATTTGGGTCTGTCCATGCTTTTTGATCATCTGTTAGTGTATGGGTGTATACCAAATTGTTGCCTAATAGTGAATTAGAAGATTCTAAAAGAGTAATAATAATTTTCCTGTCGCCCTGGATAAAGCTATATCTATCTTGCTGAATATCATCAATAGTAAGGATGGCAGATTTAAGCCCAGCATCTATATTTAATACACCTTCTCCATATGAAAATTTTTCTACGTCTGATGAGCCAGTAACACTAAAATCTACAACGATATTTTCAGGTGCTATTTTAGATAAATGCACTTTAATCTTTAAAGATGCATCAGTTTTAGGGCCGCTAGAATTAATCGTACAAAACTCTACTAATGGCTCCTCAACAAAATTATTATCAAGCTCGCTCACACCAATAGTTTGAATTGAATCAATAATCTTATTGTTAAAATTAACCCTTAATCCTTGTCGTGATGAAGTCTTCATACGTTTGGAAATTACATCAATATTCTTATCAACCCATCGTGTTGCAATCTGTGTCATAGCTTTTGCATTATCAATTACAGGCTGTTTAAGAGTAGGATCGGTTAATATAATAGGAGTTTTAAAATTAAACTCTTGCTTGTCACTAATGCCTTTATAAGAGTTACCCAAAAGATCCTCAAATACAGTCTTTTCGATTAATACGTAATATTCTGTTTCATACTCAAGATCCATTGGCAAATTAATCGTAATGATTTCTGTCCCACAACCAGTAACAATTTCATTTGGTAAACTAACAGCAAAAGAAGAAGAATTATCCTCTGATTCAATATTAATTGTGCCAGATTCACAATTTACAGCCTTATTAAAAGTCAAAATAATATCACTATCTACCGGAACCCTTGTGGTGTCATCTTGAGGACTGGTTGCAATCAAAATAGGTCTTTTATCATCATCATTTGCCAATATTGTGTGAGTATAAATATTGTCATCACCAAGGATTGAATTTATTGGATTAGATAATGTAATGATTATCGTTTCATCATCTTCTGCAAGATCATCATCAATAATATTAGGAATTGTAAAGACAACATTATTTTCGCCAGCTTCTATTATTAAAGTTCCATCCTCTAAGTCATGATCAGTACCTGATCCAGTGGCTGTACCTGTCACCTGATAGTCTACTGAAATTTGTCTTCCAGATACCTCAGATATTTCAACTGTGATACTTATTGAGGACGAAGGCTCATCACTTTCTGAACTTACAATATTAAAATCAACTGCAGGAGAGTTATCATTATCATTAATGGTATAAGTATGAACTAAATCAGTCCCCAAGATTGCGTTATTTGGATTTGATAAGGTGACTATTACTGTCTCATTCTCTTCATCCAACGTATCATCAATAATATCAGTTATTGTTATAGTTCCAGTTTTTTGCCCAGCAATTATGGTGATCGTCCCATCAGTTAGAGTAAAATCTGTTCCTGACCCAGTCGCAGTTCCAGTTACCACATAATCAACTGTGACGTTTTGATTGAACGTAGCAGACAAATCTACAGTTAAATCTGCCGAGGAAACAGACTCATCAGCACTTGAACTAGTTGTATTGAAGTCAATATTTGGTTTGTCATTATCATTGATTGTGTAGGTATGAGTATCATCACTGCCTAAAGTTGCATTACTTGGATTTGATAAGGTAACAATTACTGTCTCATCACCCTCAGCAATTGAATCATCAACAATACTGCTAATAGTGACAGTACCACTTGTTTCACCTGCATTAATTGTTAAGGTGCCATTAGCTAAAGTGTAATCAGTACCCGATCCGGTTGCGGTTCCAGTAACCGCATAATCAATTGTGACGTTAAAACCAGAAGCTGCTGAAAGATCTACAGTCAAACCTGCAGAAGAAACAGATTCAGCTCCATTTGAACTAGTTGTATTGAAATCAACTACTGGTGCACTATCGTTATCAGTAATGGTGTAAGTATGAGCATCATCACTACCCAAGGTTGCATTGCTTGGATTTGATAAAGTAATAATTACTGTTTCGTTTGCTTCATCTAGAGAGTCATCAGCAATATTTTCAATATTGATGGTACCAGATGTTGAACCAGCGTTAATTGTTAAAGTTCCATTGGCTAGAGTGTAATCTGTTCCTGATCCGGTTGCGGTTCCAGTAACTGTATAATCAACTGTTACGTCTTGACTTGATTCAGCAGACAAATCAACTGTTATTGACTTAGATGAATTAGCCTCACTCCCACTAGAGCTTGTTAGATCAAAATCTATTACTGGAGGACTATCATTATCATTAATTGTTACAGTATGAACAACATTAGTACCAAGTGTTGCATTTGCTGGATTAGATAAAGATATTATTATTGTTTCGTCTATCTCATCCAAGGAGTCATCAACAATATCACTTATAGTTATAGTTCCAGTTGTTGCGCCTGCGTTTATTGTTAGCGTTCCGTTATCAAGAGTGAAATCCGTACCTGATCCAGTTGCAGTTCCTGTAACCGTATAATCAACTCTAATATCAACCTCAGATGCAAATGGAATTGAAATTTCAATTGATGTCGAAGAAACTGATTCTGAATTATTAGATGTTGTTTCAGAAAATGCTATTGTTGGAGTGCCATCATTGTCATTAATAGTATAAGTATGAACTTTGTCATCCCCAAGAACCGCATTAGTTGGTCCAGATAGTGTTATGACAATGGTTTCATTACCTTCTGATGACAAATCATCAATAATACCAGTTATAGTAATAGAGGCGCTTGTTTCACCAGCATTTATCGTTATGCTGCCATCAGCCAGAGTATAATCAGTGCCAGAACCTATGGCTGTCCCTGAAACAACATAACTCACTGTAATGTCAGTACTGGAAGCTGCAGATAAATCTACAGTTATGTCTGTTGAGGAAATAGATTCAGAACCAGATGAGCTTGTTATATTAAAACTGATCGTAGGTTCATCATCATCATCAGTGATAGTGTAAGTATGAGCATCATCACTCCCCAAGGTTGCATTACTGGGACTTGATAACGTAATGATTACAGTCTCATCTGTCTCGTCTGAAGTATCATCAATAATATTTGCAATAGTAATAGTGCCAGTTGTGTCGCCTGCAGCAATGCTTAAAGTTCCATTTTCAAGAGTATAATCAGTACCCGATCCAGTGGCTGTTCCTGTAACTGCATAGTCGACTGTTACTATTTCGCCAGAAGGTCCAGATAAATCAACTGTAATGGCTTTGGAGGAAACAGATTCAGCACCACTTGAGCTGATGGTATTGAAGTCAATCGTCGGTGTATTATCATTATCAGTAATAGTATAAGTATGGATTTTATCAGTGCCTAAAGTTGCATTACTTGGGCTAGATAATGTTAGAACTACAGTTTCATTTGCTTCGTCAGTAGAATCATCGACAATACCGGCGATTGTAATTGTTCCTGATGATGCACCAGCACTAATCGTCAACGTTCCATCGGCTAAAGTGTAATCGGTTCCTGAGCCAGTTGCGGTTCCTGTGATTGCATAATTAACTGAAACATCTTTTGCTGAAACAGCAGACAGATCTACTGTTATAGTTTTAGTAGATACAGATTCAGCTCCACTCGAACTAGTAGCATTGAAATCAACTACTGGAGCGTCGTCATTATCAAAGATCGTATAAGTATGAATGCTGTCACTACCTAATATTGCATTTGTGGGGCTTGATAGAGTCAGAATAATAGTCTCGTTTTCTTCATCAAGAGAATCATCAGCAATACTGGCAATGGTAATCGTACCGCTAGTTGATCCCGCGCTTATAGTTAGTGTTCCATTGGATAAGGTGTAGTCTGTGCCAGAACCAGAAGCAGTTCCTGTTATAGAATAATCAACTGTTACATCTTGACTGGATTCACCAGACAAATCTACCGTGATGACTTTTGAGGATACAGATTCTGCTCCATTTGAGGTTGTGGTATTAAAGTCAATTTTTCGGGTGCTTTCATTGTCAGTAATGGTATATGTATGAACGCTGTCACTTCCCAAAGTTGCATTACTAGGATTTGATAAGGTAATGATGACTGTCTCGTTTGATTCTTCTATAGAGTCATCAATAATTCCGGCTACTGTAATAGTTCCGGATGTAGATCCAGCACTTATTGTCAGCGTTCCATCGGCTAAAGTGTAATCTGTGCCTGAGCCAGTTGCGGTTCCTGTAACGGCATAATCAATTGTCACGTCTTGACTTGAAGCGGCAGATAAATCTACAGTTAAATCTGCAGAAGAAACAGATTCAGCTCCACTTGAGCTAGTAGTATTAAAATCAACTTCTGGAGCATCATCATTATCAGTAATGGTATATGTATGAACGCTGTCACTTCCCAGAGTTGCATTGCTTGGATTTGATAGAGTCAGAATAACAGTTTCATTGGCTTCATCAGCCGTATCGTCAATAATACTGGCAATAGTAATTGTTCCACTTGTTGATCCCGCATTAATTGTTAAGGTGCCATTAGCCAAAGTGTAATCAGTTCCAGAGCCTGTGGCAGTTCCTGTAACAGCATAATAAACTGTCACATCTTGACCTGAGGCTGCAGATAAGTCGACTGTAAGATCCTTAGAGGAAACTGACTCTGCCCCACTTGAACTAGTAACATTAAAATCAATCTCTGGAGCATCATCATTATCAGTAATGGTGTAAGTATGAGCATCATCGCTGCCTAAGGTTGCATTACTAGGGCTTGATAAGGTAACAATCACTGTCTCATTTGCTTCATCTAGAGAGTCGTCAACAATACTAGCAATAGTAATTGTTCCACTAGTTTCGCCAGCATTAATAGTTAATGTCCCATCGGCTAAAGTGTAATCAGTTCCAGAGCCTGTGGCAGTTCCTGTAACTGCATAATCAACTGTCACATTTTGT
>CACELG010000008.1 GCA_902560315.1 uncultured SAR86 cluster bacterium | reverse complement strand
GGGTTGCTACTCCATTAATTGAGAAGAATACAACGATACCTACACAAAAGTCTCAAGTATTCTCAACTGCTGAAGATAATCAAACCGCTGTTACAGTTCATGTAATTCAAGGTGAGAGAACTCAAGCATCTCAAAATAAATCACTAGGCCAGTTTAACCTTACCGATATACCAGCTGCTACCAGAGGAGTGCCACAAATTGAAGTCTCATTTGACTTAGATGCTAATGGTATCCTTAATGTATCTGCTAAAGATAAGAATACTGGTAAAGAACAATCTATTGTTATAAAAGCATCCAGTGGATTGTCTGATGAAGATATTGAAAAAATGGTAAAAGATGCTGAGGCAAATGCTGAGGATGACAAAAAATTTGAAGAACTTGTTAAAACCAAAAACAATGCAGATATGTTAGTCCACGCTACTAGAAAAACTATCGAAGAGTCTGATGGTAAACTTGAAGAAGATGAAAAAAAACAAGTTGAAGATGCACTAAAATCATTAGAAGAAGCAATAACATCTGAGGATATTGAAGCTATTGAATCTTCTACCAAGAACTTAAATGATGTGCTTACCCCATTGACTCAAAAGTTATACAAACAAGAGAATCAAGAAGGAAACTCAGAATCAGATTCTACTTCTGAAGAATCTTCAGAGAATACTGTTGATGCAGAATTTGAAGAAGTAAAAGATGATGAAAAAGAAAAAGAAAAAGAAAAAGAAGAAGAAGAAAAGTAGATAAATATCATGTCGAAGAGAGACTATTATGAAACTCTTGAGGTCTCTCGCGACGCTTCATCAAACGAATTAAAGAAAGCTTTCAAAAAGAAAGCTATGAAGTTTCATCCTGACAGAAATCCTGATAATCCAGAGGCAGCAGAAAAGTTCAAAGAAGCTGCAGAGGCCTACGACGTTCTATCCGATCCTCAAAAAAAATCTGCTTATGATCAATTTGGTCATTCAGGTGTTGAGGGTATGGGGGGAGGCGGCCCTAATTTTAATGATATTAATATTAATGATATTTTTGGAGATATTTTTGGCGATGTTTTTGGAACTAGATCTCAATCAAGACGCCAAAGAAGAGGCTCAGACCTTCAATATAACATTGAATTATCTCTAAAAGAAGCAGTTCTTGGCACTCAAAAAAAAATAAAAATACCCTCTCATAGAGAGTGTCCTGATTGTCATGGAAGTGGTGCTGCAAAAGGCTCTAGTCCTGTTACATGCATGAATTGTAATGGAACAGGCCAAGTTAGAATGCAACAAGGTTTTTTTTCTGTTCAACAAACATGTTCAGTATGCTCAGGAACTGGACAAGTTATTAAAGACAAATGTAAGACCTGCGGAGGAGTTGGCGCAATTAAAGAAAATAAAACTTTATCTGTAAACATTCCTGCTGGAGTCGATAATGGAGATAAGGTGAGACTTTCTGGTGAAGGCGAGTGGATGCAAGGAGGACAATCAGGAGATCTTTATGTTGCTGTAAGAGTAAATGACAATCCAATTTTTGAAAGAGATGGAAGACATTTATATATAGAAGCACCTATTCCCTTCGAAACCTCAGTATTAGGTGGATCAATTAAAATTCCAACCTTGGAAAAGTCCATATCATTAAAAATTCCATCCAACACTCAAACAGGCAAAGTTTTTAGAATTAAAGGTATGGGAGCATCTTTGGTCAGAGATAGAAGAAGAGGAGATATTCTCTGTAGGGTAGTTGTTGAGACCCCTTCAAATTTATCTAGAGAACAAATTAAATTATTAAATCAGTTAAGTGAAGCTTTAGATCAAAAAAAGAACTACCCAGGCACAGATACATTTTTGAAAGCAATTTCAAAAATTAAAGATTAATGTTTAAGATTTTTATTAATGGCTCTTCAGGAAAGATGGGGCTTTCTTTAATAAATTTAATTAATCAAAATAAGAAATTTAATCTAATTAGTGAAGATATCTCTTTATCTGATGTTGTGATTGATTTTTCTCATCCCAGCTCAACGTTTAAAATAGTTCAAGAATGTTCAGTTAAACAAATTCCATTAATTATTGGAACAACAGGATTAAATAAAGAAATTTTAAATGAAATTACTAATGCTTCAAAAAACATACCAATTTTGTTAGCTTCAAATATGAGCATTGGTATTTTGCAATTAAAAAAATCGATACATAATTTTCTAAAATATAATGAAAATAAAATTGATTGTTTGATTGAGGAAATACATCATACTCAAAAAGTCGATTCTCCTTCAGGTACCGCAATAGAAATTAATGATTTTATTGATCATATAGATGATAAAAAAAATGTTAGTTCAATAAAAATCAATTCCAAAAGGGTAGATGATGTTTTTGGAATACATAAAATAACTTTTACCATGGAAGAAACATCAATTAGTTTCAAACATGAGGCCTTATCTAGAGATATTTTTGCAACAGGAGCATTAGAATGTGCTAGCAAGATTCATAAATTAGAGCCAAACATTTATAAGTTTGAGGATATTATTAATTAAGATAAATCTTTCAAAAACTCTAAATTTTCTATAGAATACCCAAACTTTTAACACGAAGATTCATTTTTTTGTAAAGTTGGGGTGCTTTTAATAAGTCAACTTTATTGTGAATCGGAGAATAACCCCGAAGGAGAATTAAATTGAGTATAGTTTCAATAAAAGACCTGCTTCAAGCAGGTGTTCATTTCGGTCATCAACAAAGATTCTGGAATCCAAAAATGGAAGAATATATTTATGACACAAGAAAAAAAATTAGCATAATTAATCTTGAATTAACTCAAGAACACTTAAGTGCAGCAGCATCTAAAGTAGAAGATATATGCTCAAAAGGAAACAAAATATTATTTGTTGGCACAAAAAGATCTGCTAGTAAAACAATTAAAGAGGAGGCATCTCAAATAGGATTGCCCTATGTAGATAAAAGATGGCTTGGTGGAACATTGACAAACTGGAAAACTATAAGAGGCTCAATAAGAAGGCTTATAGATATTGAAGAAATGATGTCTTCTGGAAGAATTGAGAAACTTATTAAAAAAGAAGCTGTAGAGATTCAAAAAGAATATACCAAACTTATAGCAAGTGTGGGTGGTATAAAAGATATGAAAGGGCTGCCTGATGCAATTTTTGTAATAGATGTTAAATATGAAAAGATAGCTGTACTTGAAGCTAAAAAAATGGGTATTCCTGTTATTGCTTTAGTTGATTCCAACTCTGATCCTGATGGTATTGATACGGTGATTCCAGGAAACGATGATGCTATCAGGTCAATTAGACTAATTACTAAAGTAATTTCAGATGCATGCTTAAGGGGTATTGAATCTTCAAAAGGCTTTTCGCCTAAATCATCAGATTCTCCGGTAATTCAGACTCTAAAAAAAGAAGATGCTGAAGCTGGAGAAGATGTTATAAAAGAATCTAGGGTAGATGCTAATAATGAAGCAGATGCTACTGAAGAACCTCAAGAAGGTTCACCTGAAGAAAATAACGAAGAGGATAAATAAATTGGAAATCAAAGCATCACAAGTTAAAGAATTGAGAGATATGACAGGTGTAGCAATGATGGACTGCAAGAAGGCACTTGTTGAATGTAAAGGAGATATTGAAAAGGCACTCGATCTATTGAGGTCGAACAGTGCATTAAAGGCAGAAAAAAAATCATCTAGAGTAGCCGCTGATGGAATTTTGATAACTACGGTAGCTGAAAGTTATGCAACACTTGTTGAGATAAACTCTGAGACAGATTTTGCAGCTAAAGACACCAACTTTCTATCATTTGGTGAGAAAGTTAAAGAATATATATCAAAAAATAAAGTATTAGATGCCGAGGCTTTTATAAAATCACCATTGGAAGATGAAAGACAGACATTAGTTCAAACCATTGGTGAAAATATTCAACTTAGAAAAGTTAAAACACTGGAATACACTGGAGATATGAATATAGGAATGTATCTTCATTCTGACTCAAAACTTGGCTCAATAGTTATTACAAAGGGTGGAAATAATGATATGGCAAAAAATATTGCAATGCACGTAGCTGCATTTAATCCTTTATGTTTATCTCAAGATGATATTGATCAGGATACTTTAGAAAGGGAAAGAGCAATTTATCAAAATCAAGCTCAAGATTCTGGGAAACCCCAAGAAATTATGGATAAGATGGTTGAAGGAAAGGTAAAAAGATTCTTATCTGAAGTGTCTTTATTGTCACAAAATTATGTTAAGGATCCAGATATAACTGTAAAAGATTATTTAGAAAAAGATAATGCAAGTATTGTTGCATTTGTTAGGTTAAAAGTGGGTGAAGGAATTGAGGTGAATACCAAAGATTTCGCAGAAGAGGTTGCCGAACAGTTAAAATAAAATATGTCTAAATTAGAGCACAAAAGAATTCTACTTAAGTTTAGTGGAGAATCTGTTGCTGGAAATGATGAACACGGCATAGATCCAAAGATATTAGATAATATGGCGGATTCAGTAAAATCTTGCAAAGAGATAGGAGCTGAAATTGGTATTGTGATCGGAGGAGGAAATCTTTTTAGAGGTGAAAAGTTAAATAAAGCAGGTATGGATAGAGTTGCCGGTGATCACATGGGAATGTTAGCAACAGTTATGAATGGGATTGCTTTAAGAGATGCGCTAGAAAGAGCAGGAATAAAAACTAGGGTAATGTCTGCTATTTCTATGTCTGGAATTGTTGAACATTATGATAGAAGATTAGCCATCCAATTACTTAGCGATGGTTTTGTTGTTATTTTTACTGCTGGAACTGGAAATCCTTTCTTTACAACAGATACTGCTGGATGTTTAAGAGCCATTGAGACTGAAGCCAATCTTATGTTGAAAGCAACAAGAGTTGATGGGGTATATGATTCTGATCCTGAAATAAATAAAGACGCTAAATTTTTTGATTCATTATCTTTTGATGATGCTATATCAAAAAACCTCAAAGTCATGGATGCAACTGCCTTAACGCTTGCAAGAGATCATAAACTACCAATAAATGTTTTTAATGTTAATAATCACAACGCTTTAAAAGATATTATCTGTGGTAAAAAAATAGGTACACTTATAACTTAATATGGATAACTTATTGAATGATGTAACACAAAGAATGGATAAGTCTTTATCCGCTCTTAGGAATGCTTTTAATAAAATTAGAACTGGAAGAGCTAATCCTTC
This sequence comes from uncultured SAR86 cluster bacterium, assembly GCA_902560315.1. Taxonomy (GTDB): domain Bacteria; phylum Pseudomonadota; class Gammaproteobacteria; order Magnimaribacterales; family D2472; genus SAR86A. The sequence continues at coordinate 42,666 of CACELG010000008.1, read as the reverse complement.
AATATTAGATGATATAAACGTTGATTATTATGGAAATCAGACTCCAATAAATCAGACTTCTAATATTAGTGTTGAGGAAGGGAGATCTTTAGTGATATCACCATGGGATAAAAATTTAATACCTGAAATTGAGAAAGCAATATTAAGTTCAGATCTTGGTTTAAATCCAAGTACAAGCGGAGATTTAATTAGGGTTACGATGCCAGTATTAACTGAAGAGACAAGACAGGATTATATAAAGCAGGCGCGTTCAGAAGCAGAAAATTCAAGAATTTCTATAAGAAATATAAGAAGAGATGCAAATCAAGTTGCAAAAGATAAACAACAATCTTCTGAAATATCTGAAGATGATCTCAGAAGGATAGAAGATCTCATTCAAAAAGAAACCGACAAATTCATTTCAATTGTTGATTCGGATTTAAAAAATAAAGAATCAGACCTTCTAGAAATTTAGTGGCCTAAGATGGCTAATACTAGCAAAATAAATTCCCCAAAAAATGTTGGCATTATTATGGATGGCAATGGAAGATGGGCTATCAAAAACTCTTTAAAGATCAGTGAAGGCCATAAGAAAGGAGTTAGCATTGTAAAAGACATAGTAGAGGAATCAGTTAAGCAAGATCTATCTTCTTTAACGATTTATGCATTTAGCTCTGAGAACTGGAAAAGACCTAAAACCGAAGTGACCGCTATAAAAAAACTAGTTGTGGATGCAATTAACGATCAAGTTTCTGATCTTAAAGAGCAGAAAGTTAGATTAAAGTTTTTTGGGCACATATATGACTTTGGTAAAAAGGTTATTGATAAAATAAGCTATGCAGAAGAAGAAACATATATACAAAATAGTAAACTAGATTTGAATGTTGCCCTAGGGTATGGTGGCAAGCAAGACATTGTAGACATGGCTAAAAAAATATCATCAAGCGTTTTAGCTAAACAAATTAAATTAAAAGATATCAATGAAAAAACTTTACACAATGCGTCATCAGTTCCTGTTGATGAAATAGATCTATTAATCAGAACAGGTGGTGATAGGAGGATAAGTAACTTTCTTCTTTATCAAATAGCATATGCTGAAATTATGTTTATTGATAAATATTGGCCTGATTTTAATAAAAATGACTTTTTAAAATGTCTCGATAATTTTAAAAATATTAAAAGAAGATTTGGTAAGAGAAAATGAATTCTATGATAACTAGACTTGCAACATCCTTATTTTTAATACTGATTATTTTTTTTATCATTTATTCTAGAAATATTTGGATATTTTCATTAGCAATATCTTTCGTTTGCCTATTAGGAATGTTTGAGTGGGTAAAAAATAAATTTAAGAATCTTTTTTTAGGATTTTTTATTATTTTTAATTTTGGCTTATGTTCAATCCTTTATGTTTTACTCGATGAAAATGCCTATGTTTTATATGGATTAATTATTATTAATACCGCAATCTTTGATACGTTTGCTTACGTTGTTGGATCTAAATTTGGAGCTAATTTTATTGTAAAAAAAATTAGTCCCAATAAAACTCTTGAGGGATTAGTTGGAGGTGTAATTGGATCGGCAATTTTTGGATTAATGCTAGGCTATCTATACGATATTAATTTTATAGCACTTATTTTTGTATTAGGAGCATTTTTAGCATTCATGGGAGACTTATTTATTAGTTATTTTAAAAGACAGTCAGGTGTTAAGGACACTGGCTCAATACTTCCAGGTCATGGTGGAATTTTAGATAGAATAGATTCTCATCTTATAGCAACTCCAATCTTAATATTATTCTTATGAAGAATATTCTTTTACTTGGTGCTACAGGAAGCATAGGAGAAAGTGTTCTAAGTGTCATTTCTCAAAATAAAAAATCATTAAATTTATTTGGCATATCATTAAACAAAAATATTCTAAAGTCTCAAGAGATATTGAAAGAATATTCTCCTGATTATATTTTCATTGATGATCATGATTCCTTTAAAAGTCTGGCAAGCGAGGATTCAGAAAGATATTTAAATGATGAGGGAGATCTGGAAAAACTTATCAATAAAGAAGAGATTGATATTATTGTATGTGCAACATCTGGATTTGCAGGTCTAAAAGCTGCATATATTGCTGCCAAGACGGGAAAGAAAATTTTATTAGCAAATAAAGAAAGTATTGTTGCCGGTGGAGATTTAATTTTACCTTTAGCCAAAAAAAATAATTCTGAAATTATCCCAATAGACAGTGAGCATAATGCAATCTTTCAGTGTTTATCTGGTGAGAAGGGTACAGAAGATGTCAAACGTATAACTATTACAGCATCTGGGGGTCCATTTATTAATACCCCTATTCAAGAATTAAAGCATGTTACTGTTGAAGAGGCTCTCAATCATCCAAATTGGAAAATGGGTAGTAAAGTTACGATTGATTCTGCTACTTTGGTTAATAAGTGTCTAGAACTTATTGAAGCCAAATATTTATTTGATATGAATGAAAAATATTTTGAATTAGTAGTTCATCCACAAAGCATAATTCATTCAATAGTAACATTCATAGATGGATCAAGTCTGTGTCAAATGAGTGCGCCTGACATGAGGGTTCCTATTGCCCATGCACTATCTGAAGAGCAAAGATTGCCAATAGATTTTAATAACTTAGATTTTAGTAATTTAAATTTATCTTTTCAGGAGTTCCCATCAGATAGAAGCGAAATTCAAGATATTGCACGTGAAGTTTGTAATGAAGGCGGCTTTTTAGGAACTATATTTAATGCAGCAAACGAAGTTGCTGTTGAGAGCTTCTTAAATAAAAAGATAAATTTCAATCAAATTTATGAGGTTATTTATCGAACTTTTGATAAAAATCATATGTCTAATGATTTATCAATAGAATCAATAAATGAAGCTGATGTGCAAACACGCATTAAAGCTGAGAAGGTGGTAAAATCCCTCACTTAGACATTTAAAATATGACTACAATTATATATATAGCATCATTTTTAGCTCTTTTAGGAGTTCTAGTAACAATTCATGAATTTGGGCATTTTATTGTCGCAAGAATGTGCAAAGTTCATGTTCAAAGATTTTCTATAGGAATGGGACCAGTTTTTTATAAAAAATATGATAAGCATGGAACAGAATTTGCTCTTTCTGCAGTTCCATTAGGTGGCTATGTTTCAATGATTACAAATAAACTTATTGAAGTAGATCCAGAATCTGTAAAAGGTTTAACCCAAGAGCAACTTAAGAATACATTTGATTCAAAACCAAAATGGCAAAGAGCATCAATTATGTTTGCAGGCCCCTTAGCAAACTTTTTATTATCTATATTCATCTTTACAGCAATCTTTTTAAATACTATAGACCCTCAGACTGTACCGGTTATTAATTCATCAAATCAAGATATAGCATATTCAACCACCCAAGTATTCGTGGATGGCGATAAAATTTTATCCATTAACGATACATCCGTTAAAGATGCAAAAGATATCAATTTAGAGCTTTTAAGTTACGCAGGCTTTTCAGGAGAATTAAATTTTTCTGTGATGAGATCAGATAGTGATAATCCTATAACTATTGGAATAGATGTTATTGATTTTCTTCCTACTTCTGAATCTCAAAGCAATCCAACTCAATATTTAGGAATTGAAATCTCATATTTGATGAATCCTATTATAGGTAAGGTTATTTCAGGTGGATCTGCAGACATTGCCGGCATAAAACCGAATGATAGAATTTTAAAAATTGGAAATAAAAATATAAATTTTGCAGATGATATTCGAAAAGAGGTTTCACTAAATCCGAATACTAGTGCTGAATTTAGAATCATTAGAAATGAAGAAATTTTATATTTGCCTGTAAATATTGGCTCTCAAGTTAATCAAAATGAAACTATTGGAGTCTTAGGGGTATCCTTTGGGACAACAAGGAGCTTTATTCAATCACTCTCGAAAGGAATTTATGAAACTTATAATTTAAGTTTAAAAACACTTCAATTTATTGGGAAAATGTTAACTGGAAATATGGGAACAGAAAATTTAAGTGGCCCTATTGGAATAGCTCAAATGGCCGGTGATACAGCGCAAGCTGGATTTTTACCATTTATGTATCTTATGGCGTTATTAAGCATTAGTTTAGCTGTCTTAAATTTATTACCCATTCCAGTTCTTGATGGGGGCCAACTGACATTGTTGGGTATAGAAGCCATAAGAGGAAAACCTTTGCCAGAAAAAATTGAGAATATGGTTTTCACAGGTGGGGCTGCGCTTGTTATTATGCTGATGTTTTTTGCAATTTTTAATGATATTTCCAGATTCTTTTAGGCAGGATAAGTGAAAAAATTTAAGTTAATTTTTCTTTCTTTGTTGTTAAGTTTTGATCTTGCTGCATTTGATGAATTTTTGGTAAGTGATATAAGAATTATTGGGCTTCAAAGAGTTTCAACTGGAAGTATATTCAATGTAATACCTATTTCTGTTGGAGATAGAATTGATATAAGAAAATCTAATGATATTGTTAAATCATTGTTTTCAACAGAACAGTTTGATGATATCCAAATAGGGAAGGATGGTAATACTCTAATAATTACAGTTGTTGAGAGACCTTCCATATCAGCGATAGAAATATCTGGTAATAAGGCTCTTAAAACCGAGCAGCTTTTAGAAAGTCTTGATGGCGTAGGCATCAAAGAAGGTGAAGTATACAAAAGATCTACGCTTGAAAAAGTCAAGTCAGAGCTTGTGAGGTCATATGCTTCTAATGGAAGATATGGCGCAGGAGTTGAAATAGAAGAGTTGCTTAAGCCAAGAAATAGGATTGAAATAAATATTGAAGTAGATGAGGGCGATAGTGCAAAAATTGAAAAAATTATCATTATTGGAAACGAAATATATTCTGATGAAGATTTACTTGATAGTTTTGAGTTGTCCGAGGGATCTTTTTTTTCATTTCTTTCAAGCAACAACCAATACTCTAGAGAGAAACTTATTGGTGATATAGAAACCCTTGAATCATATTATAGAGATAGAGGCTATTTAAAATTTTCAATTGAATCATCTCAAATAAGTTTATCGCGTGACAAGGAATCAATTTTTATAACATACAACGTAAATGAAGGTGATAAATACACTATTGATGATGTCAACGTGATTGGCGAAGTTCCCTTTGAAGAAGAAGTGTATTTAGACATAGTAAACAATTTAAAAGATCAGACTTATTCTCAAGCCCAAATAACATCTATTGAAGAGTTTTTTATAAATGTCCTTGGTAATAGAGGCTATGCATTTGCTGAAGTAAGTGGCGATACTGAGATTATTGACGACACAAACCAAGTAAAACTGACTTTTTCTGTAGTCCCAGGAAATAAGACATACACAAGAAAGATTCTTTTTACAGGTAATAACGTCACTCAAGACCATGTTCTAAGAAGGGAAATGAGACAATTTGAAGGTGCATGGTCCTCTGATAACAGTATAGAAGCTGGCAAGGTTAGGCTTGAAAGATTAGGTTATTTTAAAGAGGTTAATGTTGAGACTATACCTGTGATAGGCACTGAAGATCAAATTGATATTGTATATAGTGTTGAGGAAGAGACCACTGGAAGTGTTGGAGGAAACATTGGATATAGTGATTTTGGTCTTATGCTAGGATTTAATCTTCAGGAACAGAATTTCTTAGGAAGTGGAAATACTGTTGGCATTGGCATAAATAAAAACATTTACAGTGAGAGCTATAACTTGTCTTTTGCAGACCCTTATGCAACAAAAGATGGAGTTAGTTTAGGTTACAACATCTATTTCAGGGAAACAGACTATGGAGAATTTAATGTTGCAAACTATTTGACTAATTCTCAAGGAATTGGAGCTCAATTTGGTTATCCAACATCAGATATTACTAGATTAGGTTTTAATATTACTTATGATAAGACTGACATTGATATAGGTACGTTGCCGGCTAGGGAGATATATGATTTTGTTTCAAAAGAAGGAAATATATTTGAAACAGTCTCTGCACAATTTTCATGGCAAAGAGTAACCCTAAATAGAGGGCTATTTCCTACAGCAGGATCCTCAACAGTTTTCAGCCTGAGTTCAACAATACCTGGTAGTGATTTAAATTATTATCGGGCAAGTGTAAGACAAAGATATTACAGACCTTTATCTCAAAATTTTGTCTTTGGATTCCACGGTGAGCTGGGATATCTAGATGCATATGGAGATACAGAAGAAACTCCATTTTTTCAAAATTTCTATGCTGGTGGACCTAGGTCTTTAAGAGGATTTGAATCTAATACATTAGGGCCTAGAAGCACTGATGCTCCATGTTATGAGTTTAATTATGAAGAAGAAACCTGCCCAAATCTTATTGATACAGATTTTGACGGTGAATTAGATTCACCTTACATAAACCCATATGCAAATTCAACTTCAAGATATAGGGATAGACCAATAGGTGGAAATATAAAAGTTGAGGGAAGTTTACAGTTAATTTTTAAGCTTCCATTCATTGAAGATCAAAGATCTCTTAGGTCAGCTTTTTTCTTTGATTTTGGAAATGTTTTTTCAGACAACTGTAAAGATTATCAAATAAATTGTGCAAAACCGGCTGTAGAGGACTTAAGATATTCATATGGAGTTGGAGTTACATGGATTACAGGTTTTGGTCCATTAAGTCTTGCTATAGCTAAACCAACAAATGCAGGACCTCAAGAGAGAACTGAAGAATTCCAATTTACAGTAGGAAATGTATTCTAGTTAATATAAAATGTTCAAATCCAATAAGGGGTGTTTATGAAAAATATATTAAAACTATACTTGCTATCGTCGATTTTTGTTGCAGTTCCATTATTTGCAATGGAAGGCGTAGCTGTTATTGATATGAGAACAGCTGTTTTATCAACTCAATCAGCTGCAGATGCATTTAAAGCGCTTGAAGAAGATCCTGATTATTCAGCAAATCTTGAAGAAGCTAAGTCTTTACAGGCTGATAGGCAGGCTATTGCGGAAAAACTCCAAAAAGAACTTGAAACTCTATCGCAAGAAGAAATTGCACAAATGCAAAAAGATATTCAGGACAAAGGACAAGATCTTGAGTTTCTTGCAGGAAAAATTCAACAAGCACAAGAAGAAACTGCAGCAAAAGTTTTTAATGATTCAGGTGCTGCAATGCAGAAGATTATTAGTGAGTTAATAACTGCTAAACAAATTAAGGTATTACTTGCAAAGAACGAAACCTTGCTTTTTAGCGACCCTGCTCTTGATCTTACTGATGATGTAACATCAATGCTGGATGTTGCTGCTTCTGGGGCTTCATCGCAGTCTGATTAGTGTCAAAGCTCAAAAGCTTCACTATAAAAGAATTAGCTGAAGCTACTGGTTCATCAATTATTGGTGATCAAAGTTGTTCTGTAGACAATCTGTCTACAATAGAAAATGCCAATGAAAGATCTATAACCTTTTTAACTAATAATAAATATAAGAATTCTTTAAGCCAATCAAAAGCTTGCGCAGTTATTGTTAGTATAGATTTTGAGGAAGATGGAAATTTTATTTACCTTAAATCTAAAGATCCATATTTAGCTTATGCAAAAATTACAAAGTTTTTTAAGAAAGAAGATGATATTAAGATTCCCTTTATTCACGAATCTGCTGTAATTTCAGAAAACACTTCAATTCACAAGAATGTTTACATTGGTCCAAATGTTTATATTGGACAAAACTGTAACATTCAAGAAAATGTTGTTATTCATGCTAATTGTAGTTTAGTAAAAGATGTTCAAATATTATCTGGAACTACAATACATCATGGATCAGTTTTGGGCTCTGATGGTTTTGGATTTGCACCTACAAATGAAGGCTATGTAAAAATTGAACAACTGGGTGGACTTAAGGTTGGAAACAATGTTGAAATTGGAGCTAATTGCACAATTGATAGAGGAGCAATTGATAATACGGTAATCCATGATGGAGTTATTTTAGATAATTTAGTTCACATTGCTCATAATGTAATTCTTGGAGAAAATTCTGCTATAGCTGCTTCGTGTGCAGTTGCAGGCTCTACAAAGATTGGTAAAAATTTCCAAATGGGTGGATTATCTGGAGTGTTAGGCCATTTAAATATTTGTGATAACGTAAGCGTTGGAGCGCATACATTAATTACTAAGAATATTGAAGAATCTGGAAATTATGTTGGAATTATGCCTGCACAAAGCCATAAAGATTGGGCACAATCTTCTGTTTTCATAAAAAAATTAGGCAAATAAGATGAAAATCACAAAAGATGATATTAAAAAATATCTACCGCATAGAGAACCATTTTTATTTATTGATGAAGTAGTAGATATTGATATAAACAATGAAATTCATGCAAGAAAATATATTGCCAAGGATGAGTATTTTCTTGAAGGCCATTTTCCAGACAATCCTATATTTCCTGGCGTGATAATAATTGAAGCTCTTGGACAGGCTTCTGGTATTCTGGGCTTTTTAACAATGGGAAAGACTCCAGAAGAAGGTTCAATCTATGTATTAGCTGGAGTAGATAAAGTAAGATTTAGAAAAAGAGTAAGGCCAGGTGATACCATAGATATATATAGCAAAGTTCTTGGAGAAAAGAGAGGAATTTGGAAATTTGATTGTAGGGCTGAATTAAATGATGAGCTCGTATGTTCAGCTATTATTTTATGTGCAGATAGGAAAGCAAAATGAAAGTTCATCCAACTTCAATAATTCATCCAAAATCTAAGATAGATGATTCTGTTGAGATTGGACCATTTTGTATTATTGGTGAGGATGTTGAAATAAAAAAAGGATCAAAGCTTCTAAGCCATATAGTTCTTAAGGGGCCTACATCAATAGGCGAGGAAAATATTTTTTATCAATTTTCAACAATCGGAGAAGATACACCTGATAAAAAATTTAAAGGAGAAAAAACTAAACTTGAAATTGGAAACAGAAACATATTTAGAGAAGGAGTAACTGTTCATAGAGGAACTGTTCAAGATAATAGCATCACATCAATTGGCTCAGATAATCTTCTTATGGCATATTCACATATAGCTCATGATTGTGTTGTTGGTGATGGTAATGTTTTTGCTAACAATGCTGGAATAGCAGGGCATGTAAGTGTTGGAAATAATATTACTATTGGCGCACTTACTACCATTCATCAGTTTTGTAATATAGGAGACTACTCTTTTATTGGTATGAATACTTCAATTAATATGGATATTCCTGCTTATGTAAAAGTTGCAGCTGATCCAGCTAGAGTAATTGGATTAAATTCTGTTGGAATGACTAGAAACAATATAACCTCAGACTCAATCTCTTTAATTAAAAAAGCATATAAATTAGTTTATAGAAAAGGTTTAAAGATTGAAGAGGCAATTAAAAAGTCTAAAGAGCTTAATAAACAAGCTAATGACCCCTTTCTAGATGTCTTCATTCAATCTCTTGAAGTTTCCGAAAGAGGAATTTTAAGGTAAGTGTCTCAAAAAGATTCTCTTAATATTGGTATTGTCTGCGGTGAACATTCTGGAGACAGGCTAGGAGCAGACCTTATAAATGAAATAAAAAAAAATACATCAGTTAATTTGTATGGTGTTGGCGGACCAAAGCTTGAGGCACTAGGAATAAAATCAGAATTCAATTTTTCTGAATTAAATATCATGGGTCTTGTAGAGCCTTTAATAAACTTCAGAAAATTATCAAGACTTAGAAAAAATTTAATCACACTTTTTATCAATAAAAATATTGATATTTTTATTGGAATTGATTCACCAGACTTTAATATGGGCATTCATAAGATACTCAAAAAAAATCATACAAGTAAGAATATTCAGGTAGTAAGTCCTTCTGTATGGGGATGGAGACAAAATAGAATTAAATCAATTCAGACTAATATAGATTTAACTTTGTGCTTATTCAATTTTGAAGATAATTATTACAAAAAAGTAGGACATAAAAGCTTGCACCTTGGCCATCCATTTTTTAATTTATACAAAAATGATTCCAAAGAAATATTTAGTAAATATAATTTAGATAAGTCTAAAAATTATATCTCTATTCTTCCTGGAAGCAGGAAATCCGAAATTGATAATCTTCTACCAATTTACATCGACTTCATTAAAGAATACTCTAAAAAAAATGAGAATTACTTTTTTTTAATTCCGGCAGCAGATAAAAAAATACTATCGGTTATAAATAAGTATTTTTTAAATAAAGATCTACCTATTTTGATTAAAGAAAACTCAATGAGAGATTTTTTATCGATTTCCGATCTATCTGTAGCAACTTCTGGAACAGCAACACTAGAATCAGCAGTTCTAGAATGCCCACCTATAATTTGTTATAAGACTAACTTTTTAAATTATTCAATAATTTCGAGAATGTTAAAAATAAAAGATGTGGGTCTTCCTAATTTATTATTAGGTGATAGGGTCTATAAAGAGCTTATTCAAAATGATTGTAATGTAGCAAATATTATTCATGCTGTTGAAGAAACAAAAAATAGCATTTCTGAAAGTATCAAAAACTCTGAATTACTTCGAAATATGCTTAAAGGAAAAGGGAATTCAGAGGCAGTCAAAACTATAACCATACTTTGAGTAAAATTATTATTGCAGGCACTGATGAGGTTGGTAGAGGTTCTTTAGCTGGTCCGGTAGTTGCGGCTGCTGTTATTTTAAAGAGTAAAATAGCTAATTTACAAGATTCTAAGTCTTTGTCGCCAAAAAAAAGAGAATTTCTATCAGAAGAAATTCTTAAAAGTTCATATTATGGGTTTGGAATTGTCTCAAATATTAAAATTGACCAAATTAATATTCTTAATGCTTCTTTATTGGCAATGAAAAGAGCTATACTTAACTTACCAATAAAACCCACTATGGTTTTAGTCGATGGTATACATAAACCAGATCTAGATATCCCAATGAGGGCTATTATTGGCGGCGATTCAATTGAGGAAGCCATTAGTGCTTCATCTATAATTGCAAAAGTGTATAGAGATAATTTAATGATTAAATATGAAACCAAATATCCAGGATTTTTCTTTAAAAAAAATAAAGGCTATGGCACTAAAGAACATCTTGATGCCATCAAACAAATTGGAAGTTGTAAAATACATAGGAAATCATTCAAAGGAGTTATAACTTAGTGAGTGAATTATTTTCTCATTTAAGGGTTTCATCGGAATATAGCATCTCTCAGGGATTATTAACCGTTGATCAAATTATTGATAATGCTAAACGTCTCTCAGTTCCATCAGTTGCACTTACAGATAAATCAAATATGTTTGGACTTGTTAAGTTTTTTAACAAATGTGAAGCTGCTGGCATTAAACCAATATCAGGCTCATCAATTAAATTAATTTTTGAAGATGATGATGATGCGTTTGAGTTACTTTGTTTAGCAAAAACCAACAAAGGACACAAAAACTTAATGAAGATAATCTCTAGCGCGCATAATAATAATCTTTATAACTCAGCAATAATTCATTTCAATGATTTAGTTTCACTAAAAGACGACGTTATTGTGATTTCTGGTGGCAAAGATAGTCACATATATGAATATTTAAGAACAAATAATTTTACGGAAGCTAATAAAAGAATTGATCTATTAAGAGATAATTTTAAGGAAGATTTTGTGCTTGAAGTACAAAAAACTAATAGAATTGACGAGAGTGAATACTTTAAAAATGTTCTTCCATTAGCCAAAGAAAAAGGCATCCCTTTAATTGCCACTAATGACGTTTTATTTTCATCTGAAGATGAATATGAAATTCATGAAACAAAGGTTTGTATCAATACTGGAAAAACTTTAAATGATCCAAATAGAGAAAGGCTATTTTCTAATCAGCAATATTTTAAATCACCAAAAGAGATGTCTGAACTTTTTAAAGATTATTCATCTTTGATAGATAATACCAATGAAATATCAAAGAAGTGTAATGTTTCTCTAAATACAAAAGGTTATTTTCTACCAGAATACCCTGTTCCAAAAAAACATGATTTTAATTCATACCTTGAAGAAGTATCTACTAAAAGATTACATAAATATATTAATAATTTTGATAAGAAAAAACAAAAAGAATATTTATCCAGATTAGACTATGAGTTAAATCAAATTAAAAGCATGGGCTTTTCGAGTTATTTCCTAATAGTCTATGATTTTATAGAATGGTCTAAAAATAATGATGTACCAGTTGGCCCAGGCAGAGGTTCTGGTGCAGGATCTTTAGTTGCATATGCTCTTGGAATTACTACATTAGATCCAATCTCTCATGGCCTTTTATTTGAAAGATTTTTAAATCCTGAAAGATTATCAATGCCGGATTTTGACGTAGATTTTTGCATGGATAAAAGAGATCTAGTAATAGACTATGTAAGCAAAAAATATGGATCATCAGCAGTTTCACAAATTGCTACATTTGGAACTATGGCAGCTAGGGCAGTAGTTAGAGATGTCGCACGTGCATTAGGTAAACCCTATGCTCTTGGAGATAGGATATCTAAAATGATTCCATTTGCTCCTGGCATGACACTTGATAAAGCTAAGTCTGAGCAGCCATTATTCGCTCAAAGTATTAAAAATGATTCAGAGGTAAGGGAAATAGTAAACTTATCATACAAACTTGAAGGGATTGCCAGAAATGTAGGCAAACATGCAGGCGGTGTTGTAATTGCTCCGGGAAGTATATCTGACTTTTGTCCAGTGTATGTTGATCGTCAATCTGATTCAGTCATGACTCAATATGATAAAGACGATGTTGAAAAAATTGGTCTTGTAAAATTTGATTTTCTAGGACTGAGAACTCTAACCGTAATAGACAGAGCGGTAAAGTCAATAAATAGTAACTTAGAAGACTCTAAGAAAATCGATCTTAATAATATTCCATTAAATGATGAAAACGTATTTAAACTATTATCTTCAGGAAAAACTATGGCTGTATTTCAACTAGAATCTTCTGGTATGAGAGACCTAATAAAAAGATTAAAGCCTACAAAGTTTGAAGAAATTACTGCTCTTCTTGCTCTTTATAGACCTGGTCCATTGAATTCTGGTATGCATGATGAATTTGTCGATAGAAAGCATGGAAAGAGCCCAGTAACATATCCACATAAGCTATTAGAAACTGTTTTAGAGGAAACCTATGGAGTAATTGTTTACCAAGAACAAGTTATGGAAGCTGCAAGAGTTCTAGCTGGATTTTCTCTTGGACAGGCAGATATCCTTAGAAGAGCAATGGGTAAAAAGAAGAAAGAAGAAATGGAAGAGCAAAGAGAAATTTTTGTTAAAGGCTGCTTAAAAAATGAAATAACGGAAAAAAATGCTGAACAGATTTTTGATTTAATAAATCAGTTTGCTGAATATGGTTTTAACAAATCCCACTCAGCCGCATATGCTCTATTGTCTTATCAAACAGCTTTTTTAAAAACATATTATCCAGAACATTTTATGGCATCGGTTCTTTCTTCAGAACTAGGAAATACAGATAAAATTTATGCTCTTCTTCAAGAATGTGATCGCATGGGGATAGAAGTATTAAATCCAAATATTCAAACAAGTAATAAAAGATTTAATGTAAATAATAAGTTGAAGATTGAGTTTGGCCTTGGTGCTATAAAAGGAGTTGCTGATTCATTTATAAAACATGTATGTTCAAGTAGAGAAAAATTAACCTTCAAAGATTTATGGGATTTCTCCAAGAAAATAGATATTAAAATTGGAGGTAAGAAGTCTCTTGAAGCCTTATCTCAATCAGGCGCTTTTGATTCATTAGCGCCCTCAAGAAGTATTGCTATAGCATGTACAAAAGATATGTTGAGAGATGGTAATTCCTTAAATGGCAATTCAAACCTCAAGAGTGGTGATTTATTTTCATCAATGGACGAAAGCTTTGATCCATATGAAAAATATAAAAACATTCAAGAATTAACATTAAGTGAAAAATTAGAATTTGAGAAGAAATCACTTGGTTACTATTTATCTGGACATCCTGTATTGGCAATAGAAGATAAAATAAAAAAAATTCGTTCAAAAAAAATTAGCGAATTAACCAATGAAACAAAAAAAGCATCTTTAGTTTGTTTAGTAAATAATATAAGACAAATTAAAGACAGAAAAGGTAATCCACTTACTTTTATAAATTTTGATGATGGAAGTGGAGTTATGGATGGAATTGTTTCAAGTGAGACCCTTGAAAGTTGCCACGAATTTTTAAAAGAGGGTTCAATCTTAAACTTGAAAGGTAATGTAGAGGTAGATGACTATAGAACAAATGACTTGGGAAGCCTTATGTTTCGTATGCGAGTAAAGGAAGTTTGTCCCATCGACCGTGAACTAGATAAAAAAGTTAACGAGGTTTTAATTAATATTAAGGATTCTGAGATGTGTTCTCTAGAAGAATTTTCTAAAACTCTTGATTCGATTGATAAAAATTTTTGGGGTGATGGTAATTGCAGGCTTAATGTAAAAGTATCATCAGATAAGTCTGAGGCAATAATAGATATTGGAGATAATTTCAAATTCAATCCAACTCTTGAGAATTTATTTTATTTAGAAGATCTATTTGGTAAGAATATTCTAGAGATTTAAAAATTGTTAACTCAAAAATTAATTGAAAATAATGTTGATCTAAATAAAAAGATTTATGTAGCTTTTAGTGGTGGTCCTGATTCCTCAGCTATGATTCACCTTATTTCTAAAATGAAAACTTGTATGAAAATAGCACCACAAGCAATTCATATCAATCATAACCTTTCAGACAAATCAGACGATTGGGAGAGTCATTGCAAAAATGTATGTCTAGATTTAAATATTGATCTAATAACAGAGTCAGCTCAAATTAAATCTGAGGGTGGTGGAATAGAATCAGCTGCAAGAAAATCAAGATATAAAATTTTTAAATCTATTCTTAAAGACGATGAGCAGATTATTTTGGCGCATCATAGCGATGATGTAGCTGAAACAATCTTAATGAGAATTTTAAGAGGAACAGGCGTTGAGGGGATTGAAGGACCTAAACAAAAAAGAAATCTCGGAAAAGGAATTCTTATTAGACCATTTTTAGAGGTCTCAAAAAAACAAATTTTGGAATATTTAAAAGAAAATAAAGTAGATTTTATTGAAGATGATTCTAATAAAGATAATAAATTCGATAGAAATTTTTTAAGAAATAAAATTTTTCCTCTCCTTGAAGACAGGTGGAATAATTTCCCACAAAGATTAAATAAAATGTCATCCATCATTCAAGACCGTAATAAAAATTATTCAGATTTAATTATGAATGAATATCAAAACTTAATTGGTAAGGAGATTGAAATAAAGAAATTGAAAAAAGTCTCCAGGTTAATTACTTGTGATATTTTGAGATATTCTATTAAGGAATGTAATATTGCATTGCCTAATAGCAAAATAATGGAAGAGATTCTTAAAACCTTTTTAGATTCTAATCCTGGTCCTAAATCTATTGTTACTTGGTCAAGATCAGATAAAGAAGAGGACGCAGGAAAGATTACTTATGATAATGGTTTTTTAATAATTTCAAAGAAATAGAAGGAGGGAAAATGAAACTTAAAACAATTGAAGTGACAAAAAAAGATAAGGTTGCGACCATAAAATTAAATAGACCAGAGCTTTTAAATGCTGTAAATGAACAATTAGTTTGGGACTTTCAAGAAGCTACAAAAAATGTAAAAAATGATGATTCAATAAAGGTTGTGATAATAACGGGATCAGGAAGAGGTTTCTCAGCAGGTGCAGATTTAAGCGAGCGAAAAGCAAGTTGGAAAGGATCAAAAGATGCACTTATTAGAGGATATAAACCTTTTTTTGAAAATATTATCAACATGCCAAAACCAGTTATAGGTGCAATATCTGGTCCAGCAGCAGGAATTGGAGCTGCTATTGCAATGTCCTGTGACTTGAGGGTTATGTCTGAAGATAGTTATATTCTTTCTGTTTTTAGCAATATCGCTCTAGTTCCGGATGGAGGCCTATCATGGTATTTACCAAAGTTCATGGGTTTTTCAAAAGCATATGAGCATGCAATCGAGGCAAAAAAAATATCTGCTGAAGATTGTCTGAAATATGGAATGGCCAATAAAGTTGTTAAAAAGGAAGATTTAGAATCAGAAACCTTCAAATGGGCAGAAAAACTTGCAAAAAGATCATCACAATCGTTAAATCATACTAAGAGACTAATGAGAGAGTCTTTACATCAAGGTTATTGGGATACATTCCATAATGAAGCTGAAATTCAGAATGAATTAACGGTTAGTGATCAAAATAGAGAAGCGGTCAAAGCATTTTTTGAAAAAAGAGAGCCAAATTTTGATTAATCTTTAAGCAATTTACTTAGACCAACTATTATTGCGTCGAAAGAAGCTCTCGTTGTATTAGGGTGGATTCCTACACCCCAAAAGGTTTCTCCATTATTTTCAAGCTCTATGTAAGCTGCTGCTTTTGCATCAGACCCTGATGATATTGCTGATTGATGATAATCTGCTACCTTTATATTCACTCCAACTTCATTTGATAAACCATTAATAAATGAATCAATAGGACCATTTCCAGAACCTTGAATTATTGTCTCTCTATCATTCATATTCATTGTGAGTTCTAGTGAATGCATTTCTTGTTTCGAAGAAGATGCATGCTTTATATAAGAAAAATTATTAACAGGTTGCAAATAGCTTTTTTCAAAAATATCCCATATTTCTGAGCTGCTTATCTCTTTACCAGACTCATCTGCTAATTTTTGAATTTTTTGACTTAAGCTTATTTGAAGTCTTCTTGGAAGAGATACCCCGTGGTCTTTTTCTAAAAGAAAAGCAACTCCACCTTTACCTGACTGAGAGTTAATACGAACGACTGCTTCATAATTTCTTCCTAAATCTGCTGGATCAATTGGAAGATATGGAACTTCCCATTTTGGATCATTAGATTTCTTGATAGCTTGAAAGCCTTTTTTAATTGCATCTTGGTGAGAACCAGAGAATGCTGTGAAAACTAGGTCTCCTGCATAAGGATGCCTTGGATGAACAGGAAGCTGATTGCAATATTCAACCTCTCTCATAACAGAGTTGATATTAGAAAAATCTAATTCTGGTTCAATTCCTTGAGTAAGCATGTTTAATGCTATTGTTACTATATCGACATTACCAGTTCTTTCACCATTTCCAAATAATGTTCCTTCAACTCTATCTGCTCCAGCCATAAGTCCAAACTCTGATGCAGCAACAGCAGTACCTCTGTCATTATGAGGATGAAGACTTAAACATATATCTTTTCTATTCTTTAGATTGTTGTTCATCCATTCTATTTGATCACCGTATATGTTTGGTGTTGACATCTCTACAGTTGCAGGAAGATTAATAATTATTTTATTTTTAGATACAGGTTTTAGTATCTCAACAACTTCGTCACATACTTCTCTCGCATATTCTAATTCTGTTCCTGTAAAGCTTTCAGGAGAGTATTCAAAAGTCCATTCCGTAGAAGCATTTTCTTTAGCTAATTTTTTAATTAATTCAGCGGCATCAGTAGCAATTTTTTTTATCCCATCTTTATCTTGATCAAAAACAACCCTTCTTTGTAATGTAGATGTTGAATTGTAGAAATGCACTATTGCCTTGGAAGCACCCTTAAGGGAGTCAAAAGTGTTAATAATAAGTTCTTCTCTTGCTTGGGTTAAAACCTGTATATTGACATCAGATGGAATTTTTTTGTTTTCAATTAAATCTCTAACAAAGTCAAAATCAGTTTTTGATGCTGACGGAAATCCGACTTCTATTTCTTTAAATCCTAGCTTACATAGCAGATCAAACATTCGATTTTTTCTTTCTGCACCCATAGGCTCTATAAGAGCTTGATTCCCATCTCTAAGGTCAACAGAGCACCAAATAGGGGCTTTTTCAATAAGCTTATTGGGCCATTTACGATTTTTTAAATCTATTGGCTTAAAAGCTGAATATTTGTCTGTAGGGTTATCCATTATCTATAAACTAAATGTTATTATATTAATTATGCTCACTCCTGAAATAAAAACTAATCTTATATTAAAAGAGATCGGCATTAAAAGATATTCATTAAGATCTAACGCTGACCAAGCTTCATTAAAGAATTTTAGTTTCTTTCAAAAGGGGCACATTCTAGCATTACTTGATAAACCTTATGAAGATTTAATTGATGAATATAAAGATTTACTTAGAGCAATACTTAGTTCAACAAAACTCGATGAAGGAAAAGAAATTTTTAAAACAATTACATACTCTTCAAAAAGTGAATTAAACAAAGAAATAATGAGTATTCCTAATAATAAGTTAGCAATTATGTTTGGAAAAATTTCAAATGATTATTTACCTGATTGTGAATATATAAAAGCTCCATCTATAACTGAGCTCAGCAATATAAAAAATCTAAAAAAAGATCTTTGGATAAATATAAAACAGAAATTAGATTTATAGAAAGATATGTTTAAAATTGCGCTGATGGATCAATCTGATTTAGAAAATGCATATAAGATTGAGCAAGAATCAAACCCAACCCCATGGTCAAGAAATAATTTTTTTTCATCTTTTGATGTTGGACATCATTCTCTAATCTGCAAAGCTAACAAAGAGTTAATAGGGTTTATAGTATTTTCAGTAATTAAAAATGAAAGTCATCTTTTAAATGTTGCTGTTCTAGAAAAATGGCGAAAAAAGGGTGCTGGGAGCTTATTGATAGAATCACTTATAAAACAATCAAAAGTATTAGGGGCAAAGAAGGTCTTTTTAGAAGTTAGATCAAAGAATCTAAATGCAATTAAATTTTATGAAAAATATAATTTTGTTAAGGATGCACTAAGAACTAATTATTATTCAGGAGAATATCCTGATGATGCTGTCTTAATGAGTCTAGATATATAGGTTATAAAATTTTTTGAATAGTTGACTCTATATCTTTTGCTTCAATTTTTGGACCAAATCGTTTGATAACTTCACCATCTCTATTAATTAAGAATTTTGTAAAATTCCATTTTATTTGAGGAGTACCAGCAATTCCGGACCTTTGTTTTTTTAGAAACTTGAATAAAGGATCAGCTTTGGGCCCATTAACCTTAATCTTGTTCATGATTTCAAAAGTTACACCATAGTTAGTATCACAGAATTCTTTAATTTCTTGGTTACTACCAGGTTCCTGAAAAGCGAACTGATTGCAAGGGAATCCTATAATTTCAAAACCTTCATCTTTGTATTTTTTATAAATATTTTCTAAGCCCTTATATTGATATGTAAGTCCGCAAAAACTTGCAACGTTTACTATTAAAATAATTTTATTCTCATACTTTTTCAAAGAAATGTCTGTTAATTCTGCGTCCTTAACTGAAAAATTATAAATAGTTTCCATAAATTTTTAATATGTGTGCGAAAATATTTCGATATTATATATGTAATACAAAAATAAACTAAATAGGCTTGTGAATAAAAAAATTAAATTTGTTTGGAAAAAATTTGAAGAATTATCTTTAGATGATTTATATGCTATTTTAAATTTAAGACAAAAAGTCTTTGTTTTGGAACAAGATTGTCCATATATTGATGCTGATTATTCAGATCAGAATGCATTTCATTTATTGGGGTATGAAGGAGAAAAGCTTGTAGCGTATTTAAGAGCTTTCGCACCTGATATTAAGTATCAAGGTTCCTCAATGGGAAGGATCGTTGTTGAAGAAACTATGAGAAATCAGTCGCTTGGTATAGAAATAATAAACATTGGAAAAAGCTTTTTAAAAGAAAAATATCCTAGTCATGAAATTGTAATTTCAGCTCAACATAGACTTGAAGAATTTTATAAAGACCTTGGATTCATATCGAGAGGCGAGGTCTATTTAGAGGATGATATAGACCATATTCAAATGTATACTCCGCCTAATCAATGATTCTTTCTTGAAATAAAATACTATTAATTTCTTCAGTGATAAAGGGAGCAAATGGATGTATTACATATAAGATTTCTTTTAACAAAGGTCTTAAGTTCGCTGTATTTCCAGATTTCTTACAATCTTCAATATAAATGTCACAGAACTTATTCCAGAAAAATTCATAAATTTCATTAATTGCAAAATCCAATCTGTAATCTTGAATATTTTTGTTGATTTGATTTGTTGACTTGAGAAATTCTTCATATATCCATTTATCATTATCATTCTCTTCAATAAAAGAGTCTCTTTCTTTTGGATATCCATCAATAAACCTTGCTGCATTCCAAATTTTTGTACAAAAATTCCTAAAGCCTTTAAGTCGACCAAATTCAAAGCTGATGTCTTTGGTATGAGTTGCTAATGAAAAGAATGTCATTCTCAAAGCGTCTGTTCCATAGGAATCTATTCCATTAGGAAATTGTTTTCTTGTTTTCTTTTCAATTTTTTCAGATATTCCTTCTTGCATGAGATTGGTTGTTCTTTTTTTAACAAGATCCTCAAGAGAAATGCCATAAATTAAATCAATTGGATCAATAATGTTTCCTTTAGATTTAGACATTTTTTGACCATTTTCATCTCTTATTAAGCCTGTGACATAAACATCTTTAAAAGGTATTTTCCCTGTGAACTCAAGACTCATCATCATCATTCTTGCAACCCAGAAGAAAATTATGTCAAAACCTGTAACAAGAAGTGATGTAGGAAAGAAATTATCATAATCTTCAGTATTTTCAGGCCATCCTAATGAACCAAATGGCCATAAGCTTGATGAAAACCAGGTATCTAGAACGTCTTCATCTTGATGAAGTTCAATATCATTTAATTTGTAGTGCTCCCTAATATTTTTTTCATTTTCACCAACATAAATATTTCCTTCTTGGTCATACCATGCAGGAATTCTATGACCCCACCAAATTTGTCGACTTATGCACCAGTCCTCAATATTGTCCATCCAATTAAAATACGTTTTAACCCAGTTTTCTGGATGAAATTTGATATTTCCATTTTCAACCTCCTTGTTGGCTTTTTTAGCCATATCAGAAGTTTTTACATACCATTGGTTACTTAATCTTGGCTCAATTACTATATTTGATCTTTCTCCTCTAGGAACACTTACATCATATTCTTCTTCTTTGACAAGAAGTTCTAATTTTGCCAATTCACTTAGTACTAATTTTCTTACTTTAAACCTATCTAGGTTTCTAAATAATTCTGGAACATTTTCATTAGTCCATGCCTCATCATTAAATATATTAATTGGCTTGAAATCATCAATATTTTTTGAGGTAAGCACAATATTATCTTCCTCATATAGAGAGTATTTTTTTCCTATTTCATAATCATTAAAATCATGCCCTGGAGTTATCTTTAGGCAACCAGTACCAAATTCCATATCTACATACTCATCACCAATAATTGGCAATTTTCTATCCACAAAAGGTAGAAGAGCATATTTACCAATAAGAGATTTATATCGAGTGTCTTTTGGATTAACAGCAATTGCCATGTCCCCAAACATAGTTTCAGGCCTTGTTGTTGCTACTGTAATAAATTCATCTGTATCATCTATATGATATTTAATATGCCAAATAAGACCTTTTTTTTCTTGTCTTACGACTTCAAGATCTGAAACAGCAGTTTTCAAAGATGGATCCCAATTAACCAACCTATAACCTCTATAAATTTTATCTTTACGATATAACTCAATAAAAGCCTTGTTTACAGCTTCTGTAAATCCATCGTCTAGAGTGAATCTATACTTATTCCAATCTACAGAAGACCCTAATCTTTTTATTTGTGATTGTATTCTTTCTTCCGAAAAATCTTTCCATTTCCATACTTCACTTAGAAATTTATCTCTACCCATTTCTTTTCTATCAAGATTTTCTTTTCCAAGATTATTTTCTACAACAAGCTGAGTAGCTATTCCTGCATGATCCGCTCCAACTTGCCAGTGAGATTTTTTACCACTCATATGATGATATCTAGTATAAAAATCCATAATTGCATATTGAAAACTGTGTCCCATATGCAAAGTTCCTGTAACATTTGGTGGAGGTATTACCTGTGAAAAAGATTCTTCACTATCTTTATTGAAGAAAACTTTCTTTGACCAAATTTGAACCCATTTCTCCTCAACTTCGGTTGGGTTATACCTTTTATCCATTACTTACTTATTTAAGTTTTTTGTTTAAGATTAAATCACAGATTAGAGGAACCGGTCTTCCAGTGCCGCCCTTTGGTGAACTAGACCAGGCTGATGCAGCTATATCCATATGTGCCCATTTGTAATCTTCAGCAAATTTAGATAAAAATGCTGCAGCATGAATTGTTCCAGCTTCTCTTCCACCACCTATATTTGCCAAATCAGCAAAATTAGTCCTAGTACATGATTTATATTCATTCCAAAGAGGTAATTGCCAGGCTCTATCTCCAGTTTCTTCACCAGATTCGATAATTTTGTCAGCTAGAAATTGATTATTTGCCATTACTCCACTTGCATGACTCCCAAGAGCTATAACAACTGCTCCTGTTAAAGTTGCCATATCTATAACATATGATGGTTTATATCTTCCTACATAAGTCAGAGCATCTGCTAAGACCAATCTTCCTTCAGCATCAGTATTTAATACCTCTATTGTTTGACCTGACATTGAGGTAACAACATCACCAGGCTTTGTTGCTCTTGCTGAAGGCATATTCTCTGCACATGCCATAATGCCAACAACATTAACATCTGCTTTAGCTCTTGCAAGAGAGCACATTACTCCAAAAACAGTTCCGGCCCCACACATATCCCATTTCATTTCGTCCATACCCGAACTAGGCTTAATTGAAATACCTCCAGTATCAAAAGTAATTCCTTTTCCAACTAGCGCAACAGGTTTTTCAGCTTTTTTACCACCATTATATTCAATGATTATCATCCTAGGAGGTTCATCACTTCCCTTAGATACACTTAAGTAAGAACCCATTTTTAATCTTGCTAAATCTTTTTCATTTAATGTTTTAACCTTTAATCCCGAATATTGTTTAAGAGTATTTTTTACAATTTTTTCAATCAATTTTGGTGTCGCATGATTTGCGGGTAAATCCCCAAGATGTTTTGCAGTATTCACACCTTCTCCAACAGAAAAACCTCTTGATATTGATGCTTTAGCTTTCTTTATACCATTTGCTGAAAGCTTTGAAGTTATAATTGAAACATTTTTTAAAGAAGCCTGACTAGACACTACATTACTACCAACTTTTTCAGTTTTAGCTGTTTTATTTTTAGTTGTTGAAAAAATATAAGCTCCTGATTCAATTGATCTAGCAATCATTTCTAAGAACCATGATTGATCTTTACCAGCAGGATAAGATTGACCATCTAAAATTGATAAACTTTTACAGTTCAGTGAATTAGCGATTTTTGCAATGGATTTGTATTTGTTTAACCATAAATATATATCATTTTTCTGGTCAATATCTTTTAAAAGAAGAATTTTCTTTGCGCTAATAGAATCAAGAGAAGTAATAACATGACTTTGATGAGAGGGGCTTAGAGAATCTTTAGCAGATTTAGAGAGATATCCCTTTGACTTTTTATCAAGTTCTTTAAATTCAGCAGATGCCATTACTTTTTTATTAATAGGTATAACAAGTAAGTCAGTAGCTATGTTTGATATAACTCCATTATTAACATTCTTTAAAGTTATATTATTAAGTACTTTATATGTCATTTTCTTATCTCCTTTTTAATTCAATACTGGTAAGATATTTATTGTAATGCATCATAGTTCACAAGGCATATATAAAAGAAATATTCTTTCAAAAAGCTTGAATGCCGAAGTTTTTAAATCGACAGTTGGGATTCTATTAATTTTCTTCTTTTTGGTGGTTAGTTCTAGATTTGTAGGGTATTTTGAACAAGCCTCTGAGGGATTAATCGATCCAAATTTAATATTTAAAGTTGTTTTCTTAAGGTTTCCAGATTTCATAACGCTCTTACTGCCATTATCTTTTTTTCTTGGAATTGTTATTACAGTTAGCAGACTATATGCTGATAGAGAAATATATGGTTATTTTTCAGGAGGCTTATCTGAAAAAGACCTTATAAAATTTTTATTTCCACAGTCGTTGATCTTTTTCTTAATTACCATGTTATTAAGTATATATATCGCTCCATATACAAAGGAACTTTCTAAAGAAATAGTAACTTTAGATACTCTAAAGGAACAATTTGAATCTATAAAATCAAAAGAAATATTTTCTTTAAAAGATGAGGATGGTTTTATTTACGCAGATAATAAGGAAAATGACTCTTTTGAAAATGTGACTATATATTTATCAAATGAAGATTATTCTTCCCTTATAGTTGCAGATAAACTTGATTATGATTATTCAGATTCTGAAATAAACCTAAATTTTCAAAATGGCGTTTTATATCAAGACATATTTATTAGCGAATCATCTGTAGTATCTTATTTTGGAAAATTAAAGCTACCTGTTAAAAACGATAAAGATCCTGTTTCGGGATTATCTTTTACAAAATTATTTGATTTTTCAACCAAATCTTCAAAATCAGAAATACAATGGAATATTTCAATTCCAATAACAATTTTTATTCTATTAATTTTGGGTGTCACCTTAGCTAAAGTTGGCCCAAGGCAGGGCAGGTTATCAGTATTACTGCCAGCAATTTTTGTTTACATTCTTTACCTAAGCTTGCTGATTTTAGCTAGAGAATCGTATAGTGAAAATTCATATAATGCTCAAAATTATATTTGGTATGTCCACATAATATTTTTAAGCTTCTCACTTTTGACTTTATTTAAAACTCATCTGAGTCAAACCTTAAGGCCGAACTTAATTTTATTGAATAATAACTTTATAAGATTTTTATTATTTGGATTAATTTTTCTAATTTTTTACTGGGTTCTTGGATGATTAAGATATTTAATAAATATTTAATTAAACGATCATTTTATTTCTCATTTTTTATTTTGATGGTTTTTGGTGTATTAGATTCAATATTTATCTTCATATCGGAATTAGAAAATGCATCACACCAATATGATATTTTTAGCATATTAGGGTATGTCATTTTTTCATTACCGCATAATCTAATTGATTTTATTGAAGGCGCCTGTTTGTTGGGAGTTATGCTTTCTCTAGGCTTATCTCATCAAGAAGGAAATCTAAATGTTTTAAGATCAGCAGGAGAACCACCGCTTAGAATAATTTTAATGAGTTCAATTGGAGCTTTAATCCTAACAATGTCTTTATTGGCGCTAGATGAAATGAGTTTTAGAAATCTTTATTTGAATGCAGAGGTTAATAAAAATATTTTGTCGAAAAAAGATAATTCAAATAATAATGATATTAAATGGATTAAATCAGGTAATTCATATTTAAGTTTTGAAAATATAATTTCTGATGAAATATATCAAGCTAAACTAATCAAAATTGACAAAAAGGAGATCGCTTATTCAATTCAATCAGATACAGCATTTATTGATAATAAAGAGATTGTTTTTAATGAAAATTCAAATTATAAGAACTTCAAAGATAAGGAAAATAAGAATTACAAAGAACAATTTGAAATTCCTATTCAGTCGAGGATAACTTTCAATAATATTAGTAATTTGGGATTATATGAGATTAGTGTTTATAGAAATTTATTCAAAGAGAGCAATATAGATAGCGATATTTTATTTAAATCACATTTAGACAAAGCATTTTATAAACTAATTTTTTTACCCATCTCTATATTGATATTAATAATATACTTTGGCTCATTAATTTTTACATCACTAAGGGAGTCTACTGTTGGGGGTAGGATTATTGTTGCTGTTTTAGGAGCTTTTCTTTTTAAATTATTTCAAGATCTTTCTATAGGCATATTTATATCTTATAGCTTGCCAGTATTTATTGGAGTGATTCTTCCTTCAGTAATTCTTGCATTGATGTCCATATCATCATACAAAAAAATTTAAATCTTCTTATAAGAAGTTTTTGATAGATAGTCACTAAGAGACAAATTATTTTTTGAGAAATACATTAATATTAATGGGGTTCCTCCTAGAAGAACTGTAATCACATTTGAAAAAAATCTTATTGAAACTTTTTGAAAATTTATTTTATTCTCATCAATGCTATAAATTTCAAATTTCCAAACTGCCATACCAAGTGTTTTTCCTCCATGAGTCCAAAAATAACCATAAAAAATCCATGTGCTTACAAGGACCAGAAATGGGCCAATCCATTTTGCTTCAATTATTCCTCCATTAATCCATACGGCGAATGACCCCACAGCAAACCAAACACCTAAAAGAAGAAAAAGGTCATAAATAGATGCAGCAATTCTTTTTAAAGGAAATACAACATATGATTTGTCATTCATTTTGGTATAGTACTAAATTATTAAAAAAAATAAATTATTATGAGCACAACTTCTGATTTTTTAGGACACCCGAAAGGCTTATTTGTTTGTTTTGCAACTGAGATGTGGGAAAGATTCTCTTATTATGGAATGAGAGCACTTTTAATACTGTATTTAACTAAGCATTGGGAATTCTCTGATGCAACAAGTTATTTGATTTATGGCGCTTATACTTCTTTGGTATACATAATGCCAGTATTTGGAGGAATGTTGGCAGACCAAATTTTAGGTTCAAAAAAAGCAGTTACATACGGCGCGATACTATTGGTTTTTGGCCACTTAGGAATGACAGTAGAAAATAGTGAGCAAATATTTTATTTATCACTTGCATTAATTGTTTCTGGAGTTGGCTTCTTAAAACCAAATATTTCTACTATGGTTGGAGCATTATATGATGAGGGTGATCCAAGAAGAGATTCCGGTTTTACTATTTTTTACATGGGTATAAATATAGGTGCATTCACCGCAACCCTTTTATGTGGTTATTTAGGAGAGCAAGTTGGTTGGGCATATGGATTTGGCGCAGCAGGTATTGGGATGTTGTTTGGTCTGATAATTTTCTTATGGGGCCAAAAATATCTTGAAGGCCTTGCAGAGCCTCCATCTAAAAAATATTTAGAACAAGTACCTGGTTTGAAAGGAATTACATATGAATATTGGGCCTATATGTCAGGTATTTTAATGGTTGTTGCAACATGGTTTTTAGTTCAAAATTCACAACTTGTAGGTCAACTTTTGGGTGGATTTGGAGTTGTTTTTATTGGAGCATGGCTATTATATGCCTTATTTAGATGCGATCCGGAAGAAAGAGATCGTTTAATAGTAGTTGGAATATTAATATTATTTTCTCTAATTTTTTGGGCACTTTTTGAACAAGCTGGTTCATCTTTAAATATTCTTACTGATAGAGGAGTAGATAGAGTTATTTTTGGTTGGGAAGTTCCGGCATCAATGTTTCAATCTTTAAACGCAGGCTTTATTTTTACCATTGCCCCTCTATTTGCAATGTTATGGATAGCTCTTGCAAAAAGAAATATGGAACCCTCGACGCCAATTAAATTTTCAATAGGTATTGTTCTAGTTGGATTAGGATTCCTATCTTTGGTTTATGGCATGAAGTCTTCCGAAGGTCTTCAAACAGGAGTATTTTGGATAATATTAATTTATTTTTTACACACTTTAGGAGAATTATGTTTGTCTCCTGTTGGATTGTCATCTGTAACCAAATTATCACCCCAAAGGATTGTTGGTTTTATGATGGGGATGTGGTTTTTTGCCTCAGCAGCTGGTAATTATGTAGCTGGATTGATTGCAAAAGCTACAGCCTCAGAGTCTTCAGGAAACTCTTCTGAGATTTTTGATAACATTCAAAAACAATCATTCATGGACGTTTATACAGACGTAGGTCTCATGGCCATAGGATGTGGGATATTACTAGCTGTTTTAACTCCTATTCTGAAAAAATTAATGCATGGCGCCAACTAAAGGAAAAAAAGATCCAGTTAAAAAGAATATGGATAAATTCCATAAACCAAAAACGCATAAAGACAAAACAAAATATGATAGAAAGAAAAAATCTAAAGAGCTTGATTAAGATTGGATAATATTTTTTTATATATATCTTTTAAAGTCCACAGCTCACTAATTTTTACATGTTCATCTATTTGATGAATTGATTTGTTTACAGGACCTAATTCAATAATTTCAGAATTCATTTTAGCTACAAAACGCCCATCAGAAGTTCCACCTTTTGCATTTAACTCAGGAGTATATCCAGTAATTTCTTTAATTGAATTTGAAACAATATCCTTAAAAAAGTTTTCCTCTGTATAGTATGGATTGCCGTTTAAATCCCAATTTAAATCCCAATTTAAATTAAGATCATTAAGAATGGATTCAAAATCATCTTTTAAGCTTTCCTCAGAGGATTCTGGTGAAAATCTAAAATTAAAGGTTAGCTCTAATTCTCCTGGAACAACATTATGAGCTCCAGTACCTGATTTAATATTGGAAATTTGAAAACTTGTAGGATCAAAAGAAGTATTTCCATTGTCCCAAATTTTATTATTCAGTTCTGAGATTAAGTCGCCTGACAAAAGAATTGGATTTATAACCTTTTCAGGATAAGCAATATGCCCTTGCTTGCCATATATTTTTAAATTACCACCAAGCGAACCTCTTCTGCCAACTCTTACACAATCAGCAACTTTTTCACTCGATGTTGGCTCTCCAACAAGACAGAAATCTATAATTTCATTATCTTGTATCATTTTATCTATTATCTTATCTATGAAACCATCTTTAGAGGTTCCTTCTTCATTTGAGGTAAGTAATATTGCTAACCTGAAATTAAGTTCCTCAGTTGAATTTAGAAATTCTTTTGCTGATTCAATAAAGGCTGCAACAGGCGCCTTCATATCTGCTGTTCCTCTTCCATACAAAAGATCTCCTTCAATTGTTGCTGAAAAGGGTGGATACTTCCATTTATCTTCAGGACCAGTTGGAACAACATCTGTATGCCCTAAAAAACAAAATAATTTACCAGATGTTCCAATAGTTGCATACAAGTTTTCAACATTCTGATAATTAATTCTCTCTATTTTGAAGTTCAAGTCTTGTAATTCTTTTTCAATCAAATCAAAACAACCCATATCTTTTGGAGATATTGATTTAATTTGTACTAGATTTTGAAGAAGCTCAATCATTTTTATGAAGTTCTTTATTTAAAGATGATTTAATTTTATTTTTTTTGGCGATTACTTTACCAGAGATAGAATCTCTGAGAAATAGAAGATTTGACTTTCCGGATAGTTCTCTTGCTTTAAAGACATACTCTAAATTATTTTTATCATCTAATATATTTACTTTAGTTCCAGCAGTGATGTAAAGTCCAGCTTCAACAATGCAGTTATTACCTAAAGATATACCAATGCCAGAATTTGCACCTAATAAGCAGTTTTCACCAATAGATATTTTTGTGTTGTTGCCACCAGAAAGTGTTCCCATTGTGCTTGAACCCCCACCAAGATCAGAATTGTTTCCTACAATAACACCAGCAGAAATTCTTCCTTCAATCATTGCTTTTCCTAGTGTTCCAGCATTAAAGTTTACAAAGCCTTCATGCATTACTGTTGTTCCCTCACTTAAATATGCTCCTAATCTAACTCTACTTGTATCTGCTATTCTCACTTTTTTTGGAATAATGTAGTCTGTTAGACACGGAAACTTATCTAAAGATTTTATGTAAAGATCGTTTTCACGATACTTTGATTGACTAAGCATTTCATCTATCTCATCAACTGAAACAGGACCTTTATTTGTCCATGCGACATTTGGAAGGCATGAAAATAATCCTTCTAAATTAATAGTATTAGGTAAGACAAACTTATAAGAAAGTAGATGCAACTTTAAATAAGCCTCTTGAACATTCTGTATTGGTTTCTCTAGATCGTCTATTGTCCAATTAAGTTGAATATTTTCCTGAGTACTTAATTTTTTTTCATAATCTTTATTTTTAACCTTAATGTCACCAAATTCTATATTAGAAAAGTAAACGTCAAGAATCTCTCCTGATTTAGATTTATTTGCAATTCCTATTCCTAAAATCTTCATAATAATTAAACTATTTTTGATAAGTCCGATATAATTTTTTTAATTTTATATTTTGGAACCATCTTTTTATTGTAATTCTCAATTTCAAAAGTATCTTCAACTCTTTCTCCCAAAGTATTAATTCTCGCAGAAAAGATTGAAACCTTATTTTTCAAAAATACCTTTGCAATATTAGCTAGCAAACCTTGGCTGTCAACAGTTTCAATAGTTATTAGATTACGTTTTTTTTCTTTATTTATGAAATCTGAGATATTAACAACTTTTATAAAATTAGATTTCTTTTTAGCTTGTTTATCAAGGTTAGTAATCTTATCAAATTTTTTGAAATTGTTTTCAATCCTTAATGCTAGTTCATTTAATTCAGATACATTAAAAGGTCTATCATGATGAGAATATTTTGAGATGAAAGTATTTGCAGCAAATGAATTATTCTTTGATGTAAAAATATTTGCGTCTATGATTTCAAGACCAGAATGCTCTAGTATTTTTGTTAATTTGTAGAAAAGACCAGGAAAGTCTTGAACCTTAATAAATATTTCAATTAAGTTATCAAATCTTTTTTTACATCCCACAATAAGTTCGCTATTTTTATTTTTAATAATTAATTCAGATTGCCAACTCAATTCTTTTGTTGCATTTTTATTCAAATAACTATCATCAAGGCACGAAAAGTATTCATTAAGTAATTTTCTTTCTCCCTCGTCAGGAAAATTATCTAGAACATTTTCCTTCCTATCTTTTGCTATTTCAGATGAAACTTTCATTGGCTCTTTATTTATCTTTGATCTTGTAAGCAAATATAGATCCTTTAATAGTTGATGTTTCCATCCATTCCATAGAGCAGGGTTTGTTGCCCTAATATCATTTACTGTCAATAAGTATAGATAGTCCAACTTTTCGCTTTGTTCTATAATTAGTGCAAATTCATCTACAGTTTCTTGCTCAGAAATGTCTTTCTTTTGCGATATAGACGACATTATTAGGTGCTCTTTTACCAACCAAGATATTAAATTTGCATCCGTTTCCGACATTCCAAGTCTTTTTGCAAATTTATAGCTTGTTTTTGCACCAATTTCTGAATGATTTCCTCCTTTTCCTTTTCCTAAATCATGAAACAAACCAGCAATATAAAGGATTTCTAGCTTTGGTAATTTATTAACTAACTCATGCTCAAGCTCAAATCCACTTTGTTTATAAAGCTTCATCTGTCTAATATTTCTTACAACTTTAAAAGTATGCTCATCTACTGTGTAGGTATGAAATAAATCAAACTGCATTTGACCTATAACTTCAGAAAATTCAGGAATATATTTCTGAAGAACTCCCAATGTTTTCATGGTTCTTAAAATTGATGATAAATTGTATTTCGATCTTAATATGGTTAAAAACTGTTCAGCGTAAATTCTATTATTTCTAAATTCTTTATCAATTAGGCTAATATTTTTTTTAATTAGTGATTTTGTAACAGTATCAATAATATTTATTTTTTTACTTTTACCAATTTCAATAAAAATTTCGAATATCAGATTCTTATTTTTTTTAAGGTTTATATTTTGAATACCAATTTTATTTTTATATTTATATATTCCAGCAACTTTTTTAAAATAATTTCTAGGAAAC
This sequence comes from uncultured SAR86 cluster bacterium, assembly GCA_902560315.1. GTDB lineage: Bacteria > Pseudomonadota > Gammaproteobacteria > Magnimaribacterales > D2472 > SAR86A. Next base: position 11,076 of record CACELG010000008.1, on the reverse strand, counting down.
TTTTCATTATATTTTTCATAGACAATGTCATTAAAATAGGAAAGTGTTGAAGCCATTTCATAAAACTTCTTCATCATTATTTCCACAGATTTTGTAGAATTTCTTTTGCTCAATTTAGCCTTCTTAGCAATCTCAATTTGGGCTTCAAAATTAAGACGATTTTTTTTTGTGATTATATTTGTTGCAAATCTCAAAGATTTTATAAAGTTATACGCATTTATTGCATTATTTAATTCTCCATTTAGTAATCTTGATCTTGAGATTTCTTCGACAGAACTAAGTTCAAAGCAATGCTGAAGAATCCATAGAGCTGATTGGAAATCCCTTAAAGTTCCTGGTGATTCTTTTAAATCTGGTTCTAAGTTATACGCAGTTGAAAAGAATTCACTATGGCGCTGCTGTTGTTCAATATATTTCCCGTTATAAAAGTTGTTTTTTGTCCATAACCTAGAAAGAGCTTTAGTAATTTTTATATCTATTTCATCGCATGAGATAATAGGTCTTCTTGTTAAATATGAAGTAAATTCTTTTAAATCTTCTTTTGATATTTTTTTGATGTGAGATATCGATCTTACTGAGTGTCCGATTTTATATCCTTCATCCCATAATAAAGAAATAAATTTTTCTAGATTTGTAAAATCTTTAATTTTATTTTTTTCAACAATTGATAAATCAATGTCAGAATTAGGAAAAATTTCTTTTCTTCCGAATCCACCATTAGCATATATCACAAAATCTTGGTTAAGATTTAATTCAAGAAATTTATTTTTTATATCTTTTTCTACAATATTTGAATATTTTTTTAGATATTTATTTGTTTTTGAAGGTTTTGAGTATATTTCTTGAAAATTTTTATAGAATTCTTTATTGATGGATTGTATTTTTTCTTTCATTAAAGCTCTTCATTTCTTTTAGTAAGGATATCTGAACCATCTCTCGTAACCAAAATAGTATGTTCCCATTGAGCGGAATTTCTTCCATCTTTGGTTTCAACCGTCCATCCATCTTTAAGAGTTTTGCAATATTTTGTACCCTGATTAATCATTGGTTCTATGGTAAAGCACATTCCTTCCTTAAGCTGTATGCCAGTTCCAGATTTTCCATAATGAAGAACTTGAGGCTCCTCATGATAGACAGCACCAATACCATGACCACAATAATCTTCAACAACACTGTAGTAATTGTTTTCAGCATGTTTTTGAATAGCACTTCCTATATCTCCAAGATATGCTCCAGGTTTGACAACTTCAATACCTTTATAAAGACATTCTTGAGTAATTTTAACTAATCTTTCATTATGTGGAGCGCACTTACCAACAAGAAACATCTTTGAAGTATCACCGTGCCATCCATCTTTTATGACAGTAACGTCAATGTTTAAGATGTCTCCATCTTTAAGAATTTTTTCATTACTTGGAATGCCGTGGCATATTACTTGGTTAATGCTTGAGCAGATTGTTTTTTCATAACCCTTATATCCAACATTTGCAGGAATTGCATTTTGAACATTTATAATATGTTCGTAGCATAATTTATCTAACTCTCCTGTTGATATTCCTGGAACAACTTTAGGAGTAATCACTTCTAGAACTTCTGCTGCCAATCTCCCAGCAACTCTCATTTTTTGGATATCCTCAGTTGATTTTATTAATTTTTCCATTTTTTTTCATTTATATATAGACAATAGACAACTTAATCTATAAAGTACAATTTTAATGTCAGCATATAATTTTAGCTCATTAAAATTAAAAAATTCTTTAAATAGTCTCCCTAAATTTTTCTTTATTTTCCCTTGTTTTATGGAGAATTTCTAATGTCATTCAAGGCAATTTTAGCATTTGAAGACGGAAGTGTATTCCATGGAAGGGGTTTTGGGAAAGAGAAATTTGATGTAGGTGAATTAGTTTTCAATACATCAATGACTGGTTATCAAGAAATTATTACAGACCCGTCCTATAAAAAACAAATTATTACATTTACTCATCCTCATATAGGAAATACCGGAATCAATTATGAAGACATGGAATCAAACATCATTCATGCTTCAGGCATAGTTGTAAAGAATTATTGTTCTAAACCAAGTAATTGGAGATCAAAAGCCTCGTTGGAGGATTTTTTATTTGAGAACGAGATTATAGGAATATCAGAGGTTGATACCAGAGAAATTACTACACTCTTAAGAGAAAAGGGAGCTATGAATTGCTGTATAGCATCTTCATCACTGATAACCAAAGAAGAGGCAATCTTAGCAGCTAAAGATTTTGATGGCCTTAAAGGAATGGATTTAGCAAAAGTAGTATCAACAGAATCAAAATATGAATGGAATAAAGGCATTTGGCCTCAAAATAAAAAGTCTGATGAATCTTTTTCAGTGGTTGCATATGATTATGGAATTAAAGAGAATATTTTAAGGCTTTTGACTGAGCATGTCGGAAAAGTACATGTTGTGAACGCTAAAACTCCATTTGAAGAAATTATTAAGTTAAATCCAAAAGGTATTTTTTTATCCAATGGCCCAGGTGATCCAGAGCCTTGTGATTATGCTATTGAAAATATAAAAAAATGTTTAATGCATAAGCTTCCAATTTTTGGGATATGTCTTGGTCATCAATTATTGGCGCTTGCAGGAGGTGCCAAAACATATAAGATGAAATTTGGTCATCATGGGGCCAATCATCCCGTTCAAGATATCATTACTAAGGATGTTTTTATAACCAGCCAAAATCATGGTTTTGCAGTTGACGAAAAGACTTTACCCCCAAATATTAAAGTTACACATTTATCTCTTTTTGATCAATCTTTACAAGGTATTGAATTTAATGATGCCCCTGCATTCAGTTTTCAAGGTCATCCTGAAGCAAGTCCTGGTCCTCAAGAGATTCAAGTTCTTTTTAAAAAATTTAGTTTAATGGTAAGAGAGTATGCCAAAACGTAAAGATATATCTTCAATACTTATAATTGGTGCAGGACCGATTATTATTGGTCAGGCATGTGAGTTTGATTACTCGGGCGCACAAGCTTGCAAGGCTCTCAAAGAGGAAGGGTTTAGAGTAATTTTAGTTAATTCAAATCCTGCAACAATTATGACTGATCCGCTAATGGCTGATGCAACATATATTGAACCAATTCATTGGGAGTCTGTTGAAAAAATTATTGAAAAAGAAAAACCAGATGCAATTTTGCCGACTATGGGAGGACAGACTGCCTTAAATACTGCATTAACGTTAGATAAAGAGGGAATATTAGAAAAACATAATGTTATTTTGATTGGAGCAAATAGGGCGGCTATTGATAAAGCAGAGGATAGACAACTTTTTGATGAAACAATGAAAGCAATCAATCTTGAGACTCCAGCATCAGGCATTGCTCATTCAATGAATGATGCTTTAGAAGTTCAAGAAAAAATAGGCTTTCCATGCATTATAAGGCCGTCATTTACTATGGGAGGAACAGGAGGAGGTATTGCTTATAATATTTCAGAATTTAAAACAATTTGTGAGAAAGGCTTAGAATTGTCTCCTACAAACGAACTTCTTATTGATGAGTCTTTAATTGGTTGGAAAGAATATGAGATGGAAGTAGTAAGAGATTGTGAAGATAATTGCATCATAGTTTGTTCTATTGAAAATTTAGATCCGATGGGCATTCATACCGGTGACTCAACTACCATTGCTCCAGCACAAACCTTGACAGATAAAGAGTATCAGTTAATGAGAAATGCATCTTTTAAAATTTTGAGAGAAATTGGCGTTGATACTGGAGGATCTAACGTTCAGTTTGCAGTGAATCCTGATAATGGAAAGATGGTCGTCATAGAAATGAATCCTCGTGTTAGCAGATCTTCTGCATTAGCATCTAAGGCTACTGGTTTTCCAATTGCAAAAGTTGCTGCATTACTATCAGTTGGTTATACATTGGATGAGTTAAAAAATGATATCACCGGGGGCCTTACTCCTGCATCTTTTGAGCCTAGTATTGATTATATAGTTACAAAGATACCAAAATTTGCATTTGAGAAATTTCCACAAGCTAGTCCAAAGCTTACAACCCAAATGAAATCTGTTGGAGAAGTAATGTCAATGGGATCAAACTTTCAAGAATCATTTCAAAAAGCTTTATGCAGCATGGAAGAAGGATTAAATGGACTAAATTCTTTATTTGAAAATTCGAATTTTCCATCTGATGAAGATATTAAGAGTGAATTAACAATTCCAGGACCTAAAAGAATATTTTATATTGCAGATGCAATTCGAAAAGGCTGGGATATTGAAAAAATTTACTCTCTAACCAAAATTGATTATTGGTTTCTAGATCAAATCGAAGAATTAATTAAAATTGAAGAAAAATTAAGTAGCTTAAGTATTGATGAGTTAAATAAAGATTATATTCAAGAGATAAAAGAAAAAGGATTCTCAGATAGCAGAATAGCTGAAATGATTGGAGAAACTGAAGATAATTTAAGAAAACATAGAAAAAAACATAAAATTCATCCAATTTATAGACGTGTAGATACGTGTGCTGCAGAGTTCGCAACATCGACATGTTACATGTATTCAACATATGGTGGAAAATGTGAAAGCGACCCAACTTTAAAGAAAAAAATACTAGTTATAGGCAGCGGACCTAATAGAATTGGCCAAGGTATTGAATTTGATTATTGCTGTGTTCATGCTTCATTGGCAATGCAAGAGGAAGGATACGAATCTATTATGGTAAATTGCAATCCAGAAACAGTTTCTACTGATTACGATGTTTCTAACAGACTATATTTTGAACCAATAACAGCTGAAAAAATATTAGATATTATTGATATTGAAGATCCTGAGGGAGTTATCATTCAGTTTGGAGGGCAAACTCCTTTAAAACTTGCAGATGTGCTTTCAGAAAAAGGTGTAAAAATTTTAGGCACTAATGTTGATGCTATAGACAGGTCTGAAGATAGGGAGAGATTCCAAGAATTAGTAAATAAACTAGATCTGAAACAACCCACAAATGCAACTGCAAAGAACTTAAAAGAGGCTCTTAAAAAGGCTGAAAAGATTGGGTTTCCAATTGTTGTTAGACCGTCGTATGTTCTTGGTGGAAGAGCTATGCAGCTTGTAAATAATATGCAAGAGCTTAATAAATATTTAAATGAGGCTGTTGAAGTCTCAAATAGTAAACCAATTCTTTTAGATAGCTATCTTACTGATGCTATTGAGGTGGATGTAGACGTTGTTTCGGATGGAAAAAATATTGAAATTGGCGGCATTCTTCAACATATTGAACAAGCAGGAATACATTCCGGAGATTCTGCATGTTCATTACCCCCATATAGCCTCTCAAAAAAAGTTCAAAAAGAAATGAAAGAACAAGCAATAAATATTGCTAACGAACTCAAAGTAATAGGATTAATGAATATTCAATTTGCAATTAAAGACGATGAGGTTTATATAATCGAAGTTAATCCACGTGCCTCAAGAACAGTCCCATTTATTTCAAAAGCTATTGGTACCTCTCTTGCAAAAGTTGCTTCAAAAGCAATGATTGGAAAAACTCTTAAAGATCAAGGTTTTTCATCAAAGTTGCCCGATGGCTTATTTTTTGTAAAAGAAGCTGTAATGCCATTTGATAAATTTCCTCATGTTGATCCAATTTTGGGGCCTGAAATGAAATCTACTGGAGAAGTTATGGGTATTGGACCAAATTTTGGAGAGGCTTATGCAAAAGCTCAAAAAGGAGCAAATAAGATTCTCAGAAGATCGGGTATTGTGTTTATTAGTGTTAAATCATCTGATAAAAAATACCTTGATAAATTTGTACCAGAGATAATTAGTGCTGGATTTAAAATTGTAGCAACTTCAGGAACTGCCGATCACATAGAAAAATTAGGATATGAAGTTGAAACTATAAATAAAGTTACAGAAGGAAGACCTCATATCGTTGACAGCTTACTAAATAATCAGATTGATTTGGTTATTAATACAACTGAAGGATCACAGTCTATCAAAGATTCTGCTTCGATAAGACAAAGCGCATTAAGAAATAAAATTTTTTGTACAACTACTATGTTTGGGGCTTTTGCAATAATTGATGCATTTAAGAGTAATGAAGAAAATTGGACTTACGACACCCTCCAAGAAATAAATAATTAATCAAATTGCTATAATGCTCAAATGAGCAGAATACCATTGACAAAAGAGGGTGAAATTTCCATTAAGGAAAAGCTTTCAAACTTAAAATTTCTGGAAAGACCACAAATTTCTCAAGCTATAGCAGAGGCAAGGGCTCATGGAGATCTTAAAGAAAATGCTGAATATCATGCAGCAAAGGAGTTGCAAGGACTAGTTGAAGCAAAAATAGCTGAAATGGAAAATACTTTAGCTAATGCACAAGTTATTGATGTTAAGGAAATTCCTGAAACAGGAAGAGTGGTTTTTGGAGCAACTGTAAAAATCTATGACATCGATAATGATAATGAGATTACTTATAAGATTGTTGGAAATCTTGAATCAGATCCTGAACAAGGAAATATATCAATCGATACGCCTATTGCAAGAGGACTAGTTGGAAAATTTGTTGATGATGAGGTTTCTATTAAAACACCTTCTGGCAATTTAAATTACGAAATCATAGAAGTAAAGCATATATAAATAAATGCAATCAGATAATTGGGCCAAAAGAGCTAAAGATGAAGGCTATCGTTCAAGAGCTGTTTTTAAACTTCAAGAAATCTTAAAAAAAACTAAGTTAAAAAAAATATCAAATGTTTTAGATCTTGGGTCCGCGCCAGGCGGATGGTCACAATTGATTATCAAAAATTATCCAAACTCAAAAGTGTTCGCAATAGATATACTAGATATGGAGAAAATTGATAGAGTGGATTTTTTTCAAATAAGTATTGAGAAAATAGAAGAAATAGAAGATATAGATTCGTTAAAAGGTAAGTTTAATCTTGTAATTTCTGATATAGCCCCAAACTTAACTGGTATAAGTGCAGTCGATAGTGAAAATGTATTAGATTTAAATCACTTAACCATAAATACTGCACATAAGTTTTTAGAAAAAGGTGGCGCACTAATAATGAAAACATTTCAGAATAATAATTTAAAAAGTTTAAGAAAAAATATGGAATTATCTTTTAAGTTAGTTCAAACTTATAAACCAGCTGCGTCAAAAAAACAATCTGGTGAGATATATCTTTATGGAGTGAAGTAATTTATGAGTAGTTTTATGAGAAATTTAGTTGTTTGGGTAGTTCTTGGATCGCTTATGGTCTTTGTTTTTAATAATGTAGAGAACTCATCTGCAAGAGAACAAATTAGTTATAGCGAATTTAAACAAGATGTATTATCAGATAGAGTTGCCAAAATCGTCTATAAAGGAGATCAAATGACCATAATCGGAGATAGACTCGACGGCTCTAAATTTGAAACAACTCATCCAATTTTTAAAAGAGACGAGGCAGTAGAAAATGCAATAGAAGATCATGGAGTAATTGCGGTTTATGAAAAGATAGAGCAACCATCCTTATTTTCACAACTTCTTGTTGGTGCATTTCCTATAATACTTCTTCTAGCAATATTTTTCTTTTTCATGCGTCAGATGCAAGGTGGTATGTCTGGTAAAGGCGGTCCAATGTCTTTTGGAAGAAGTAAAGCTAAATTAATGGAAGGCGGAAAAGTTAAAACAACTTTTAAAGATGTTGCTGGATGCGAAGAGGCAAAACAGGATGTTCAAGAATTAGTAGATTTTCTTAAAGATCCTACAAAATTTCAAAAATTGGGTGGAAAAATACCAAGAGGTGTATTAATGGTTGGTCCTCCAGGCACTGGTAAGACTTTGATTGCAAGAGCAGTAGCAGGAGAGGCAAAAGTTCCATTTTTTACAATTTCCGGTTCTGATTTTGTTGAGATGTTTGTTGGTGTTGGTGCCTCAAGAGTCAGAGATATGTTCGAACAGGCCAAAAAACAATCTCCATGTATTGTTTTTATTGATGAAATTGATGCCGTTGGAAGACATAGAGGTGCTGGGCTTGGTGGTGGACATGATGAGAGAGAACAAACTTTAAACCAGTTATTAGTTGAAATGGATGGTTTTGAAGGTAATGACGGTGTTATTGTTATTGCAGCTACAAATAGACCCGATGTTCTTGATCCTGCATTGTTAAGGCCAGGAAGATTTGATAGACAAGTAGTAGTAGATCTTCCTGATATTAGAGGAAGAGAAGCCATTCTCAAGGTTCACATGAGAAAAGTTCCACTAGATGCCGATGTTGATCCATTAGTAATAGCAAGAGGAACGCCTGGATTCTCCGGCGCGGATTTAGCAAATCTAATAAATGAAGCAGCATTGTTTGCAGCCAGATATTCTGACAAGAAAATAGATCAGTCTCATCTTGATTTAGCAAAAGACAAGATAATGATGGGTGCAGAAAGAAAATCAATGATCCTTAGTGAAGAACAAAAAAGAATCACGGCTTATCATGAAGCTGGACATGCTATTGTTGGAAGATTGTCTCCAAAACATGACCCAGTCTACAAAGTCACTATTATTCCTAGAGGAAGAGCTCTTGGAGTAACAATGTTTTTACCTGAAGAAGACACCTATATGCAAAGTAAAGAATATTTAGAAGGAAGAATTGCAGCACTCTTTGGAGGAAGAATTGCAGAAAGTATTATAAATGGTGATAAAGGTATCACCACAGGAGCTTCAAATGATATTGAAGTTGCTACAAATATTGCAACTAATATGGTTACTAAGTGGGGCCTATCAAAAACAATAGGACCATTAAAATATGGAGAAGATGAGGGAAGTCCTTTCCTAGGAAGGACTGCTGCTTCTCCTGTACAAAATATGAGCGATGAAACAGCAAAACTTATAGATAAAGAGGTAAAGTCAATTATAGATACATGTTATAAAAAAGCAGAAAATATACTTAAAGAAAATCTTGATAAGTTAAATGTAATGGCTGACGCATTGCTTAAATATGAAACTATTGATGCTAGTCAGATCGACGATATTATGGCTGGAGCAACACCAAGAGAACCAAAGGGGTGGTCAGATGATGATACCTCTGCAGGCAAATCTTCTAAAAAAACTTCAATAAAAGGTGCTGCAGAAGAGTTATAATCCTTTTCAATGAATCTTAAATTTGGCACTGACGGGATAAGGGGACCCGTTGAGAGCATCGTAACTCCCGAAGCTTGTCTTAAAATAGGCCATGCAACTGGCTTAGTAATGAAAGAGCTAGGTTGGAATACTGTTGTAATCGGCAAGGATACAAGAATATCAGGATATATGCTTGAATCTGCTCTTCAGGCAGGATTTATTGCTGCAGGAGTTAACGTTCGTTTGCTCGGACCGATACCAACTCCTGGCGTAGCTTATCTAACAAAAACTTTAAGAAATAAGTTTGGGGTGGTTATTAGCGCATCTCATAATGATTTTCTTGATAATGGAATAAAGATCTTCAATGAAGATGGAGAAAAAATCTCAAGAGATATTGAAAAAAGAATAGAGAAGCATCTATCAAAAGATTTATCACCTGTAGAAACATCTAAAATCGGAAAAGCTTATAGGTTTGATGAATCTGGACCTAGATATATAGAGTTTTGCAAATCAACAGTTCCTCCTAATATATCTTTTTCATCTTTAAGAATAGTCTTAGATTGTGCAAATGGTGCTTGTTACAAAGTAAGTCCTGAAATTTTTGAAGAGTTAGGCGCAGAGGTTATTACAATTGGCAATAAGCCTGATGGATATAATATTAATCAAGATTGTGGCTCAACTCATCCTGAAGTTATTAAGGAAGCAGTCATTAAGCATAGAGCAGATTATGGTATTTCTCTTGATGGAGATGGTGATAGAGTTATTTTAGTTGATGAAAAAGGTAATTTGCTTGATGGAGATGACCTTTTGTATATATTGGCTTTTTCAAACCCAAACAGAACTGGGGTATGGTCTGGTGTTGTAGGAACACATATGAGCAATCTTGGGCTTGAGCAAGGCATTGAAAAATTAGGTTATAAATTCATTAGAGCAGATGTTGGAGATAAATATGTTAGCGAAATGCTTACAAAAAAAGGATGGATGCTTGGAGGTGAAACATCCGGACACATTATATGCAAAGACCTTGTAAGTACTGGTGATGGAACTGTAGCAGCTTTAAAAGTAATATCATCTTTACTACTTTTAGAAAAAAGACCAAGTGAGGTATTATCAAATTATAAAAAGGTTCCTCAAATTAATAAGGCTATAAGAGTTAATAATAAAGACATTATAAATGACAAAGAGTTAAAGTCTTTTTTAAAAGATATTGAATCAGATCTAACTATTGGAAGAATACTAGTCAGACCATCTGGAACAGAACCAAAGATAAGGATTATGGTTGAAGCTCCTGAAAAAAATGTTGCAGAAAAGTTTGCTGAAGATATTAAAAAACTAATTAAATCAAAAATATGATTATAGCTAACTGGAAATCAAATACTATTGATGTGTATAAATGGTGTATGAATTTCAATAATTCTTATAAATCTATGCCTGACTTGGCAATGATTGGAGTAGCTCCACCAACAATATATCTTGATAAATTAGTTACTAATTTAGGTAAAGAGAATGTTGAAATTAAACCAGGTGTGCAAGATGTAGATTATTCACATGGCTCTAGAACAGGAGCAATTTCAGTTGATATGATCATTGAAACAGGCTGTAGATTTGCAATCATTGGTCATTCAGAAAGAAGAGAGATATTCAATGAAGACAATGATTTAATAAAAGAAAAACTCAAAAGTCTTAATAAAAGAGTTATGACTATTTTGTGTATTGGAGAAACAAAAGAAGAAAATGAAAAAGGGTTAACTAAAGATATTCTTAAAAATCAGCTTGAGGTAGTTAATAAACTTGAATTAGATAAAGAATTTACAGTCGCTTATGAGCCTGTTTGGGCAATTGGAAGTGGTCTAACACCAGAACCAAAAGATATAAATGAAATTCATAAATACATAAAAGATGTTGTACAATCCAACTCTCCTAATAACCTTTTACCAAAAGTTTTGTATGGTGGAAGTGTTACAGATAAAAATGCTGAAAGCTTTT
>CACELG010000007.1 GCA_902560315.1 uncultured SAR86 cluster bacterium | reverse complement strand
TTTCTTTAGCAATATTACCATTGTAAAAGTCATTTCCTTTAGTCTTTGCGATATCTTTATAGTTTTTTGCAAGCATTGGATTTTTAAATATTTCACCTTTAACTGGTGTCTTGCCATTTTTCATCCATACATTTGAAAAATTTTCATAATCTTTAAAAACTTCAGATGATCTATTTAAATAATATGCTACTAATTCTGATACAGGGAATCCTTCTTCAGCATAATTAATAGCATCATCAAATAATTCATCAAAATTTAATTTTCCAAATTTGTTATGTAAAGCTGTCCATCCAGCTACAGCTCCAGGAACAGTAACTGGCAAAGGTCCATAAGGAGGTATTTTTTCCAATCCCATAGTCTTTAACTTTAAAATCGATATATTTTTTGGTGCAGGGCCTGATGAATTTAAACCATATAGTTTTTTATCTTCTTCAATCCACACTATTGCAAATAAATCACCGCCAATTCCGCATCCGGTTGGCTCAACTAGGCCAAGAACTGCATTTGCTGCAATGGCAGCGTCAATTGCGTTACCACCTCTTTTAAGAATTGAAATTGCTGTTTGTGTTGCAAGTGGATGGCTTGTAGCAGCCATACCATTTTTTGCAAAAACTTCAGATCTACTTGCAAATTCCAACCCAGTAATCCTGTCATAACCAATAGATTTAAATGGAAGTAAAAATAAAATTGATAGTAATATTAATCTCATATTTTTTCAGTATTAAATAAGCTATTAATATATACTCATTTAATGCGCAAGTTAATAACCCTTTTTATATTATTTAGCAGTTTTCCATTGTTAGCAGATTTTGATGATAAATGTTCAGTCATAATTACGCTTAGATTTCAAAATAATGATGATGCTTATAAAGATGCTATAAATAAAATTAATCAATGTGAAAAATACGATATTCTATCAGTAACTAGTTTTTTAGAATTATCAATAAGCAAGGTATATATAACTGATTTAATTCAATCATATTGTATGTTTAATCACGAAATAGTAACTTTATTAGATGAAAAAACATCAAACTTAAGTTGTGTACACAGAGGTAAAGCCAGGATTGAAAGAAAATTTAATTAGTTAATTTTCTGTTTTGTAACAAAATTATTACAATCATTTTTCATCAACTTCATTATAAGGTTTTATTAATTTGCTTAAATAAAATTTTATATGTCCTTGAAATATGGCATGGTCGTCTCAATCCCCTGGACACCATGCCAAACTTTATTTAATTAAGACATGTACAAATTAAGCCCCATCATAATTAATACAACTATTGATGGTACCCAAATTATTGGCCTTATATATGGAATTTTATATAGATTTAGTAAATGACCTAAAAAATAAATTATTCTTAAGCCAAACCATGTTTTGGCTAACATTAAGTTATCTACACCTAATACTGCAGACATTACTGCAAATGGTATAAATATAAAAAGAGATTGCCTAAGATTTTCACCTGCTAGCCCCATCCTTTCAGACAAATCAGTCATTCCAGATAAATCCCCATTGGCAACCGTAAAGTTAATAAAAGGAACCTTATGTAATGAAAAAGACATCTTTAAGAAGAGATGTGCCGCATAAAAAAATAAAACACAAATTATTAGATTAATCATATATACCTCCTGTATCTATATAGTAATCATAAAAAATTTAAGATTCAATCAAGGCAACATCTTCTGATTTTAATAAATCTTTATTTAAAACATTTAATAATGGTTTAAGATTTTTAGCATAAGGCTTCCATCTGCCCATACCAGACTTATTAACTGGTTTTCTAACCTGTTCTGAGCTTGCAGTCCTGACTAGTCTGTCTGTTTTATAAAACGTTATACATGATTCTTCAAATGGAAGATCAAGAAAATCTAACATTCTAATAACTTGTCCTTCTAGATCATCAATAATATCCTCATTATTAACTCTTAAGATTTTATTTGGGAGAACTTTGTCCCAATGATCCATTAATTTTACATAGCTATTATAATAACTTCCCGCCTCTGCTAACCCATATGTAAATTCTTGGCCTTGAGCAAATAACTGTTTAAACATACTAAAACAACAATCAAGGGGATATCTTCTTGCATCAATAATCTTTGCATTAGGCATTATTAAATGAATTAAGGCTATGTGACGAAAATTATTGGGCATTTTATCTGTAAATCTTGGAGCATCTTTTCTGTGCATCATTGTGTCGTCAATAAACGACTTTCCTAATTCTTCTCTCCTTTCCAGTGTTAAAGATTTCATGCTTTTTGGATAATTACCTAAGTTTCCATAAATATCATCGCCTCTTAAGCTCTGGGCCATTGATAAGATATTTGGAAGTTCTAATGTTCCATCTACCATTGAATGAGATGCTAATATTTGTTCTATTAATGTAGAGCCAGCTCTCGGTAGGCCTAAAATAAAAATTGGATCATTTGTTTTATGTCCACCATCACCTAAGTTTTCAAAGAATTTTCTATCACAAATCTTGGCTTGAGCCTGAAGTTCTTTATCCATTTTCTCAATAGAATACTTACTTTGTTCATTTTTGATTTTATTACCTTTATCTAGATTAATAAAAGCTTCTTCATATTCACCAGTGACTTCGCAACCCTGAGCAAGTGCAAAATGAAAATATGCTTTATCTTTTAATGTTAAATCAACCCTTTTAAGTTGGTCTCTCATTATATTTAATTCATTTTCACTAAATGAATATGTTTTTAAATTGGATAAAGAAAAAAATGCCTCTCCATGATCAGGTTTAATCTTATATGCCTCTTGATAACTATTTATAGCTTGACTAGTTTCTCCTAGAGTTTTTTCAGCATGTCCTTTTGAAGTAAGAGCACTAAAATTATATGGATTTTTTTGAGTATATTATTAAATAAATTTATTGCTTCCTTATGATCACCATTTTGCATAATTTCACTTGCTTTCTGAGCTTGATATGAAAGATTTTCTGGAAATTGATCACAAAGTATATTTACTTGTTCCATAGTTTTTGCAAACTTTTGTTTTTTTCTCAAAATCAATGCATATTTCATTCTTAGTTCACCATCGTTGGGACTAAATTTAACTGCATTTTTTAATAATAATTCTGCGTCATCAAAGTATCCAAATCTATTGGCAATATCTGATAACAATGACATTGCATAAGTATTAGTAGGATTTTTTTTAAGGAACTCTCTACATTTAGATTCTGCTATTCCTAATTTACCTTCGTTTAAAATTTGATTTATATATAAAAGAACGCTTGGAACTGACTGAAGCTTATTAATGTGTTCAAGAGCATGTTCTGCTGCTGGTATATTATTATTTTTTTTAAAATATTCAAAAAGAAACTTCCATGATGATAATAATGCAGGATTTAGTTCGCATGCTTGTCTGTAATGAGTAACAGCCCTCTCTATGTTTCCTGAATCTCTATTTAGATGGCCTAATTCTTGATAAGCCCTACCCATATCTGGTGTAATTGTGAGCAATCTTTCTAAATACTTTTGCGAGTCTTTATAATTTTTTAGATATCTTGAAGATACTGCTGCAAAATACAAACTATCTTTATGATATGGATCCTTTGCAAGATTAGATTCTAAAAAACTAAGAGCTTCAACAAATCTACTATCTTTAATTGCTTTGGTAGCTCTTTCAATATTAAGTTTATCTTCTGTCATATTAATTTTTTAATCTTAAGAAATATTAACTTTATCAAATAAAAAAGGGAGCATAAACTCCCTTTTCATTATGAGGTTATAGTAAATTAAAAATTCTTTTTAACCCTAATACCTATTGTTGTAGGTTTGATATATGCGATACGCTGTCTATCAAAAACAAACGTATTACTTATTTCAGCCCTTTCATCTGTTACATTGTCGATGTAAAGCTCAGCAGTAAGATCATCATTGCTGAAACCAGCTCTTAGATCCATATAGCTATAGCTATCTTGTTCTGCTCTATTAGGCTGCATTATGTCTGAATAACTTTTATCAGAAAATACAACTTGAGCTTGAACATGACCAACATTTCCACCAGACATACCGAATTCTTGTCTAACTCTTATATTACCCTGTTTACCAGGAGCAAAAGCTAGATCTTGTCCGACAACAATGTCATTAGTTGGTACTAAGCTTTCATCAATTTCACTTCTTAATACTGAGAAAGCACCAGCAACTGATAATCCCTCAATATTTGTAAAGTATGTAAAGTCTCCTTCTATACCTTTAATGGTTGCATCAGCAGCATTATCGGAGAAGAATAAGTTAACAATACTTGGATCAAAAATAGTACTTTGAAGTCCAGAGACATCAACATTAAAGGCACTACCATTAAATCTCATCTGACCATCTCTTAAGATTGTTTTCCAACCAAATTCAAGATTAGTAATATCATCAGATTTTACTTCAGGTTTAACAGTATATGTACCGTCTGGGTTTGTAGAACCAACAGGTCTATTTAGCAAACCAGGTCTAAAACCTTCAGACCATGTAACGTAGTACATTATGTCTTCAGCAGGATTCCATGAGTATGTAACCTTTCCAATAACACCATCAGATTTTGCTACATCCGGATATCCATTTGCATTTCCTGGGGCATATTGCACTGATAAGTTTGATCCAAATCTCTGTTCATCAGGATTACCAAAACCATTACCAAATGATGAGTTAGCACTTCCTTCGAAGTCAACTTCGATATCATACCAACGAGCACCTAAAGTAAGTTCTGAAGTATCTGTTAAAGCTATATTAACTTCACCAAATACACCTTTTTGTTCATCAGTTCTTCTAATATCGTTAAAGAATATTACAGGTTCTGAAAAAGGTCCTGCAGAGAACCAACCAGCTCCCGCTCTAACAGATGATTTACCACTATCTGATCTATCACCTGTTACAGAAATATCTGTTAATGCATAGTTAGCTGCATACGTAATATCATTCGCTAATGAACCTGGATATGTAAATAAATTTAATTCCATAAGTTCAGTATCACTCATAAACACACCAGCGGTAACCGACATAGTGTCGTTTATTGGAGCGTTGATTCTTACTTCATGACTCTCAACTTTTGTATTTGTTGTTGAGTCAACAAATAAATCAGATGTTCCACATGATCCAAAAGGAGCACCTGTTGGCGAGAATGATGTGTAAGTTACGTAGTAATCACAAATGTAATAAGGTAAATATTGACCAACAAATAAGTAGTCTGTGTAATCAACTATTTGATTTGTTTCTCTGTCAGTATATGCACCAGCATAAACTACTTCAAGCTCACCAAGTGAACCTTCAAGAGTTAAACTCATATTTTCATAATCATCAGTAATATGATCATCGCTATATCTTTGAATTTCTAAATCATCTAAATTTGGATCAGCAAAGAAAACACCATCTGATTCTATTGATTGTTCAGCATATACTAGCGTAGCTTTCCAACTATCACCAAGCTCATGAGCAAGAGATGATCTAAAACCTTCATATGTTGTGCCGTTTACATTTTCTTCCTCAAGTGCAGGAGTATTTGCAAATGTAACACCTGATAAATCAGCTCCAGCTTGGAATCCACCTCTTGAGCTGCTTACAGGAAGTCCATTTTCTCTTACTGTTCCAGCAGTTCTAAAACGAGCTGACATACTAGGGTCAACATTACCAGCAACTTGATCAATATAACCGCCTCTTCTATCTCTGTACGCAACAAATCTCCATGCTGTGTTATCAGAAATAGGAACATTGGTCATTACTTCAAGTTTAGTTCCTGTATCGCCTTCTGGCATAAATCTTGATTCAACTTCAACATTACTTTCAGTAACGCCCATCTTTGGTTTGTTGGTAATCATTCTTACCACACCAGCTTGAGAACTAGCACCAAAAAGAGTTCCTTGTGGTCCAGCTAGAACCTCAATACGCGCAACGTCAGCAGCATAAACGTCTAAATTTCTGCCTGGTTGAGCTAAAGGTTGTTCATCTAAGTAAAATGCTACATTAGGTGTTAGACCAGCAACACCAGCTGTAGTTAAGTTAGGTGTTGTTGAGGCTAAACCTCTAATATAAATAGTGCTTTGTCCAGGGCCTGAGCCACCAGCTGTAACACCAGGAAGTTGCATAAGGTAATCTTCAAAGACATTGATACCTCTCTCTTCCAAAGTTTCCTCTTTTAACGCGCTTACTGAAAGTGGTACATCTTGTAAACTTTCAGATTTTTTTCGAGCTGTAACAACAACTTCTTCAATCGTAGCGTTTTGAGCAGCTATAAAACCACTGAATACAGATGCGTTAATAACAGCAAAAGTAGACAACGATGGTAATATCGCTGGAATTAGTGAAGGTACGACATCCTTCCGTATTTTGTTTAATTTTTTTAACATAGTTCCCCTAATTAAGTAATTAACTGTTTAAGGTTACTAAATTAGCTTAAAGTATGCAAATTTGGTTAAGAAATATATATATTAATTAGTAGTATAATTTCTCACAAGTGGATATTTAATTTGAATTATGTTTCACTAGTTCAAATTTCTGCCTAAAGTATGAAAAATATAAGTCAATCACGGTTCTTTCTATCAATAATATTAATTTCCATTATTACAACTATAGTTTCACTAAATAGTGATATTTCTGAATCATTTTTTCTAGATTTACAGGCATCATTATCAATGTATTTAGGGTGGATGATAATAATACTTGCTAATGGTTTCGTTGTATTTGCTATTTACCTAATCTTTACAAAATATAAAGATATTAGATTGGGTGGACCAAATGCAAGACCTTCATATTCATATATCAATTGGATCGCAATGTTGTTTAGTGCTGGCTTGGGTATTGGATTGTTATTTTATGGTGTTGCAGAACCAATCATGCATTTAAATTCATATCCTGGAATGATTGAAGGCAACACATCGTATAATGCTGGTAAGGCGATAGGTCTTGCAAATCTTCATTGGGGGCTTCATGGATGGGCAATATACTCTCTACTTGGGCTTTGTTTTGCATTTGCTTCTTATAATAAAAATCTTCCTTTTAGAGTAAGTTCTCTTCTTGGGAAAAAAGTTTCTGAAAATAGGCCTCTTGCAATTTCAATAGATATTATTGCAATTCTTACAACTGTTTTAGGTGTTACTACCTCATTAGGGCTTGGAACTATTCAAATAAGCTCTGGATTATCCTATGTCTTTTCTATTCCAGAAACTTTTTTAAACAAAATTATAATAATTATATTAATTACTTTAATAGGTTTAACAAGTGTTTCTCTAGGATTAGACAAAGGCATCAAGAGGCTATCTCAAGTAAATATGATTCTAGCAACATCACTTATGGGATTCATTTTTATATTTGGACCAACTGTTTTTATATTAAACGCATTAATACAAAATTTTGGATCTTATATAAACACCCTTATAGAGTCTGCTACTTGGACTGAGGTATATGATACAACGTCTTGGCAAGATGGTTGGACGTTGTTCTTCTACACCTGGTGGTTTGCATGGGCTCCTTTTGTGTCATTATTTATAGCAAGAATTTCATACGGAAGATCAATTAAGGAATTTATTATTGGTGTCTTATTCGTTCCTTCATTGATAGTATTTTTATGGATGGGCATTTTTGGTAATGCTGCAATTTATCAAGTCATAAATGAAACAAGCCAGCTTAACGAAATTGTAAGCAATAATTATACTGTTGCATTATTTGCATTATTTGATGTTTACCCCATTGCAAAAGCTGTTTCAATTCTTGCATTAGTTATAATTGTTACCTTCTTTGTAACTTCATCTGATTCAGGAGCTTTAGTAGCTTCAATGCTCTCATCAAAAAAACATGTTGGCATTCATGATGATTCGCCAATAATGTCTCGTGTTACTTGGGCAATACTTTTAGGAATAATAGCTGCAGTGCTTCTATATAAAGGTGGTTTGACTGCACTTCAAACTTCAGTGGTAATATGTGGGGTTCCATTTTCAATCATTGTTGTCTTTGCATGTAGACAATTCTATAAGTCACTTGAAAGTGAATTAGAAAACTAGTTTATTTCGTCATCAATTTCTTTTAACTCATCTTCATCCATTTCATCTTCATAGACTAAATTAGTATCCTTACTATTTTTTAATCTTTTTGCTATTAACATAGCTGCAACAACGATTATTAATATAATTCCAAGTTGGTAAAGCATTTATTCAATATATATAATTAACTTCATCTATATTAACCTATTAAGCACTATAAAAATAAATGGAAGCGCTGAACAATATTCTGACTAGAGTTTCTGCTAGAGAGTTATCCTCTCCATATCCAAGCAAAGATGAAATGGAGCTTGTATATAAAGCAGCATTAAGAGCACCAGATCATGCTTGGCTAAGACCATCAACTTTTATTGAAGTCAAAGACGAGGCGCTTGATAGGCTTTCAAAAATATTTGTTAAGTTTGGCAAGTCATTGCCAGATATATCTGATGAAGTATTAAATAAATATCAAAATGCTCCATATAGAGCTCCGATGATCATAATATTAGTTAATACGTTTAAAGATCATCCTAAGGTTCCTGCAATTGAACAAAAACTTTCAACAGCAACGGCTGCTCAAAATATTATGCTTGCATTAAATTCAATGAACTATTCATCTATATGGAGAACCGGAAAATTAGCATTTAATAAAATGGTACAAACAGAACTTGGATTAGAATCGAATCAGGAAATTTTAGGATACTTATATATAGGAACAGAAGTAGGAAAAAAGAAAAAAATACCGTCTTTAGATATTGATAAATTTGTGACCTATTTATAATTTAATTCTTTCAGTATTTAATATCTGCTTGTGAGAAATTTCATTATCTTTTAGACAAACGTTATGGCAGTTACTATCATTTCCAAAACTGACTACATATCTAGGTATATCATTCACAACATGAAGAGCACAAAATCCTTCAATTGCTAAACAATCATCTATTTCATTTGACTTTAAAATTTTTGATACAAATGGAATTCTCTCAGGCTCTTCGTCGTAATGTGGACAACATATACCATTGATAAAGCCTAGGCATGGCAAAACTGCTTGATTTTCTTTCCATGAATCAGTTATACCTTGCTGAAACCAACAAATTGCTCCAGCACTTACACCGCTCATGATGGTTCCATTGGAATACGCATTAAAAAGTATTTTATCCAAGCCCCATTCTCTCCATACCGCTAACATACTTTTAGTATTACCACCGCCAACAAAAATAATGTCTTGATTAGAAATATGTTTCTCTAGATTAATTGTTCTTTTAAAGAAATCGATATGAGATGTTTTACAATTTAAAGAATCAAATGCTTTATAAAAATTCTCAATATATCCTATATCATCTCCAGTAGCTGTTGGTATAAAACAAATTGATGGTTTTTCTTTTTGGCATTGATTAACTATGTATTGTTCAATTTTTAAATCTTTAATCTCTCTACCAAAACCCCCACCACCTATTGCTATAATTTGTTTCATAGTTTTATTTATTATATTTCTTATCAAAGGCTATTAATCTTTGTTTCCATTTTGCAGTTAAGTGATTAAATTCATTTTCCCTTACAACAAATTCTTTAAATATTAAGTCTCTATCAACCATAAGAATTACAATTTGTTTAATATCAGATTCAAACATAACATTATGTGCATTCGCATATGCACAACCTTGTAAAAAGTAATCTTCGATCCATTCTCTTTTCTTGATTTTTTTAGCTGTTTTAAAATCTATCAATGATGGTATACCTGAATAATTCCCTACACAATCAGCAGTACCAGCATATAATTTATCCAAAATAAGACCAACTTCTAAACCCCAGACTTCAGTAATTTTATTTAAGCCATCTGAAATAAAACGTTTTGTTATTTGTTCAGAAATCTTTTCTTCATATGACAATCCAAAATTACGCCATTCGTCATTATTTAAATAGTTTTCAATGGCTTGATGAACTGCAGTGCCAATATCAGTACTTTGTTTAATGACTCTATCAGCTTCTTCATCACCTACTCTCAATCTCCAATCTGACAATCCACTTTTCTTTGAAGAGGTATTAGAAAGAACAGTTGTTACACTTGGAACAAGACTATCATTGGAATCTTTATAAAATCTTCCAATTTCAGTATCTACCCTTTCAAGTTTTGGATAGTTATATTTGCTATCCATGCTCAGGAAAATGTTTGGTTAGTTCGTTTAGATCATCTTCAAAATTCTTCCAGTAATTAAGAGCTGATTTATAAATAGGTTGTCTTACCTGTTCTGAACTTGCCGTTTTAACAGGTCTTGATGATTTATAAAAACTTAAGCATGATTCTTGAAAATCAAGATTTAGAAAATCTATCATTGATCTTACTTCCTTTTCTGGGTTTTCAATAACATCCTCATACATAACTGTATGAATAGAGCTAGGAAAATAAGAATTCCAAAATTCCATGATCTTTAAATAATCTTTGTAATATCTAGCAATATCATCTAAGTCATAAGTAAAGTGTTGCCCTTTTGCAAAATATTGCTTAAAACAACTAAAACAAGCATCCATGGGGTTTCTTCTTGCATCAATAATCTTCGCATTTGGCAGAATCATTTTTATGAGACCAATATGAGGAAAATTGTTAGGCATTTTATCAATAAAAAAACAGTCTTCGTTACGAGCCCATTTAGTTTCATCAATATAATTTTTACCATAAGATCTAATGGATTTATCATTTAATGTTAATAAATTATTTAGGTAGTCCTCAGAATTATTTGATGTCCTTATTTGTCTTCCAATATGCATAATATTTCCAAGCTCTTGAGTACCTTCTATTTCAGAATGTGCTGATAATATTTGCTCTAGTAAAGTTGATCCCGCTCTTGGAAGTCCTAAAACAAATATTGGCTCGTTTGATTTAAAGCCAGATTCAAAATTAATATTTCCTTTATTTTTCTCAAAAAAATTAATAACTTTATCAATTGAATCAGAGTTATTTTGTGCATTGTAATTTATTGTTTTTCTATGAAGCCAATTACCATCCTTATAGTAATGAATAGATTTTTTATAATCTTTTAATGATTCATATGCCTTTCCAAGCGCAAATAGCATTTGAATTTTTTCGACTTCATTCATTTCTTCTTTTAATGCATCCTCCATAGATTTAATTTGATCATCAGAAAATTCATAAGTTTTAAGATTTGCAAGGCTCCAATAACCCTCACCGCATAATGGAAATTGCTCAATTGCTTTATGATAAGCATTTTCACTATTTGATCTCTCGCCTATGGTTTTATAGGCATGCCCCATGCTTAAATGCACTCTTGGGTTATTATTCTGAAATTGTAAAAGTTCTTTATATAATTGTATCCCTTCTTTATATTGTCCCAGCCTAATAGACATTGTTGCTGAAGCGCCAATGGCTTCAAAGTTATTTGGATCTAATTTTAATAAATTAGTAAATGCTTTTTTAGCTTCGGTTAATTTGTTTTGAAATCTATAGCATTTTGCTAAGTTATCCCAAAGAAGTTTGTAATATGGTTGCAAATTGATTGCTCTTGTAAATAACTTTTCAGCTACAGAATATTTTCTATTTTTTGTAGCTAATAATCCTAATAACCTTAATGCATCAACATTGTTTTTATCTTTTTTAAGAACGTTTTTATATGCTTTTTCAGCCTCTCTATCTCGATTAGCCTTTACATGACGAATACCTTTGTAAAGTTCTGAATAAGTTTTGTCAGATTCTATAAAGTCTTGAATAGTTTGATCTGCTTTTTCGTGATCATCTAAATCAAGATAATGATTTGAAATTTCCCTAGCAGTACTTACAGATGGATATTTTTTATGAAGAAGTTTTAAACAATCAAGGGCGTTATTGTTATCACCTTTATATATTAATAATTTATATTTCATATCTAGATATTTTTTAATATCTTTATTAATTTCTATTGATTTGTTGATAACTTTGAGTGCTTTATCTGCCTTATTTTGCTTAATATAAATAATTCCTAACAGATCAAGAGATTTATCATGATTTGGATGAGTCTTTAATATCTCATTAAGTTGTTCAATGGATTCATTTAGATTATTATCATTGTACAAATTTACTGCATTTTTGAATGCATATTGTGCGGTATTAAAATCTGTCATATGTTAAAAAGTATAAATCCCAATTGGAACAAGTCGGTTATCAGTATAACTATTTTACTATCACTGGTGTTATCAATATTCGTATTAATTAGTCCAGAATATTCTTCACAAATACTAAAAAATATTTATAACTATTTATCGAATATGTTTGAAGGATTCTTTATGTATGGTAGTTTTGTACTTCTACTTTTTCTTTTAGTTTTAGCTTCATCAAAATTTGGTTCATTTAAAGTAAAACTTTCCAATAAACCTTCATATTCAATGTTTTCATGGAGTTCTATGTTATTCGCTGGGGGAATTGGAGCAACTCTTCTTTATTGGTCTACAGTAGAATGGATTGAGTATTACAATATTCTTAAAAACAACTCTGCCTTATCTGAAAAAGAGCTGATGCTCTATTCTAGAGCATATCCATTATTTCACTGGGGGTTTTCTGCATGGGCTATATATTGTTTACCTGCTGTTGCTTTTGGGATTGCCTTAACACTAAAGCCTGATACAAATTTAACCTTTTCGGGAATTCTAGGTGCAAAAAATTCATTTAATAAATTTATACTGGATGTTTTATTTATTGGTGCCATTATTTGCGGTGCTGGAGTTGGATTAGGGCTCTCATTCCCTCTTATCTCATCTGTAATATCAAAAATATTTGTAATTGAACGGACTGTAACTTTGGATATTTTTACAATAATTATTTGCTCATTTATTTTTGGAATGAGTGCATATGTTGGAGTTCAAAAAGGAATACGAAGATTGAGTAATATAAACGTAATAATGGTGATAATTTTCTTATTAATTATCTTATTATTAGGGCCCTCTAAGTATATTTTATCAAATTCAGCGGATTCATTTGTCTTCTTATTAAAAGAATATATTCCAATGAGCATTTCAACAGGAACAGAAATAAGTATTAATTGGTCGGTATTTTATTGGGCATGGTGGCTAGCACTTGCTCCAATGATTGGTACATTCATCATTAATGTTTCTAATAACAAAAGCTTAAGACAAATTATATTTGGAACGATTTTTATTGGAAGTTTTGGATGTATTTTTAGTATGATGATTTTATCAAATTTATCAATTTCATTGTTTGAATCCGGTTACATAAATAGTCCTAATATTATTGAAAATAATATTATGTCTAAAGAAGAATTAGTGGTTAAGACAATCTCCTCTTTAAATTACAATTATTTATTGATAGCTTTTTCCATAATATTAATAATTTTTTTATGTACTACTTATGACTCTGCAACATATGTGTTAGCATCAGCGTCAATGAAAGACTCTAGCATGGAAAGTTCTAAATCACTTCGTGTATTATTTGCAATTTTACTTGTTGTTCAACCTACTCTTCTAATGTATTTAAATGGGGTGGATTCCTTTAAATGGATAATGGTTATATTTTCAATTCCCTTGCTATTTATATATCTAATGTTAATTTACTCAATATTAAAAAATGTTTATTCAATTAAAATCACATAAAGCACACGTTTTTACAAAAAACGAAATAGACCCTTCAAAAAGTACAATTGTTATGATTCCTGGAGCTGGAATGGACCACAGAACGCTATCAATGTTCAAATTAGATAAAATTAAAGACGATTTTAATATAGTTGCTATTGACCTACCTGGTCATGGATATACAACTGGTCCTCTTTTTAATGATGTTGGAAGTCATACAAATTTTTGTGTTGATTTATTAGATGAGTTAAATCTTAAAAATCTTATTTTTACTGGTCATAGTTGGGGAGGATTAATAGCTTTGGATTTATCTACAAAATATCAAAATGAAATGACTATCTGTATGAATATTGCTTATCCTTTTTTGGTAGGAGATATTTTATTGGATTATGCGAAAGGCAATTTAGATCAATCTGTCGAGTTTTTGATGAAGTATGGAATATATAAAATGCCTGAAACGGAAATTAAAACAACAGGTTTTGGCGTAAAAGGATCTGGTTTTTATGGAAGATCTAAGGGTGAAATCAAATCACCATATGGAACTAAAACTGTTGAAGCAGATCCAGAAAGAGAAATTAAATTATATCCATTAAAAAGATTGTTTAACCAGACTGAAAAAGAGATTAGCTCTATAGATCTTAATTCATGTAATAACTTCCGGATGGAAGATGAACAAATTAATAAACTTAAAAACGTAAAATATATTTTCTGTGACAAAGATAAATTAGCAAGGTACAACCCTGAAAATGAAATCTTAAAAAATGCTGACTTAGATAAAGATATCTTTATGCTAAACGAGACAGGACATTTTCCATATTTCGAAGATCCAGACCAACTAGAAGAGATTTTTCTTAGTATTCTTAAAAATTAATATCTATATCTAAATCTAATACCAATAACTCTAGGCTTGCTTCCGGTTCTTCTGATACCAAAACCAGCATAACCTGAAGGACCAACGCCTTCAAAATCATTGTATCTAGATAGATAAGCATCCTTATCAAAAATATTATTTACATATAATTCTAAAGAAGTATTATTAAAATCTAGGCCTGTTCTAAAGTTAGCAAGCCCGTAAGATGGTAATAAAATTGCTCCATCCTCATACGAGTTATACCTATCACCTGTATATGAATAATCTATATTCATAAAGGCAGGTCTTCCTGCGATAGTATAGTCTTTGTCTAATGATATATATGCAGATGTTTCAGGCATATAAGATAGTCTATTTCCTGAGGTCGCATACAGAACACCATTTTGATAGTAATCTTCAGATAATGTTGAATCAACACCGTTATAATATAAAGTTAAGCCTGTTGTATCATTAATAGCATAATCAACATTTAATTCAACTCCAGTAATTTCAGCATTACCTACATTATCAACAAAAGCTACAGCAACAAGAGTTAAATCATATGTTGTAGTTTGATAGTCATTCCAGTCCATGGAATATATAGCTCCATTCATGACAAGTTTTCCATCATTTAATGTAGACTTAAATCCAAGCTCCATACTTTCTAAATAATCTGCTTCATAAGTCTTTGGAGCTGGATCAGATGGTCTAAGTCTATTAACACCACTTGGCCTGAATCCTTCGGTATAAGTACCATAAACCATCAAATCATCAGAAACGTTGTGTTTGATGTTAATTTTAGGAATGGTCCCAGATTCAGATGAATTAAATTTCTGATTGGTAATACCAAACTGCATGTCTCCGTAATATCCATTACTAGCGGTAAGGTCCATATCTTGGTCATAATTTCTGAAACCAAGTGTTAATTGAGATTTATCACCTATATCTATATAGGCTTCTCCAAATAATGCTTGTATTTCACCTTTCCTATCAAGATCAGCTTCCCACCAAGTACCTGATAATCCATTGCTATAGAAAGTAGCTCCCGGTTGTAAATAATCAACATCAGTAACTTTTTCATTTGTTTCTTGGAAAGCGCCTAGAACCCAATTAAAGCCTGATTCATTATTTGAAGATACTCTTATTTCAGTAGCTGTTCTTTCTATGTCATTGCTTTGAGCATAAGACATTCTAGGATCTCTACAATCATTTATATCTATGTAATAGTAACCATAGTATTCATAGTAATTACATACATAATATGAGTATGCCGCATAATAATAATACTCAACGTAACTAGAGTAATCGTATGTATATTCTGTATCTCTTTCAAAAATTGAGGAAGTTAATACAACATCAATATCATCTGAAATGCTTCCACTTAATGTGAAAGACATTTGATCAAATGAATCTTCATATTTTTCAGGTGTGTATCTTGTATTTGATCTCTGTGGCATTTTTGCAGTTTGAAGATCATTCATTGGATCAGTTTCGTATGACCCATTAGTAACTGAATCTTGATTTAAGAATGATAAATCGAGATCAAAATTTTCAAACTCACCTTTTATTCTTAATCTTGCGCCTTCTTTTGAAGAGTCATTATAATCTTTACCAGCAACATTATACGGATCAGTTGTATTATCAATTGTATAGTTAATACCATTGTTTCTATAAGTAAAAGTTGAAGGCATATTGTCTATCCATCCGCCGTCTTGGACATCATAAGCACTTAATCTGGCAGCCATATTTGAGCCAATTGGAAGATTAACAAATGCTTCCAAAGATTGATCATTAGAACCCATATTTATGGATCCATATTCAACATCAAACCCATAATCAATAGACGATGTATCTGGTTTTTTTGTAATAATTTTTATATTCCCAGATGTGGAACTTGAGCCATATAAAGTTCCTTGAGGTCCCATTAAAACCTCAACACGCTCGATATCGTATACATGAAGGTCAGGTGTTAAGCTTTGAGCGGTTAGTGGTTGGTCATCTAAATAAAGAGCTGCTGTTGCTTCTGTTCCTGCATAACTGTTCATAATAGAACCATCAGATACACCTCTAATGTAAAAATTAGATTTACCAGGTCCTACGTTATTAAAAGTAACAGCTGGAGATAAATTAGCAATATCCTCTAAACTTTTTATATTTTTTGCATCTAATTCAGCTGAAGAAATTGCTTGCACAGCCATCGGAACATCTTGAATATTTTGTTCTTTTTTGGACGCTGTGACTATAACTTCTTCTACGTCGTCCTGTGCATGGAGGTTATTTGATTGTGATACTCCAATACCAATAGAAAGTGCACCTAGAAATGATAAAGCATAATTATTATCTTTAAATACATCTCTTAAAATTTCGGTTACTGGATCAACTTTTTTTTCAAATAATGGTTTAAGTTGTATTGCTGGCATAATTTCCCCTAAATATATATTAGCTTTTATAATAATAATACATTTGGCCTTGATTTCAAGGCAAAAAGAGTTGATTAATTGTGATCAAATAATCTTTCAAGTAAAAAATCATTACCCCATTTATTAACAATTTGCTTACATTCACTAAAGTTAATATCGTATTGACTTGATGATCTGCAGTTTCCAGCTGAAGAATTATTGACGCCAGGCCAAGTGTGACCTTGATTTATATTGAGTAAATTTACAATTTTTACTCCATTTTTACAGTCAAAATATATAGATTCATTAATTTCATCAAATTCATCATAACTTGAGGACTTTTTTTGCTTACATTCAAATAATTCAGACCATCTATCAGTAATGTCATTAATGGGGGTATAGTAATATTTATCCCAAGAGACGATATCAATTGGAGGAACAATATCATCTTTTAAACCGCCATAAATAATATAATTAAAAGGGTTGCTGGGTTCACAACCTAACCCAAGGGCTGGTGCGCCTACTACATTTATAACTCCACTCAACAAATCAGGATATTCACAAGCAAAGGCATGTGCCATCATCCCTCCGTTACTCATACCAACTAAATATATTTTATTAAGATTATATTTTTCTTTAACGTCATCAATAATTTTTTTAATAAATCCAATATCATTACCACAGCTCGCCCATGCACATCTTCCTGCATCGGTGCCTTCACAATTGGAAAATTGAGGGTAAATTGGTGCATCTTCAGCACAAGTCTCTCCATTAGGAGTCATGGTTTTAGAACCTGTTAAGTCATTCCATGATGATACATATGTATTATTTAGAAATCTTCCAAAGGGCTTATTTTCGTAAAAATATGTACCTTGAGGATACACTGCAATAAAATTATATTTATCTGCACTTAAATTAAAACCACCTGTAGTTTCCTTTTCAAATCCAGATGCAGTTCCTGTATAACCATGAATGCCAATAACTAGACTAGTTGTTTTTATATCAGCATTTGGTTTATAAATTAAATAATGTCTTGATTCACCTTCAAAATTTACATCAACTCTTGTCATGCTCTCAGAAACAATATTTATTGATATTACTAAGAAAAATGTAAGTATAAATTTCATATTTTAATTATTGATAAATTTGACCAATGTATTGTAAGAGTTTTCCTTTGTGGTTTCACTAAAAACCTCATGTCTAGCTCCTTTAACGATTTCAATAGAAACATTTAAAAATATTTCTGATAAAAAATTGAAGAGGCGCATAACCCCTTTCCCATTCTCTCCAACTGGATCATTTGAACCAGATATCACTAATATAGGAATAGATTTATTTGATAAAGAATAATTTTGATGTTTAAAAACATTTAAAATTCCGTTTGCAAGGTCATCCCATAATCCATTTGTAACAGGAAAACCACACATTGGGTCAGAAACATAATTATCTACATTTTCATTGTCAGATGAAATCCAATCTTTTTTAGTTCTATTAGGTTTAAAAAATTTATTATATGAACCTAAAGTAATTCTATCTAAAAAATTGCTCACTGATCTTTTGCCAGATAATAATATCTGAATTTTTATAAGTATCTTCTGAATCCATATAATTACTCTAAATGGTTTGCTTGAACCTGATAATACTATACCTTCAATAATTAAATTCTTCTGTAATGCAGATAGAGCAATCCATGAACCCATGCTATGAGCAAGTAAGAACTGCTTTAAATTTGGAAACTCTTGTTTAGATTGATTTATTAATTGTAACAAGTCATTTACAACCAAACTCCAGCCATTTTGATCATTAAAAAACCCTTTTGGATTCATTCCTACTCTTTTTCCATGCCCTCTATGATCTATAGATATTACATGGTAACCATCAATGTTTAGTTTATTAATTATCCATTTATATCTTTTTATATGTTCTGCCATACCATGACTGATATGGATAATTCCTTTTGGGTTTGGAGATTCTGATAAATACCTATAAATATGTTTATTATCAATAGATATGCTATTACTCATAATTTATAATAAACTTATAACCAAATTATTTAAATAATTATGCAAGAAATTCATATTGCTGGAACGGGCGTTTGGTATCCTGAGGATGTTATAACCAATGATGAAATTGTTTCTTCATATAATGCTTATGTAGATAATTTCAATGAATCCAATAAAGACTCAATTGCAAGCGGTGATATTATTGCATTAGAACACTCCTCTGTTGAGTTTATAGAAAAAGCTTCTGGCATAAAGACAAGACATGTAGTTGATAAAAAGAATATTCTTGATGTGGATAGAATGATGCCATCTTTAAAACACGAAGATGAATCAAGGTTATCAATTCAAGCAATTGCAGGTATCGATGCAGCAAAAAAAGCTATGGATCAAGCAAATGTTACTCCAGCTGATATTGACGCTGTTATTTTAGGTACCTCGCATAATGCTAGATACTATCCTGCTGTTGCAATTGAGATACAAAATGAATTAGGAATAGATGGTTACGCTTATGACATGCTTGTAGGTTGCTCCTCGACTACATTTGCAATCAATAATGCATACAGTGATATTGCGTCTGGATTAGCAGAAACGATTCTTGTTGTTAATCCAGAAATTTCTACTCCGGCAGTAAACTTTGGAAAAAGAGATATTCATTTTATTTTTGGAGATGGATGTGTAGCATCTGTTATTAAAAAAAATAGTTCATCAGAAAAAACTTTTAAAATTTTAGATAGAAAACTAATGACTCAATTCTCTAATAACATTAGAAGTGATTGGAGTTATCTTGCAAGAACTGCAACAGATCATAAAACATCAGATGATCTGATATTTAATCAAAACGGGAGTAGCGTCTTTAAAGAAGTCTGTCCATTAGTTGCGAAATTTATCTCTGAACAATTAGAAAAAAATAACATTAAACCTGAAGAAATATCAAAATTTTGGTTACACCAAGCAAATGCAAGAATGATTAATCTTATTGTATCCAAAGTGATTGGATCTGATGACTTTGATACAAATTTAGCACCGCTTCCTATTCAAAAATTTGGTAATTTAGCAAGTGCAGGATCTTTATTTTCATTTAATCTTAATAATGATTTAAAATCTGGTGAAAAAGGTATTATTTGTTCCTTTGGAGCAGGTTATTCTGTTTGTTCAATATTAGTAGAGAAGGTTTAATTATGGGTGAATATGATGCTGTATGGGTTTTTATAATCTCGTTAGTTTTTGTAGGATTTTATATTTATATTGAAGCAAGACCTAAAGGTTCAAATCTTTTTGAAAGTATTTCTAAGACTATCAGTCGTTTCTTTAGAAGTAGGTAAATTGTTCAATAAAAAATCAAGTGTTTTTGTTTTCGTCTTACTTGCTTTATTCCTAGGTGGCTTATCATCATCAAATACGGGTGATGATTCTTGGTATCAGGGGTTGTTAAAATCTCAACTCAATCCTCCAGGTTATGTTTTTGGAATTGTGTGGCCAATTCTTTATTTGTTTATGGGAATATCTGCCTACAGATCGTTTGATTTAATATCAAAACTATTTTTAATACAGTTATTTTTCAATACTATTTGGTCTTGGTTATTTTTTGCATATCACCTTCCAGTAATAGCATTATTAGACATATGGTTACTGATATTTTTGAATGTAAAAATACTTTTAATGTTATATAAAAAAGATAGTTTATCTACAATTCTATATATTCCTTATGTTTTATGGTTGTTGTTTGCTTCTTATTTAAATCTATTTATAGTTCTAAATAATTAGATAAAAATTCCTACAGTAAGGCCTGTCATACATGATGCTAATGTTGCTCCAACAAGTGCCTTGAATGATACTTTTATTAAATCATCTTTTCTTTCAGGAGCCATTGCAGTAATACCTGAAATTAGAATGCCTACTGATGATAAATTTGCAAAACCACATAAACTATAAAAAGTTATTAATTTTGATTTGTCAGAAAGCTCTCCATTCTCTAATGCAGCTAATCCAGGATAAGCTACAAATTCATTTAAAGTTGTCTTAATACCTAACAACTCTCCAGCAATAATTGCTTCATTCCATGGTATGCCCATTAGCCATGCTATAGGAGCAAATATGTATCCAAGAATAATTTCAATAGATAAATCAAAACCAAAATTATATGAAATACCTCCCAAAATTGAATTAACAATATATACCAAAGCAATTACGGCTATTAATATTGTTCCAACACTTACAGCTATGCTTGTCCCATCTGATGTTCCTCTTGTAACAGCATCCATAGTACTTTTGTAGACTTTTGGAACCCTGTTTTCATTAAAATCTGTAATTGAGTTAGATGGAATCATAATATTTGCATACATTATTGCAGCTGGTACAGATAAAACTGATGCAGTAATAAAATGCTGAATTAAGTTTTCATCACCAAATGAGCTTTCTAAAATAGTAATCAATGCAACCATAACAGAACCAGCAACTGTAGCCATTCCAGCAGTCATTAAGATCAATAATTCTTTTTTAGACAATTTACTAACATATGGCCTAATAAGTAAAGGAGCCTCTACTTGTCCTACAAAGATATTAGCAGCAGCACCTAGACCAACCGGACCACCAATATTGAATAATTTCTGACATGCTTTAGATATTAAATTAACTATAAATGGGAGCACTCCCCAATACCAAAGTATTGCCGAAATACATGCCATAACAATGATGTAAGGCAAAACGCCAAAAGCAAAAGTTTCTAATAAAGACCTATATGGATTTGAATCATCTGAAGGTGGATAACCAAAAACAAATTTTGCACCTTCAACGGTCGCTTCTTGAAGAATAACCACCCCATTTCCTAGAATTTCAAAGGCACTAATAATAAAAGGAACTTTCAATAAAATTGCTGCTAGTACTATTTGAGATAAAATTCCATAACTTACATACTTATAATTAATTATCTTGTAATTTTCTGAAAATGGCATAGCGATTATAATTAATCCAACAAAACCAATAATTATTTGTATTACTGTGCTTATATCCATATCAATAAAGTTTAATTTCTTTTAATCTTTGATCAAGAAAATCATCTGCAAGTATTCCTTCATCATCTTCTCTAAAGATAGATTTTAAATTAATTGATGGAGCTGGGTGTAGAAAAAAAGGAATACTATATCTAGCTTTTGATTCTGCCATTTCATCTTGAATTACTCTGTGTGTTGTGCTTTTTAATTTTTTATCTGTAACAAGCTGCATCATATCTCCTATATTACAAACAATTGCATCAGAACTTGGAGCAACCTTAATCCAAGAGCCATCTTTATTTAGAACTTCAAGCCCTCCTTCTTCAGCACCAATTAGCAAAGTTATAAGATTTATATCCTCATGAGCCCTTGCTCTATGTAGATTAGATTTTGATTCAACTGGAGGATAGTGAATTGATCTTAAAAGAGAATTACCCTTTTGAACCCATGAGTCAAAGTAGTTTTTATCAATATCTAATGACATCGCTATTACTGATAATACTCTTGAACCAATTTTATGAAGTTCTTTATATAAATTATCAAAATGATTATTAAATTCAGGTATTTGTTCAATGGTTAAGTTTTTTGGAATTTTTTTGTCATATGTATCGTCAATTATTGGTCCATGATGCCAAAACTCTTTTTGGTCAGCTATCTTTTCACCAACTGCGGTTTCAATACCTTTTGGGGTGTAACCTCTTGCCCCTTTTGAACCAACTGAACTATAAATACTTTTAGTTTCGTAATTCAAATCGAAAAAAGCTTTTGATGATTTATAACAATTATTGACTAAGTCTTTAGATAAGCCGTGTTCAGTGATTGAAAAAAATCCATGATTGGATAGTGCTTCCTTTAATAAATTAATTGAGGTTAAGTCGCCCTTTTCAATTTCTTTAAAAGATAATTCAGGTATCAAGTTACTCATAATAAAAAAGGCGGTATAAAACCGCCTTTAAATTATATAGAAGTATTCTTAGAATTTATACTGAATTCCTAATGATGCTCTCCACAAACTTTGTGTAGTTGATCTATCTATATTAAATGGATCATCAAAGCTATATCTGAAAGCATTTCTACTATAGTCATATCTCTCACCATCAACAATTCTAAGATCTAGAACAGGAACTCTACCTGAGTAATATCCATACTTGATTATACCTTTATCATCATCAATAAAGTTTAATAAGTTTTCTAATGCAAGAGTAATAACAAAAGCATCACCTTCTCTAAATCCAGGAAGTTCTTGAACTATATTTAAATCTAAAGATGTTTGCCATGGGAAATTACCTGCATCTCTTGGAGCAATTTGACCAGCGTAATCTTCAAGACCCCAAACGTTATACAAGAAGTTTAGTATTTCTGATTCTCTTTGAAGAGCATCTCCAGAACCTTCTTCATAACATTTATATGAGTAACACACTAATGGGTCATTAGGTGTTGGAATGTATAAAAGAGATGAGCTGTCATCATTTAAATTAAATTCATAACCAAATGCTTTAGATTTATAATCTCCTGGCCAGCTTGTATATGTATCAAATGTTGGATACTTAACATTTCCAGATTCTTTAGCATAAACCAAGCTAAATGTTGTTGGTGCATTACCTCCAAAGAAATAATGTTTTGAAGTTAATGTTATTAAGAAACTATGTTCTGTTTCGTAGGTTGATCTATTTTTCATTCTGTTATTAAAATCAACCGCACCGGTTTTACCAAAGTTTGAATTTGATGTTGAAGAAGTCATATCACTTCTGTTTTGATGGTCTTGTGCAGTATATGCCCAGGTTAAAAGTGTATCTCCATCTCTAAATCCTTTAGTGAGACTTGCTGAGAAAACTTCTCTATCACCGCAACAAACATTATATAAACCTGCATGGTAACCACGCACTTCCTTTTGGTCATATATTGGTCTTCCATCAGGAGCTTTTTCTGTTGGTACAGTTGGTTCATCTCCTACTAACGGGTAACCAGTATCAACTATTCTATATAAAGCCTCCTCTTCTTGAGATTTTAATAATGTTAATGTCATATCAATATCATAAGGAAGAACTCTGTTATAAGTTACATTAAGAATTGTTGATTTAGGCCATTCAAAACTTGGAGCAATAAAATCAACCTTTCCTGATACATTAGCAGGATTGCTGATAGAAGCTATTACGCAATCAGGTTTCGTATTAGAACCTGAGAATGTATAGTCACTATACAAACCTGTTGAAGGACAATTTCCATATGAGCTATTGTAATTAGCAATATTAGTTCCAGTGTTGGTATATGCATTCGATATCCAAACATTTGGCAATTTAGCTGAATAAGTACCATAGGTAATATTTATATCACTCATATCATCTAATACGATATCAGCGCCAAATCTATAAGTAGTTAAATCAGTGCCTTTTATGCCTCCATTTTTAAAACCATATGTGCTTAAGAATGATGCATTTGTTGGAGTATCATCTCCAGAATACTCATCATGTCTAAGTCCAAAAGTTAGAGTTACATTATCGGACATAGAATATTCATCCATAATGTACATTGATTGAAGGTCGTATTCAAAATCTGCAGCTGCATCAGCAACGTTTCCAGTTTTGGAGCCGGATGCAGAATATGAAGCAATTTGACCAGCTTGAAGTGCAGCAAGACTATCAAATTCATACGAACCATCTTCATCTACAATAAATACGTTATAAGTATCATAAACAGAATTCTCAAAACCTGCTGTTATCTTATGATTGTTTTGATAATAAGTTAATTTAGCTTTGAAGAATGTGTTTTCTGTATCTAAATCATTAGCCATTCTGAAAATATCAGGTCCAGCAACAAACTCATATCCAAATGCTTCATCAATAGTAATACTTGGCATGTTTTGACCAGCTGGGGAAATTTGATCGGTTGCAGTTTCTTTAGTTGAAAAATACACCTCAGAAATTAGATTGTCTGCTAGATCAGAAACAAGGTGGAAACTGTTTGTAGTTGTTTCTTCTGATTTTATATATCTAGCTGAATAAAGAGCTACAGTATTTCTGTCAGAAGATGAACCTCTTAAGTCAGTACCGTAAACATCTTTATGATTAAAAGTTAATCTATGATTATCATTTATGTTCCAGTCTAATCTAATAGAAGTATTTTCTTGAGATGATTCAGTTGCGCCAGTTGGACCGAATGGATCAAGACCTATTAATGATTGAATAGAAGTTCTTACTTGTGCCGCTTGGTCGGCAGTAACATCAAGAATATTTTCTGCACCAGACCCTTGAATTCCATATCTTAATGGATTGGCAATTTCTGCTTCACTGTAAGTAACATAGAAAAATAGTTTATCTTTTATAATTGGTCCGCCAAAAGCAAGTTCATAAGCAGTATCTTCTTTTGTGATATCAACATCCTCACCTTCAAGCTTATCTCCCATTAGAGAATCACCTCTATCAAAATAAGCTACATCTCCAGTAAATTCATTTGTACCACCTTTAGTAATGATGTCTATAACACCACCTCTAAACTGAGCATATTCTACTGAAGCAGGAGCTACTTTTACGGCTAGTTGTTCTATTGAACCAAAGTTAATAGGGCTTCTTTGAGAAGGATAACCATTATCGTTAAGTCCAAAATCATCATTAAATGAAACACCGTCAACTCTAATATCATTAGTTCTTGGATGTGCACCACCAATAGATATTGATTCTTCGCCATCTTCTTCGTCATCAAGAGTTACAAAAGGATTTAATCTTAAAATATCTTTTAAATCTCTAGTGACAGATGGTGTTGTTTCTATAGTCTCACTGTCTATAACAGTTGTAAATCCATCTCTATCCATTGTAATTCTTGAACCAGTAACAATTAGTTCGTCAACTGAATCAGCAGAAACAAGTGAGAAAGATAATCTTCTTGTATCACCAACTACCAAAGATGTTGATGCACTTTGTGATACCAACCCTGCAGCAGTTACAGTAATCTTGTATGGTCCACCAGGTCTTAAACCACCGGCAAAATATTTACCTGAAGAATCTGTAGTTCTAGTAATTGTAGTATTAGTTGGTTCATAGGTTATTTCAACTTGTGCTCCATCAACTGATCCATCCGAAGAAGATACGCTACCTGAGATATCTGATGTAAGTTCTTGAGAAAGAAGAATTGGTGAAATAAAAATTGAAAGTAAAGAGAGTTTTAAAAAATTCCGAATCATAATAATTACGCCCCTAACGTTTAATTAGTAATTTCATATAATATATATCAAAAATTCCTTCAGGACTATTACAATTTTGAAAATTTTTAGTGAAGTTTTTTTTCTGGAATTATTTTAATTTAACTTTTTTTGCACCGAAATACGAGACTAGACATTCTGGAAGATCGATTTCATCATTACCGTTAAACCTATTTTCTAATAATGCAATCAAAGTTCTGCCTACTGCCAAACCAGAACCATTGATGGTGTGGGCAAAAGTATTCCTTTTTTTATCTTTGAACTTTATGTTCGCTCTTCTTGCTTGAAAATCTGAAAAGTTTGAGCAAGAAGAAATTTCTCTATATTTATTTTGACTTGGCATCCAAACTTCAATATCAAATGTCTTTGCAGATGAGAACCCTAAATCACCAGTGCATAGTTCAATAACTTGATATGGTAATTCAAGCTTGTCGAGAATTTGACATGCATTTTTTAATAAATCGTTAAGGCAATCCATAGAATTGGTGGGATGAGTAATTTGTACCAGTTCAATTTTTTCAAATTGATGCTGTCTTATTAGTCCTCTAGTATCTTTACCATAGCTTCCTGCTTCAGATCTAAAACATGAAGTGTGAGCAGTTACTTTAATAGGCAACTCTTTATCATCTAAAATTCTATCTCTAAACATATTTGTAAGTTGAACTTCAGCTGTGGGACTTAAATATAATCTATCAGATACTTTGAATTGATCTTCTTCAAATTTTGGTAATTGTCCTGTACCTATTAAAGATTCCTTATTAACTATATAAGGTAGATAAAATTCCTGATAGCCATTATTTGATGCTTCATCTAGCATAAATGTAATTAATGCCCTTTGTAATTTTGCTATATCTCCTTTTAGGACAGCAAATCGAGATCCGGCTAATTTTGCTGCAAGATCAGTATCAATATGATTAGTTATTTCAAGATGATCTAAAGTATTCTTTGATTTAATTTCTCCATATTTTTTAATAACTACATTATCATCTTCATTCTTACCTTCTGGTACTGATTCATCAGGGACATTTGGAATGTCTAGCAATAAATTATTGACTTCATCTAATATATTTTGAAGTTCAACGTCTTTAGTTTCTAGATCATGATTTTTTTTATCGATTACACTTTTTAAATCAGATGTATCTTCACCAGAAGCTTTCAATTTTCCAAAGTCGCTTGAAAGTGACTTTCTTTCAGCCTGAAGACTTTCTACATCTATTTGTAATTCCTTCCTTTTTTTATCTAAAGATTTAAAAGATGATTTATCTAATTTATAACCACGTTTACTTAATGACGATTCAATTCCTTCTAAATTATCTCTTAGTTTTTTTATGTCTATCATTATTTAGCTATCAATGCTCCTAAATATGTTGCAAATAAAGTAAGCGTTATCGTGATTATTATATATGAAAGAGCTGAAATAAAATTTGTATTAGCCATCAATATTGTTTGGTAGGTTAATGCTGACATAGTTGTAAAAGAGCCTAAAAAACCGATCACAAAAAAATAATATGAAGTGTCTTTAGTTGGTAATGTAATACCAAGTATCAGTCCTATCAAAAAACATCCCATTACATTAATAAACAAGGTACCAACAGGAGAAGACAAAGATAAATAATTTTCAAATATTTCATTTATTCCAAACCTTGAAATAGCTCCAAGAGCTCCTCCAAAACCAACATATAAAATATTTACCAACATTATTTTTTAAAAAACTTAATTAAATTTTCAATGCCCATATTATCTTTGTATTTTATTTGAAGTGTATTTTTATCTATAAATTTAAAATAATAAGGGCTTTCATTATGAACTATTTTAAAATCTGAATTTTTAAAGTTTTCAATATTTAATTTTTCTTCAGAAAAACCGTTATATAAAAATTCTAAGATATTGTTATTAATGTCTTCTTTATCAATTATCCTAACTTGATCGAATTCTAAGTCATGAATTTTAATACCTTGATTGTCTATTGAATATGTTTCCTTAAAAGGTTCATATACTTCAATCTTTATAGAATTATCTTTATCTCTATAGATATTTCCTGAAGAGGTATCAAAGTTATTGTTAATTGTGTTTAGACTTGTTTGAATAAAAGAGAGGTCATTTTTAAAAAAAATATTAAGAGACTCAGCAGAATTAGATGAAATTGTTACATTAAAAACTAACAGTAAATTAATAAATATTAATTTCAATTTAATCTCTTTTAGGAACTAAAACTTCTCTTGATCCATTTGAGCTCATTTCAGAGACAAGTCCTGCCTCTTCCATCGTTTCAATTAGTCGAGCTGCCCTGTTATATCCTATTCTTAGTTTTCGTTGCACAGCAGATATTGAAGCTCTTCTTGATTCAATAACAAAATTTACCGCTTCATCATATAACTCATCCTGTTCATCAGATGATCCTGTATCTACTCCAGTCCAGCCAGGGATAGGACCAGTATCTTGAGTCGCTGAAATAATTTCTTCGACATAGTTTGGCTCTGCTCTTGATTTCCAGTCATTTACAACTCTATGCACTTCATCATCACCTACAAATGCACCATGAACTCTAACTGGCACCCCAACACCTGGAGGAAGATACAACATATCGCCATATCCTAAAAGCTGCTCTGCCCCGCCTTGATCAAGAATAGTTCTAGAATCAATTTTCGTAGAAACTTGAAAACCTATTCGAGTGGGTATATTTGCTTTTATTAAACCAGTAATAACATCAACTGATGGCCTTTGAGTTGCTAAAATAAGATGTATTCCAGCTGCTCTGGCTTTCTGTGCGATTCTCGCAATTAGATGCTCAACCTTCTTTCCAACCAACATCATCATGTCAGCAAATTCGTCAACAACAACTACTATAGATGGAAGAGCTTCTAAGTATTCTTCTTCATCTTCTTTTAAAGGATTTAATATTTGTTTTCCATTTTTTTCTGCTTCTTGTATTTTTTTATTAAAGCCAGCTAAATTTCTAACTCCCATCATAGACATTAATTTATATCTTCTATCCATTTCAGCAACACACCACCTTAAGCCATTTGATGCATCAGTCATGTCTGTAATGACTGGCGTCAATAAATGAGGAATTCCATCATAAACTGCTAATTCAAGCATTTTTGGATCAACCAAGATTAATCTCACTTCCTCAGGATCAGATTTAAATAATAAACTCAGCAACATTGCATTTAAACCAACTGATTTTCCCGACCCAGTTGTACCAGCAACAAGTAAATGTGGCATTTTTGATAAATCAACTACTACTGGATTACCTGAAATGTCTTGGCCAAGTGCA
Source organism: uncultured SAR86 cluster bacterium (assembly GCA_902560315.1). Taxonomy (GTDB): domain Bacteria; phylum Pseudomonadota; class Gammaproteobacteria; order Magnimaribacterales; family D2472; genus SAR86A. The sequence continues at coordinate 25,802 of CACELG010000007.1, read as the reverse complement.
AGGCTTAAATTTGAAGGCGAGGATTTAAATGCTTTAGAAGAGAGTATCTCTGTTAATCTCACCATTTTTCTGTTGTTGTTTGGAATCTCAATCCCAACAAATGATTTTCCTTCAATAACCTCAACAACCCTAACACTACTTACAGAAAGAGATCTTGCGATATCTTGGGCAATATTAGTTATTTTGCTTGCTTTAGTTCCTGGTGCTGGTTGAATTTCAAAACGTGTAACAACTGGACCAGGAAGAACTGATTCAACAGTTGCTTCAATTCCAAATTCTTCTAATTTATTTTCTAATAATTCAGCAATTTGATTTAACTCTGATTCAGACAGAGAGCTTCCATCATCAAGCGCTCTATCTAACAATTGAGTACTTGGCATCACTGTTTTTTCTTTTTTTTCAGAATCGCTTTCTTCTATTTTTTCTTTTGGCACCTCTTTAAGTGGACTTTCATTTTTAATAGGCAAATCGGCTTGCTTTAAATCGTTTTTATTTTGGTCAATAGGTTTTTCTTTAATTTGAGGTTCGTTTGATATTTTTGGTGAAGAGGTTTCTTTTATTTTTTTATCAGAATTAATTTGAAGCGTCGTTACAATTTTTCTAACCTTTTTGAAAAATAGGAATGTAGCATCAAATAAATTTTTTGATACTTTAGATATTAAATTGAAAATATATTTTCCTATAACTATTAATATCTTTCCAAGCTGATCAACTGTCTTCATCCATGAAAAATTAAATGATAAAGAGGCAGCGGGTATTAACAATATTGTTAAAAAAATTAATGCTCCTATATTTCCAATTATTGAGGATAAAGAAACTAAAACCTGAAGACCTAAAATGCCTCCAAAATTATTTTGGAAATAAAATTCACCTATTGAACAAATACATGTTAAGAGAAAAATAGAACTGGCTGCTCTAACTAGAACTTTGTTTTTAGAGTTATAAGGATCCTCATAAAATAAAATTTGAACTGCCCATACACAACCAATCAAAAGAATTAAATATGATCCATAGCCAATTATTGTATACAAAAAATCTGAAATGGATGCGCCTAAAGGCCCTCCAAGATTATTTATAACCGTAGAAGAGTTTTTATTAAAAAAACCAGAATCTGAAACATCGTAAGACACAAGCGATATAAAAATATATAAAGAAAATGCTATTAAGAAAAAACTAAAAAAATTTAGAAAAGTATTTTTTATATATGGAGGCATTTGATTAATAATTTTAATTACTGTTAATTATAGGCATAATGCATAACAATTTCTTTATATTCAATTATAATTCATCTAATGTCAGACAATCATAACAAATTGATAATTTTAGGTTCAGGTCCAGCAGGATATGCCGCAAGTATCTATGCTGCGCGTGCTGGTTTAAATCCAATAATAATTGCAGGAATGCAAGAAGGTGGACAACTTACAACAACTACAGATGTTGAAAATTGGCCTGGTGATAGTGACGGTCTTCAAGGTCCAGAATTAATGGATAGAATGAAAAAACACGCAAAACAATTTGATGTTGAAATTATTAATGATCATATTAATGAAGTAAATCTTCAAGAAGAGCCTTTCAAATTGAAAGGAACTTCAGAGTATTCTTGTGATTCACTAATTATTGCTACTGGTGCAAGTGCAATGTATTTAGGGCTACCATCTGAAAAAGAATATCTTGGTAAAGGTGTTTCAGCTTGTGCAACTTGTGATGGGTTTTTTTATAAAGATCAAGAGGTAGCTGTGATTGGTGGAGGTAATACTGCCGCTGAAGAAGCATTATATCTAGCTAATATATGTTCAAAAGTTTATCTAGTTCATAGAAGAGATGAGCTTAGAGCAGAAAAAATACTTCAAGATAGAATATTTAACCAAGAAAAAGCTGGAAAAATTGAAATTTTATGGGATTCACAACTTTCAGAAGTTATTGGTGATGAAATGGGTGTGACAGGAATTAAACTTGATAATAAAGGTACAGAAATAATAAAAAATGTTATGGGTGTATTTATTGCTATAGGACATAAGCCAAATACAGATATATTTAAGGATCAATTAGAAATGGATAATGGATATATTATTATAAAATCAGGATTAGATGGTTCTGTTACTAGTTCTTCTGTAGAAGGTGTTTTTGCTGCTGGAGATGTTTCTGATCAAATATATAGACAAGCTGTTACTTCAGCTGGTTTTGGTTGTATGGCAGCACTAGATGCCGAAAAGTTTCTATCTGAGAAAAAATAATATGAAATATAAAGCATATTTAGTTGAAGAAAATGATGGTAAATTTTCAGGCTCTATAAAAGAATTAGATATTCCTTCATTGATTGATGGAAGAGTGCTCATTAAAGTTAAATATTCATCATTAAATTATAAAGATGCTTTAGCTGCATCTGGGGCAAAAGGAGTCGTAAGGTCATATCCCTTTGTTCCTGGGGTTGATGTTGCTGGTGAAATTATTGAATCTTCATCTGAAAATTTTTCTGTTGGCGATAGTGTAATAGCTACAGGTTATAAAATGGGAATGGCTGAATTTGGAGGTTTTGGTGAAATAGTTCATTTACCTGAAGAATGGGTTGTTAAATCACCAAAAAATTTTTCAAGTTTTGAAGCAATGTGTTATGGAACAGCAGGTATAACTGCAGCAGAATGTGTAAAAAAGATTACTGATAAAAATGTTTCAAATAACTTACCTGTTCTTGTCTCTGGATCAACAGGTGGAGTTGGATCGGTTGCCGTTGGTTTATTATCTAAACTTGGTTATGAAGTTCATGCGATTACAGGCAAACCTAATGAAAGTGATTTATTGAAAGAAATTGGAGCAACTGAAATTATTTCAAGACATGACTATATGTCAGAGCCAACAAAACCACTTGATAAAGGTATTTATGCATCTGGTGTTGATACTGTTGGTGGAGATATATTAGCAAAAATGATTTCTATGACCTCAAATCAGGGGGTTGTTTCATGTTGCGGTAATGTAGGTGGTGCTTCCTTTACTACATCTGTTTTTCCTTTTATCTTAAGAGGAGTTCAATTATCAGGAATCGATTCTGCTGAATCGCCCATAGAAATTAAAAAAGAATTATGGAATTTATTATCAAATTCATGGTCGTTAGACCTTTCTAAACAAACAAAAACTGTTGATATAGCTGATATAGGTTCAGAAATTGATAAAATTTTACAAGGCGGTCAAGTTGGCAGAGTTGTTATAAAACATGGAGATTAATTATGAAAGATGATTACGATGAATATTATGAATCAGAAGAAGAAAATCTTGATAGCAAAAGTGATGCAAGAGTAATACTATTTATGATCATTGTAGCTGTAATTGCTATGACTTACTGGGTAGCTGTTCAGTAAATTATCTAGGTTTCATTCGCATTCCTGAATCAAGTCTTATCGTTTCTCCATTTAAATAAGTGTTCTCTACTATATGCACTGCTAAGTCTGCAAACTCGTGCGGTTTACCAAAACGATGCGGAAATTGAGTAGATTCAAGGAGAGGGTCTCTTACTTTATCAGGCGCAAGCTGCATTAGAGGAGTATCAAATATTCCAGGAGCAATCGTACAAACTCTAACCGCATGTCTAGCTAAATCTCTAGCAGCTGTTAACGTTAACCCAATAACACCTGCCTTTGATGCGCTATAAGCTGATTGTCCAATTTGACCTTCAATGCCTGCGATAGAAGCTGTATTGATGATTACACCCTTCTCACCTTTGTCATCAGGTTCATTTTTATCCATAAGCTCTGCAGCTATTCTCATTACGTTAAAGGTTCCTACAAGATTTAAGTTGATGATAAATTTAAAAGCATCTAAAGGGTGAGGAGCTTCCTTTCCAAGAATTCTTCCAGGATATCCAGTTCCTGCACAATTAACTGCTATATGAAGGCCTCCAAATTTTTCATTAATACTCTTTACAGCATTAACAACAGGATCTTCTTGCATAATATCCGTTGAGATAAACATAACGTTATCTTCGCCAAGGTTATTAATTATTTCATTAGCTTTTTCTTCGTTTATGTCTAATATGACTACCTTTGCACCTTTTGAAACAAATGCCTCGACCGTAGCTTGACCTAAGCCTGACGCCCCACCTGTTATTAACGCTACTTTATCTTTAAGTTCCATAAATACTCCTATTAACTCATAAAAATTATAACTTCTTTTAAGAAAAAAATATGAATTTAATTATTGGCACATCAATTGCATATATATTTATGTAAGTATTTTAAAGGAGATATAAATGAAAAAATTACTACTTTTATTAACTATGGTTTCATTACCAACATTTGCATCTGTTAGTGCTAATGTGAGTATTGCCTCTGACTATATTTGGAGAGGAATGACTCAAACTGATGGAATTGCTGTTTCAGGCGGATTTGATTATGCGGCTGATGGTGGTTTTTATGCAGGTATATGGGGATCAAACGTAAATTTCAACGATAGCACAGGTGAAGGAAATGGTGCTGAATTTGATTACTACTTCGGTTATGGATTTGAAATGGGCGGTGTTGGTGTTGACTTAGGCTACGTAGCTTTTGACTATCCTGGCAACGAAGATGATCTAGACTTTGAAGAAATTGTCTTAGGATTAAGCATGGGTGACCTTGGTTTAACATTTGCAATGGGTCAGGATGGAGCTCCTGATTATACTGAAGTGTCATATGGTATTGGAGCTGTAGGAGTTTCTTATGGTCAATACGATGATTATGGAGATAATTTCTCTATTTCTTACGGATTCACATGTGGAACATATGATTGCGGAATTGGTTACTACGACTTTTCTGATGATGGTTATGGTGGCGATGAAGATGCGCTCGTATTTTCTGTTTCAGCAAGCTTATAACAATTATGAAATTAGTAAGCGCAATTATCAAACCTTTTAAACTCCAAGAAGTTAGAGAAGCATTAGTTGATGCTGGTATTGAAGGACTAACTATTACTGAAGTTAAAGGTTATGGTAGACAAAAAGGTCATACAGAAATGTACAGAGGTGCAGAATATTCTGTAGATACATTGCCAAAAATTAAATTAGAAATTCTTGTAGACGATGAAAGTCTTGGGACAGTAACTGATGTTATTACTAAGACTGCTAATACTGGAAAAATTGGTGATGGGAAAATATTTGTATCAAATATTGAAGATGTAATCAGAATTAGAACCGGTGAAACCGGATCTGATGCTATTTAAATTAAGGAGATATTATGGAAGAAATTAAATTTGCATTAGATACATTTTATGCCGTTATGGCAGGTGCATTAGTTATGTGGATGGCAGCTGGTTTTACCATGCTAGAAGCAGGACTAGTCCAAAAGAAAGATGTATCCGAAATTGTTACTAAAAACCTAGGCCTATACTCTATTGCATGTATTATGTATTTAGTTTGTGGCTTTGTTCTAATGTACCCTGGTGGTTCATTAATTGAAGGTGTTATTCCAAGTATTGGTACATCTTTAGGATTATCAACTGGTTTACCAAATGAAGAAATTGGTATTCCATATGGTATGGATTATTCACAACAAGCTGACTTCTTTTTCCAAGTTGTTTTTGTTGCCACTGCAATGTCTATTGTGTCAGGGGCTGTAGCTGGAAGAATGAAATTGTTACCATTTTTCGTGTTCGCTATTATCTTGACAGGATTTATATACCCTATCCAAGGTTATTGGAATTGGGGTGGTGGATTCTTAAACGCAATGGGATATTCTGACTATGCTGGTTCTGGAACTGTACATTTATGTGGTGCAGCAGCAGCATTAGGTGTTGTAAGTATCTTAGGACCTAGAAAAGGTAAGTATGGTTATGACGGTTCAGTGAATCCTATGCCAGGATCTAATATTCCAATGGCAGCATTAGGTGTATGGATTTTATGGTTAGGTTGGTTTGGATTTAATGGTGGTTCTGAGTTAGCAGTTGCTAGTGAAGGAAGTGCCATTGCTGTTAGCCAAGTATTCATGAATACAAACATGGCTGCTGCTGGTGGAGTAGTTGCTGCACTTTTAGTCAGCTTAGTAATGACAGGAAAAATGGATGTAACAATGGCTATGAACGGCGCGATTGCTGGTTTAGTGGCTATTACTGCTGATCCTTTAAGTCCATCAGGAGGCATGGCTATATTAGTTGGTGCTATTGGTGGTGTCATTGTTTATTTCTCAATCTTATATCTTGAGAAATCTGGAATTGATGATCCTGTTGGAGCTATTTCTGCACACGGTACCGTTGGTATTTTTGGTGTGCTAGCAGTTAGCTTTACTGGAGGAGCTAGTTTTGTTACTCAATTAATAGGTGTATGTGCCATTGCTGGATTTACATTCATAATGAGTTATTTAACAACATTAGCAATCAATACAGTAATGCCGATAAGAGCAACTGATGAAGAACAAGACATGGGTCTTGATGTCTCTGAAATAGGTATAGAGGCCTATCCAGAGTTTAAGTAATTTAATAAATATGGCTGGCATAGTGCTCCCCCTATTAGGTTAAGTCATAATATTAAATCTAGAGAAGAGCTATTCAATATAGCTCTTCTCTTTTTTTTGCGCTAAAAAAATATATTAATTTTACAAACTTACAAAACTGGATTGCTATATTGATTAAGCAGATATGATTGCATGTCCTCAGGAAGCAGTTTGATTCTATTTTCAAGATATTGAATAGCGTCATCAATTTTATCTAAATCGTTTGAGTCATTTGGATTATCCTTTCCTTGAATAATCGCAGCTGCATAATTTGTAGGATGTAATTTGTATGAATCTTTTATTGCTTTAGTTATTTGATTAGAACAATCATCATAAGAATCTGATTTAAAATTAATTATTTTACCAATGCTTAAATGAACATCTCCTTTATCACCGGTAATTCCGTCTGATATGCTTTCCATATCCTCTTTTCTATCTTTGGTATATTTTTGATTCAAATCTGTTAAATATAATTCTTTAGCTTTCAATAGGTCATTAGGATCTTTTTCATATGAAATACTAACTGGAACAATATTCAAGCTATTTAGATATTGATCAACCGGTACCTTTTTTTCTTGAATTTAAATGAATCATCTTAATTACAGATGGATCGGTATAATCATTTCCATCTTTAGATCTTCCCTGTTTTTGAGCAATCCATACAGACTCATTTTTATTTTTAATTGCATTAAATATAAATTCAGAGGCGAGATTTAAACTTTTATAAATATCTCTTTTTGATTTATCACTCCTATCAATAATAAAACTTTTATTTAATCTCATGAGATCAGAAGCCCATTTTTCACTTAATAGATTGTTTCCAACTGCGTTGTATGTTGTTTTCAAATTATTTTGATGCAGTGTTAGATTGAGCAGCGCTGAATCTAAAGTGATATCTCTATGATTGGAGATGTAAAGATACCCTTTTTCTGAGTCTAAATTTTTGATTCCTTCAACAGAAAATTTATTGATTGACTGTTGAACAATACCTGAAACAATACCTTCAAATAAATTTTGATATGAATTTACGTCATTTATATTTTTAATTCTATTTTTAAGAACAAGGCTTAGTAATTTTCTAGAGAATGGGAAGTATCTAATTTGATTAAACTTTCCTGTTGCGAACAACATTTTTAAAAATCTTCTATTACTAGATAACTGAGAAAGTACATCATTTACCTCGTTATCATTGTAGGGTCTTATAGAATCGAATTTATTCACTATAGAACTGATCTTGTAATGTAATGCCTATATTTTACATTAATAATGTATACAATATCGATGAATGAAAGCTTATCTTCAATATGACGGACTTGAAGTTCTTGCCCATAGAGGTGGCGCAGAAGAGTCTTATGAGAATACTTTAGAATCATTTGATTATTCGAAGAACTTAGGTTGTAAATTTATAGAAACAGACGTTCAAGTTTCATCTGATGGAATCCCTTATATATTTCATGATAACGATCTAAAAAGAATATTAAATATAAATTCAAAATTTGATTCTTTGTCCAGCGATCAAATTGATAAGCTAAAAATATTCAATGATTATAAAATACCAAGACTTGAAGAAGCGTTAAATGAATTTCCTGACCTCTCTTTTCAAATAGATTTCAAAACAGATGAGGTTGTTAATCCTGCTTTGGATGTAATTAATAAAACTCGTTCATCTGAAAGAGTTTGTGTAGCAAGCTTCAACAGTAGTAGATTAGATAGAGTAAGAAAAAGCTTTCCTGATCTATGTATCTCTATGGGACCAAATGAAGTTGCTAAAGCACTGATTTCAAGTTTTGGCTTATACAAACGAAATATAGATGGTGATTGTTTACAAATTCCAATGAAATACTACGGAATTAAAGTTGTGACAAAAAGGTTTGTTGATTACGTTAAATCAAGAGGACTTAAAATAATGGTATGGACCATAAATGATGTAGCGACATTTGAGCATCTTATAGAATTAAACGTAGATGGCATTATCACTGATAAACCTAAACTTTTATTCGAAACACTTCAAAAATCTTAAAGATATTTTTTCAAAATTCTTGTAACTACGGCATACATTGGAATTATTATAGCTGTCGTAATAAGTAACTCTATTCCAGTAGAAAAATCTATAAGACTTCTAATGAAAGGAGCGATTATAAAAGCAGTTATAGCTCCCAGAATACTATAAAAAATTATTGATTTTGTGCTAAATAATTTCATCAGTTTTTACGAAATATAAAACAATAATGCCTAGTACAAATAAGACCAATAGAGGCAAAAGCATTAAAGATGTATCTTTAAATATTACTAGGAAAATACCTATAAGTGCTGGGCCAATAAATGCTGCAGCCTTTCCAAAGGTATTAAATAATCCAAAAAATGCACCTGCTTTGTCTGTTGGTATTAATTTAGCAAATAAACTTCGAGAGCTTCCTTGAATACCACCTTGAATGAAACCTATTAAGCCTGCAAGAGTATAAAACTCAACTCCATTAGATAAATTTAGTGAATATAAAATTAATATTATATAGATGACGATGGTTATATTTATTACTATCTTATCTCCATATTTTTCAGCAACAAATGACCACATAAGCGTAGAAGGAAATGCTACAAATTGAACTAAGATTAAAGCAATAATAATTGAGCTTGTATCAAGGCCTAAATTTAAGGCAAAAGTAGATGCAAGTGCAATTACAGTATGAACACCATCAATATATAGAAAAAAAGCAATTAAAAATATAAATGCATTCTTATATTTTGAAACAGATTTAAGGGTATCTATAAAATTGTTAAAAGAATCTTTAATTACCTTTTCTGATGTAATTACAACTCTTTCTTTGTAGGTAATTGATAAGGGTAGTAAGAATATTGTCCACCATACAGATACTGTTATAAATGACCATCTAATTGCATCAGCCTGAGACTCTAATCCAAACATTTCTGGATAAAGACTCATCAAGGCATTAACTAAGAAGAGTAATCCTCCCCCAAAATAACCCCAAGCATATCCATATCCTGAAATTTTTGAAAATAAATCAGGTGATGTGATTTGAACTAAAATCTTGTCATATAAAACATTTGAGGCAGAAAAAAAATAATTTGCTATACCAAAAAAAACTAGTGCATACATCCATGATCCAACTTGTAAAAAAAATAGCAATCCAACACAAACAATCGATATTGAAACCATTGATATAAACATTAATTTAGTTGATTTACTTATATCAGTTATGGCGCCTATAAGGGGCGCAGTAAACAATAGAGTTAAATTTGAAATTACTAACGTCCAACTTAAATACTCTGCTGATGATGCAGGATCTAATGTAGATGCCCAATATTGATTATAAAAAATAGGAAAGAATGCCGCTAAGACAGTCGTTGCAAATGCTGAATTTCCAAGGTCATAAGAAATCCAAGCTTTAACTTCTTTAGATAGTTTTGTTTTACTCAAGATTAAATAGTAATGAATTTATAGTCATTTTATAGTAGAAATAGTTTGAAAAAAAATTAATTTTTGATATATTTTTTTAAGAGGAGTTACAACATGGATGATGGTTCAACATTAAAATATGGTTCCTATTTTGCAATAGGTATTGGTATTATTGTTTTCTTGCTCGGATTAGGCGCTTATTTGTATTTCTAACCTGGAGGCCAGTTAAGAGGCCTTCCTGAAAGTAAGTGTAAATGCAGGTGAAAAACACTTTGTCCGGCTTTTGCACCATTATTAACTACCAATCTAAAAGTTTCATCTAAACCTAAATCATCAGCAATTTTTCCAGCAATCAACATTAAATGTCCTAAGATATTTTGATCTTCAGCGGTAGCATCTGATAGTTTAGGAATAACTTTCTTTGGAATAATTAATAAGTGTGTTGGTGCTTGTGGACTGATATCTTTTATTACAATCGAAATATCATCCTCATATATTATGTCTGCAGGTATCTCTTTGTTAATTATTTTTTCAAAAAGAGTTAATGACATAGTGAATTAGAAAAAGGTTCTAAAAAATCTAAAACCAATATAAAAAATGGCAGCGGTCATTAGAATTGCTAACAAGATAATTAAAAGATCCCGAAGAGTTTGAAGAAATCTTCCCTGCCTACCAGCTTTTATTAATTGAATAAGTAAATAAATTACTGCTATAGAACTTACAACTAAAATAAATACACTTAACATAACATTATCCTATCAATGAGCCGACTCCTGTTACTAAGAGTGCTAATGCAACACCCCAACATAAGCATGCAATAACATCTGCTACATAAAATCTTACAGCTTTTAAATCAGAAATACCAAGTAAAAAAGGAACAATGGCTCTTATAGCAGGAATAAACCTTCCAAGAATGACTGTGTATGATCCAGTTTTATCTAGAAATCTTTGTGCCCTCTTTATCGTTTTTTCTCTTTTAGAAATGAATTTAGTAGATAAAAGACTTGGTCCAATTGTTTTACCAAATAAAAATCCTGACATATCACCTAAGTGAGAACCTAACATAGCCACTAATACAATAATGTGGAGTGGCAATAAGTCCATATTGAAAACAAAAATACAAACAGAGAATAGTATTGCACTTGATACTACTATTCCAGAAAGAATAAAGGATTCCATAAAAGCAAAAATAAATATAGCAATCCATGCCAATTCATTATTGTTATTTAAAAATGATTCTATATTTTCAAACATTGTCTTAATAAAAAAAGATATTTTACTTCAATGTATTTAACTAATGATATAAATTAAACTAAATAAATTATTATGGAAAACATCGAAAAATTCATGATTAATGTCCCCGAAAAGGATATTGATCTTTTGCATCAAAAAATTGATCTAACTAGATGGCCTGATGAAATAAATCATAGATGGTCTCATGGGACAGATCTTAATTTCTTAAAAGAACTAGCAAACTATTGGCGAAATGAATTTAATTGGCAAGATCATGAAAAGAAGATTAATGACATTGGTAGCTACAGATATACAACCAAGTCCGGACTTAAGCTTCATTTCCTTCATTCAAAGTCAAACAACGATAATGCTATTCCACTTGTAATGACTCATGGATGGCCTGGAAGTATCCAGGAATTTTTAAAAATAATACCTATAATTCAAAAAAACTCTGATATTCCAATTGATATTATTTGCCCTTCTCTCCCAGGATTTGGTTTCTCTGACAAACCAAAAGAGATTGGTATGGATTCCAAACAGATTGCTATTTTGCAGCATGAGCTCTTGATAGCTCTTGGATATGATAAATATATTGTTCAAGGTGGTGACTGGGGAGCTACCATAAGCAAATGGATGGCTGAACTTTATCCAGATCATTGTATTGGCATTCACCTTAATATGATTATTGCTTGGCCGCCTGCTGATAAAGATCCATTAGAAAATACCTCACAAGAAGAACAAAAATTAATGGCAAATTATGAAAAATATAAAGAACAAGGAGTTGGATATTATGAGATACAAAAAACAAAACCACAAACACTTGGTTATGGCTTAAATGACTCTCCTATTGGACTGGCTGCTTGGATTGTAGAGAAGTTTTATGGCTGGTTTGATGGTGAAGAGAATAAACTAGTTGTTTCTAATGATGAAGTTTTGGCAATAGTATCTTTGTATTGGTTTAGTGAATCAATAACTTCATCAACAAGGTTATATAAAGAAAATGGCGACTTAGGATTTTCTTTTGAGAACATTAAGCAACCTATGGCAGGTGCAGTTTTTGAAAGAGACTTAATTGCACCTCCGAGAGCATGGGCTGAAGAAATCTATAATGTAGTTCAATGGAATACTCACAAAGGCGGACATTTTGCAGCCTTAGAGCAACCTGAGTCACTTTCTAAGGATATTATAGAATTTATAAAGAAACTAAAGATCTAATTTTTCTAGAACATCAGCAAAAGAAACATATTTAAAATTCTGTCTCTTAACCTTATTTTTACCATCATTTGTTCCATCCTGCAGGACAAATAAACCCATAGGATATTTATTACCAAAATTGAAATTAATAACGTCAATACCATCAGTGTCATTAACATTATCAATGTCCTTGTTACTTCCAACTTTAAAACTGCCTAGGTAGTTATAAGGCTCTTGTCGATTATAAATATTAAAAGAACTATCACCTTGAGATGAAACGATAACATATCCATCTTTTTCAGAAGATTTATAAACCGTTACTCCTTCAGGATCACCATCTATATTTCCAGATCTATTATCAATAACAATAGGATTTGAAAAATCTAATTCGTTATTTATTTTATAAGCTCTTAAAATACCTCTATCTTGTTCTTCAGATATAAAAAGAGTTCTATTTTCATCGTCGTAAACACATCCCTCAGATTGAGTTGCATTTCCATTATTAAATGTTGTTAAAAGTGTCATTCCAGAAGGACCATAATTCCACATCTGTACCTTTGGTCCCTCATCTTCTGTTAAAAATGCTATTAATCCAAATCTCGAATCAATACCTGCACAAACTCCATAAACTACCATGTTTGCTTTAGCATTTATATAAGGCTCCTTTGAAATTTCAAAATTATCATCCTTTACAGCTTTATCAATGTTGGTATCTTTGTATGTCCATATATCAAGTGTATTTGTTGTTCTATTTGATGCAAAAATAAATGAATAACTGCCTATATCTTTATTGTCATCATCAGTAACATTCATTGTTCTAACATCAATATTATTAATATCTCCAATTTCTGTGTAGCCTATTTTTTCGCCCATTAAGTTATATGTATATATGCCACTTCTCTTATCTGTTCCAAATACTAGTGATCTATTTGGATTTAATTTATTTAACCAAATAGCAGGATCATCTGCAGCATCACCTTTTGAGATTACTTGTGGAGTTTCATCTATTGCAGGAACTATATGAATAACTTTATCTATAGGATCAGATACTACAGAAAGCGAATATATAAATATTGTTGCGAGTAGAAATTTCATATTTTTTTAAAATAAGGCAAGTTAAAGTCTTGCCTTATTAATATTTTAAAGATTATAAGTTATATCTAATACCTATTGAATAAGTTGTTCCATAAATATCATACTGAGATAATCTATCAGGTGACCCCCAGTAATAAAATTCAGGCTCATCAGTAATATTGCTGATATCAAATTTAACACTAAAGTTGTCATTAATTTTATACTTTAGATTAAAATCGTATTGGGTATGATCATCTGTATATCTGATATTATCTAGTGACAATTCTTCCTGAACATCTCCTGGACTATCCTCATCTGCTAAATAATCTAAATATGGGGTTCTTGATACAGCTGATAATCTCATGTCTAGCTTTCCTTGATCATAACCAATTGAAAGGTTTGAATTTCTATCTGAGAGTTTTCTGAAAGGAAATGTAACTTTTCCATTATCTACATCAAGAGTACTTTCTCCATCAGTTTTTGTAATATTAAGTGAAACAAACATTCCATTAAAAGGTTCTGGTAAAAATTCTAATTCTTGAAAAACATTCATTTCAAATCCGGAAACATCAGAAGGACCAGTATTGACATATGTTTCTAGTTCACTAAAAACAATTCCGTTAATTGTTCCTGCGGTTACAAGTGGATAAATAGCATTATCAATATCCTTCTTAAAATATCCAATTGAGTATGAGCCGGTATCACCATATCTTTCCAAAGAAAGGTCAAAATTATTAGCTTCATATGGTTCTAGGTCTGGATTTCCCATTTCACCTGAAAAAGTACCATCATTTTCATTTTGAATTTCTGCAACAGTAGATGCTTGACCAAATCCAGGTCTGGATAAGGCTCTCCAAATTGCTCCTCTTATGATGGTTTGATCATCAAGGAAATATTTTACGTTTATGCTTGGTGAAACGAATGTGTAATCTTTTGATGCTGTGATTGGATCATTTATATCACCATCGTTGTAACCTAAAGTTGAGTAGGAAGTATCTTCAACTCTTAAGCCTAGAATAATAACTGCATTTTCAGCCTTCATAGTACCCATTAAGTATGTTGCCATAATATCTTCATCGGATTCGTAATCTTGCTCAACATTTGAATAATCAGGGCCGCCAAACGTTCCTTTTAGAGGCCATAAGAGTGAATCATTAGCCATAGGACCCATTGATTGACCTGCGAAAGGCCATGAAATTTGAGATGGATTAAATTGAGATTGCATTAAATCAGTTGCAGGACCATCTTCTATCTCAATTGCATTTCTGTCTCTTTCTTTTGTTCTTTGACTGTATTTAAATCCATATTTTACTGTGGTAGGCATATCCATGAATGAAAAGCCTTCTTTTGACATATCAATTTTAAAAGCTTTTTCAGTATCTTTGATTAATGACCAATCTTCTTCCCATGCATCAACTGTCATTGAAGTATCCCATATAGGTGCAACAGATGAATCAAATTCTAGTCCAACTTTTTTTGGATCTGAATAATAAAAATATCCACAAGGGCCTCCGCAATCGTCAGTATCATATCTTTTACTTCTAAACTTAACATCTATGTTATTTGTATCATCTTCTTCAGCATAAGAATGGCTAAACTGTATTTCTGTAAACCAACCACTAACCACAGTCTCGGCACCTATTACTGCAGTTCTAATATCTCTAGTTTCGATCCTTCTTCTAACTTCTGCATCTCTTCTAATTCTATTTATTTCACTATAATTAGAAAAAACTTCACCATGCTTTAAACTTCCATATTCATCTTTATATCTAAGTTCATTATCTTCATAATTGTTATATAAAAAATTTGCAAATATTGCTGTCTGATCATCAATCATATAATCAATATCGTAAGTTAGGCCTGTTCTCTCTCTAGTAAGATCGTAATATCGCATTTCCCAATCATCGTCTAATCTTTTTCCTGCTCCATCATTGGTCCAACCTGGAAAACCTGTCTCGTTGTTATAAGTAATAATTTGCTTACTAGCGTAGGTTAAACCGATAATGTGGCCAACTGAATCAGATATCATATCCCCGTAAGTTAGAGCAATTTTAGGATTATCAGAATTCTTTGATTGATCATTGTAGGATGTATCAAATTTTGCTTTAAAAAGAGTTTTCTTTAAAGACGTAGCTCTTTTTGTATTAAATTCTATTCTTCCACCTATTGAGTCGGCATCTTGGTCAGCAGTAAGTGTTTTATAAACCTCAATTGAATCAAGTAATTCTGTTGGCAAGCCATCTAACATAACTTTTCTTCCGCCCTCAGGAGCTGGGACAAGAGCACCGTTTACAGATATAGAATTTAAATCACCCGATAGACCTCTTATGCTTACATACCTTCCTTCACCTTGATCATTTTCTACAGTGATTCCAGACAATCTTCTAATTGCTTCTGCCGCAGTAGTATCTGGAAAATCACCTAGTGCATCAGAGTCAACAATTGATACTATTTGATCTGATTCTCTTTGTTTTTCAATTGCAGAAATGATGCTCGCTAGAGTACCTATTACAACTACATCTTCTATTGAACCATCAGATGCATTAGATTCATCATCTTGAGAAAATAAAAGTGGGGTTATTAAGAAAAAAGTTAAAAATGATTTTTTCATGTTTATAAATAAATAATTAACGCTAGAAAAATATAAGATTAATTTGTTACATTTAAAAAAATAAAATGTAACTTTTTGGAAACATTTTAGATCTTATTTATATTTACATTTATAGACATATGTCCATAATAAAATTATGGAAGTAATTGCTAAGCAAGAGCGAAGTCAAAAACGAATCAATAGAATAGTAGATGCAGCTATTCAAATAATTGAATCTGAAGATGTTAACGCTCTATCACTTGCAAAAGTTGCAGAAATATCTGGTTTAAAAAGAACTTCAACATATAAATTTATACCAACGGTTAACACCCTAAAAGAATTAGTCATTATGAAATGCATTGATGAATGTGTAGATTGTTTTGATAACGATTTAAATAAATTAGATTTAGATGTTGATATTTCAAAAGTTACAAATCTTATAGTAACAGTAATCTTTGATTTTTTTGTTAATTCACTGGTAAGTCAAAAACTTATCCTTGGGTATACTATCAATCCACCTTTAAATTCAAAATGTATACATAAACTTGGAAGTACAATTGAAAAAACATATGAAAGAAATATTGATATTAATAATGTTTTTAATAAGGCAGGAGTTTGTAGAGTTATAGCTCAAATTATTCTTTCCATATTTTCATTAAACACCAAAGAAAGTGGTGCCCTTAATGATGTGGGAAAGATTGAAGCAATAAGGGCTGCTAGTGCATATTTAGAAAGTTGGATTAAAAAATAATCTTATATCTCAAATGTAAATTTGAATAAATAATAGAATATTATTGTTAAAGCAGCTCCAGCTGGAATTGTAACTACCCAAGAAAGTACAATTCTTCCAATAGAACCAAGATCTAAGTGGGAAACACCTTTTGTTAAACCAACACCAATAACTGCTCCAACTAATGTGTGTGTTGTAGATATTGGAAATCCAATATATGTTGCAGCTACAACAGTTGAAGCTGCTGCCATTGTTGCTGAAAAGCCTAAGCTTGGTGTTAGAAGAGTAATTTTACTACCTACAGTTTTAATAACTCTTCCACCGAGCGTTGCCAATCCAAAAACAATACCAATTCCGCCTACCAGAAGAACCCAAGGACTTACAGCTGCTTTTGCTCCAATTGCACCCTCGGATGCAACACTTATTATTGCTGACATAGGACCAATTGCATTTGCAACATCATTAGACCCATGTGCAAATGCCATTGCAGAGGCTGTTACGATCATTAGAACAGCAAAGGCTGACTCTACTCCGTACTCTTTAATTTTGTCTTTTTTTAAGTTTAATAAAATAGCAGTAATTAACGACACAACAACACCAAAGATAACAGTTACTAAGACAACTTCATTGTCAGTAAGAGGTAACCCAACATGCTTAAGACCTTTTCTAGCTGTTACTAAGCCTATAATGACTGCAACAAAAAAACCATAAAAAGGTATTAGTGAAACAGCAGCTTGGGCAGGGTCTCTTCTATCTAAAATAAATTTTTTTGCGCTTAAGAATATAAGAAATGCCATTGTTCCAGAGATAACTGGAGAAACAACCCAACTTGCAGCAATGTTTCCAACTTTACCCCAAGAAACTGCTTCAAAACCTAAAGAAATAATTACAAACCCTACTATAGATCCTACAATTGAATGCGTCGTTGAAACTGGCCAACCTCTTGCACTTGCAAGAAGTAACCATGTAGCAGCAGCAAAAAGTGTAGACATCATTCCAATTATAAAAATATTTTCATTTCCTACGTAAAGATCTGGTGAAACTATTCCTTTTCTTATAGTTGACGTTACCTCCCCGCCAGCTAAATAAGCACCAAGAAATTCAAAAATTGCTGCAATATATATTGCTTGTTTAAATGTTATTGCTTTACTTCCAACTGATGTGCCCATAGCATTTGCAACATCATTAGCACCAATACCAAAGGCCATAAAAAAACCACCAAAGGCCGCAATTAATAATATTATTGTTGGATCTAAAAATAAATTTTCCATAATTTATAAAAGGATATTTGTTCAATCATTATATAACAATACATTTGTTACACACTTGTTACTGAATTTTGAAGTTCAGGTTATATTTTTAATATAGATTAATGAAAGAATAATCATAAAAAATAAATTAGAAGAATAATTCCTTATTGAATAGTAAAATATGTCATATCAATTTTAAAAATAATTAATTATGAGTCTTATTTCTTTAGATCAAAGTGAGTACAAAAGTTTAGATGCTAAAGCGTATGATCGTGAAAAAAGAAGACTAAGAATTGAGTTACTAAAGCTTCAAGAAGACGTTATTAAAAATAACAGAAAGTTATGTATTATTTTTGAAGGGAGGGATACTGCAGGAAAGAGTACTGCTATTCGATTTTTTTCTGAATATTTAAGGCCTCAACACTTCAACTATGTTCAACTTGGCATTCCAACCAAATGGGAATCCTCGCATTGGTTCCAAAGATGGAAAAAAGCATTACCACGCAGAGGAGAAATTTCATTCCTAGACCGTTCTTGGTATACACGTGCAATTACAGAACCGATTATGGGTTATTGCTCTGAAAATCAATATAGAACTTTTATGAAAAAAGTTAATAAATGGGAAAATGAACAAATGGATAATGGGGTTGAACTGACAAAGTTTTATTTTTCTTTGTCTAAAGATCAACAAGAGATACGAATGAAGGCAAGAAAGAATTCAGAATTAAAATATTGGAAGCTTTCAAAAAACGATGAAAAAATCATAACTAAGTGGAATGCATTCACCTTATACAAAGAGCAAATGTTTGATCAAACAAGTACCGATACTAGTCCATGGATCTCTATCAATTCAAATAACAAGATGATTGCAAGACTAACATCGCTTAGATACCTCTTGATAAAAACAGAATATGAAGGCAAAAAGATACTTAAGCCAACAAAATGGTCTAAATCCCTTAATAATTATTCATCCAATTTAGAAGGTGTGCAATTCGATAATCTTTCATATGATCAATTCATGATTATTAGCAAGTACAGTGATAATTCATGAAGATTGCATCAGTTGATATAGGCACCAACGCCGTTAAGTCAAAGATTTTTAAAACAACCCCTACTTCAATGGAATATATTGATGGAATACGTTCTCCAATTAGACTTGGGTCTGACGTTTTTAAAAACGGAAAAATATCTGAGAAGAAATTGAATGAATTGTCTAAAACATTACAAAAATATCAAAAAAAATTTAAGAAAGATAAAATTGATCAATATGAGATAGTTGCAACAAGCGCTTTTAGAAATTCTTCAAACTCAGAAGATGCCAGAAGATTAATAGAAAATAAAATTGATCACCCTATCAGAATTATTTCTGGTCTTGAAGAAGCTAAATTAATTAGTTTTCATCCAGAAGCACAACAGGGAAAAAATAAAATGTTTATTGATGTTGGTGGTGGCAGTACTGAAATTTATATATATAAATCAAATAAACACTTCGTCCAATCATTTCAGCTAGGCGGTGTTCGATTAATGCTTAAAAAAGATGAAATAAGTGAATGGAAAAGAATGGAAAATTGGTTAAAAAATCATAAAGAGATGGAAACCATAATAGGCCTTGGTGGAAATATACGATCATTTTTAAATACTCATAATTCAAAGAAAATGAAATCAGATAACTTCTATAAAAAATTTAAAAAGCTAAATGGACTTAATACCAAAGATAAAATTGAAAAATATGGATTTGCAGAAGATCGTGCAGATATAATCGGATTTGCCTTACAAATATATGAAAGAATAATAAAGCAACTAGGAATCAGAACTATTAAATCAACGAAATGGGGGGTTTCAGATTCTATTGCTGTTAAAACTTTTCACGAGATTTACTCAGACAAAATATCAATTTATGAAGATAAGTAAATACATATCAGAATTCTTGGGTACTGGATTTTTATTTTGCGCCGTTGTTGGATCTGGAATAATGGCTGAAAACTTAAGTAATGATAACTCTATTATTCTGCTCGTAAATGCGGTTGTTACTTTTTTTGCACTATACTTTTTAATTACTGCATTTGAATCCTTTAGTAATCAATTTAATCCTGTTGTTTCTTTTGTTCTTTTTTTAAATAAAGAAATTTCATTGAAAATATTTTTTATTTTTAGTTTGCTTCAAATATTTGGAGCAATTACTGGAGTTTTGATTGCTAATATTATGTTTGGCATGGAAATTATTGAATTATCTGAAAAAACCAGATCAGGATCAAATATTTTTATATCTGAGATTGTTGCTACATTTGGATTAGTATTCTTTATATTGATATCAA
Source organism: uncultured SAR86 cluster bacterium (assembly GCA_902560315.1). Classification (GTDB taxonomy): domain Bacteria; phylum Pseudomonadota; class Gammaproteobacteria; order Magnimaribacterales; family D2472; genus SAR86A. The sequence goes on along the minus strand of CACELG010000007.1, from coordinate 5,549 downwards.
ATAAAGAAAAACTAGCATTAGTTGTTGCATCCTATATAGGAGCTGCGTATTGGTTTACATCCTCAACTTCATTTGCAAATCCTGCGGGAACAATTGGAAGAATGTTTTCAAATAGCTTTGCTGGTATAAATCCAGAAAATGTAATTTATTTTTGTATTGCACAAATTTCTGGAAGTATTTTAGCTTTCTTAGTTTATAGATATTTCTTCAAGACTAATTAAAAACAAGTTTTGTTACAGAGTCTTGTTCATTCTTTGAATAAGATATGTTGTTAAGCTCCCTTCCCAATCTAAATGCTATTTCATCTGAAATTGAAATTGATTCTTTTAAATTATTTGTTTTAAAAGAAACTATCAGGGAGCTATCCTCTTCAACAATTGCAAGGTCGGAAATTGATTCTGGGAGAAGATTACCTATAAACAACTCTATCTCTTCAATGTCTGATGATTGGCTTATCAAGGTATTACTCAAGAGTTCTGCCTTGGAAACAACATACTCATAGTCAGATTTAGCCTTATCTAATTGTTTTGATGAAAAGTTTAAATTCCCAACAGTAGTATTTATTATAAAAAATAATACGGCAACAACAACTATAAAAAATGCTGCAAAAATTAAATTTTTTTCTCTTGTGTTAAGACTATTTAAAAAACTATTCATCTTTTAATTCAATTTTGATTTCGCCTGAAATTTCATTATTCTCAGTAATGATATTTTCATCAATAATATTTATATTAAAGGTATCAACACTATTTTTAACTACCGCATATTGTATTTGTGGTAATTTTTCTATATTTAAAGTCGCTTGATTAGAGCTAAAGTCTATTTTAATAGCTTCTATATACTTCTCTCCAAGCGAAATCATAAAACCAAAATTATCAAATTTTGACTCATTTTTTGATGATTGTAATCTTGACGATCCAGGTATTTGTTCAATTAACTGATCGATTTGAATTTTTGGAGTGATGACTCTTTTTGTATTTTTATCAATCATTTTAAAAATATTGAATATTTCAGTTTCATAAATATTCATCTGTTTATTATTTTGAGCAGTAAAGATATATGGCAAAGCAATTATGGATGTTATTAAGAATAGGCACGCATATATCTCAATTCTAGAAAAATTTAACTTGTTAAAGATATTTTGAAATGAAAATTCAAACTTAAATAGATTTGGGAGATTGTCATTGATTGATGAAATAAATTTGGCAATAGAAATATTTTTATTTTGATTGTAACCGTCAAGCTCTTTAATAGATTTATTTATAAAAATGTTGGGTTCAAAATTTATATATATGGATTTAACCATATCTAAGTATTGTGCTAATGAGTCTTGGTCTGTTGAAGAACCTGTTCCATCATTGAATGAAAATAAAAATCTATTATTAAATTCAGTAATAGTGTTGGTATCAAATTTTTTATTTAAAAAATAATCAGGAATTAAAATAACTTTGCACTTCAATTTGTTAAGGGATCTGTTTAATTCGTTATACAATCTCTTATCCATTACAAATCCAATATTTTCAAATAAAAAAAACTCATTTTCTGAAACATCATTGACTATGAATGAGTCGATATCAGATATAAAATTTGCTAAATTATTTTGAGTAGATAAATTATCATTTCTTTCGAAAGCATAGCTACCGATAACGGATGAAGGCAATAAGTAAATTAATTTATCCGCATGAGATAGAGTTAAAAAATCTTTAATATCAGAGAAATTAGATACTTTTTTGTAATTATCAGAACTTCTATGGAAACTTCCTTGGTTAAAATCTAAATTATTTGGGTATGCTACAAAAGTATCCATTAAATACCATTATAAATTCTTGAAATAATAAAACCATTATTATTATCTTCGTAAATTATGATGCTTTTTGAGGAGGATACAAATTTCTTAAAACTAACTTCAGAATTTAATTCAAAGATATTTGATGTAACTTTTATATTTCCATAAGCAAGATCAAAATCAAAATTTGGAAAACTTCTCATAAAGTGATTTAAATCATCAAAACCTGATTCAGGAATATTATCAATTATATATTCGGCATCTTTAATAGATAGATTAGGGAAGATAGAACTCAATAAATATACATCCTTTAAATCTAATGTATTAATGTTTAAAGAGATTTGCGATGCATTGGGTATTGTGCAGAAATAATTGTTAAAGATATTCCAATCTATTTGTTTTACAGCAGGAATGCTCTTTAATTCATCAATAGATACCATTAATCTCATCCCAGTATATTCTCTTGGGCTATGTAAAGGACCTGAGTAGTAATAGTCCTCAAGACCATAAGCCCTAGGATTTGAATCTTTATCAATCCAATCGATAGTTTGATCAATTAGCTCTTCAATGACGTTATTGTCTATTTCATTTAAAGTTAAGATTTTTCTGAATGCGGCTGATGAATTCTTATTTTCAACATAATTTCCATCTTTTAAAGTAACAATTGAATTAATATTAAAACAATTTCCATAATCTGATATTTTCCCAACAATATTAGCCCCATTTAAATCAAATACCATTGGCTGGTTTATTATTGGGTTATTCTTTAATAACTTGTTTCGATTAAACTTCAGCTCTTTTTCTATCTTGTCTTTTGCTAAAGATTCAATATTACGAAAAATATTTAATGATAAAGTTTGAAACTCTATATATTGTGCCCTTTTAAGCGATAAAAAATATTTATTACCAAATAAGACTGCAACAGACGACAATAGCAAAACTATTAATAGAATAGATATTAAAACGACGCCTTTATCTTTTGAATACATAATCAATATTCGGTTCAATTATCCATAAATACTCTTTACCACTTCTTTTAAATTCGAGTTTTATCAAAGTTGGTATTTTTGTTTCTGTTTCAGGATTTATGGGCCACTTTTCATGCCATTTTTTTTCATACATAAATCTTATATCTAGCTCAGATATATCTTCTAGAAAATTTGATTCAATATTTTCACCACTATTAAATGGATTGGAGGAAAAGAATTGTTTTCTTATAAGTTTGTCATTATTAAGTTCGTATTCAATCCTTTTAATAGGAGATGTTTCATTAGAAATGGATTTAATTTTGGAATTAAATGAAATCCTTTTATCAATATTGCTTCCCAAAAATGTCCCTTTGATGGGATTTCCATAATAATCGCGCAATGAAACATTTATTATTTGTCTTAAATCCCTTCTTAAAGTAATTGATGAAAAATTTAATACTCTTGCTGACTGTAACCTTTCAGATGATAGACGTTCCGTTTCTAATGAAGACTGAAGTATGTTTGATGAGATAATAGCTATCATTGAAAGAATGACTAATGACACCAAGACCTCTATTAATGTAAAACCTTTATTCATTTACTGTATAAGCCTTTGGTTGTATATATATATGTTTTTTCATTTTTAAGCTTTACAAATATCTCATATTCAAAAAACTCATCGCTGGGTCCATTGCTTATAGTTTCATCCCATTGCCATTTCTGTCCTCCCATAACCATTTCACCACTTCTTTGTAATGGTTTTAATGATTTTTCTAGAGTATGTATTAATGAAATACGATTATTTGCTACCTCTTTAGCTAAATATCTTTGCTCTAAGTCAAAGCTTGATGTTGCTGTTGATATTATTAAATTATAAATAGTTATTACAGACACACTTAAGATAAATAATGAAACCACTACTTCAATTAAACTAAATCCTTTCTCAGTAGTTGATGAATTCATTTATTACTTTCCCATTATTTTTTATAACTATTCGTTGAATATAATCATTATGATAAATATTAATCTCTCCTCCTGAATTTTCACCAGAGGGATAAAAAATAACTAGAGGAGACTTGCTTTGTTTATCTTCTAATTCAATTAAAGTGCCATCTTCAAATTTAAATGTTTTCTTTAATGATGCTATTTCACTTAAAAAGGAATTATCGAAATCATAATCTATTTCTTGGTTTTTATTATCATATATATACTCAGCAAACTGATTAGTTGAATTTAAATACCATCCAATTATATTTCCAGTGACTATGCTTTCATATGTTAAGAAGCTAACTGTATTTTTAAATGTATTATTTTGAGAATCTACTGATCTTAGAGTGCTAAAGTTGAGAGTAATAAGCGTGGTTGTAATACCAATAATAAATAAAACAACAAGAATTTCTATTAAGGTAAACCCTTTTTGATGTTTGTTACTGCTGCATCCAGTTTCCAATATCAGAATCCTCGCCTGATCCTCCTTCAACGCCATCAGCCCCGAGAGTATACAAGTCATATTTAAAAGACCTTCGTGAAGGATGTTCATATATATATTCTCTTCCCCATGGATCTTTTGGAATTGAAGAAATATAACCACCTTCAGGATACAAGAATGGATTTTTTAATTCGGAGTGAGGATTAACAAGAGCATCTAGACCTTGAGAGGTAGTAGGATAAGATAATTCATTAAATTTATATATTTCTAAGGCTTTATTTGTGTTTGCCATATCAGCTCTAATCTTTTCTAGATTAGCTCTTTGGAATACTGGGTCAACACTAACCACAACGACGGTCGCTAATATACCCAAAATAACTAAGACAGCCATTAACTCTATCAGCGTAAATCCTTTTTCTTTATTCTTCATATTGCGAGGGTATTCATTTGCATTATTGGTATTAGTATAGCTAGAACTATCAACATAATAAATCCACCCATAAATATTATTACAATAGGTTCAAGTAATGATAAAAAGATTGCTCTTTTATTTTCAATTTCAGATTTTAAAAAATGAGAGACTTTATTAAACATTTTCACTAGATTACCAGACCTATAACCACTAGATACTAATTGAATAAATATATCAGGGAAGACTCCTTCATTCTTTAGAGAAACTATAAAGTCTTTACCTTCAACAACATCATTTTTTGCATTTAATATAATTTTTGAAAGGAACTTGTTGTTAAAAATTTTTGAGCACTCTTCAAGAGCAACATCAAGATTTGTTCCAGAAGCTAACAACAGTTCCATGGTACTTGAGAATCTTTCTAATTCTGAGTTCAATATAAAATTACCAAGTAAAGGTGTATTAAGGAGCTTTCGATCAAATATAATTTTATTCTCTATTTTGCTAACGTAATTTTTATAAAAATAAAAAATAATGCCAATAGAAATAACAATCACGATTAGTATTGGAATAATGTTATTTGAGATTCCTATTAAAAACTTAGTTATAAATGGCAGCTCTGCTCCAGCCTTTATAAATTGACCAACTACTTGAGGTAATACGAATGCTAACAGCGAAATTATTACTACAATTGAAAATCCTATTAAAATTAAAGGATATGTTAGAGCAGATATAACTTTTTGCTTAATAGATGCGCTCTCTTCTAAATAATCAGCAAGCTTATTAAAAACAATATCTAAATTACCAGATGAATCTCCAGCACTAACCATTGAAATGTATGTATCAGAAAATACTCCAGGAAATTTTCTCATTGAACTTCCAAGTCTTTTCCCCTGAACAATATCTTCTTTAAGATTGTATAAAATATAAACTAAATTTTTATTCTGAAGTTGATTA
>CACELG010000006.1 GCA_902560315.1 uncultured SAR86 cluster bacterium | reverse complement strand
TCTTTACATTAAATATATATGCAGGATATTTTCCTCAATCTGAAAATTGGGAAATTTCAACACCAGAAAATCAAGGCGTTAGCTCGGAAAAAATTAATAAGCTTTTAGATATATCATTTTCAGATGACTCAACATCTGCTGTTGTTGTAATTAAAAACGGAAAGATTATTGGTGAAAGATATGCTGATGGTTATAACAATACATCTCATGGTACATCTTGGTCTATGGCGAAAAGCTATTATGCAGCACTTATAGGAATTTCATTAGATAAAGGAGAGATAGAAAGTCTTGATGAAAATGTTTCAAATTATTTAGATTATTTTGGTGATGAAAGATCAAAAATAACTATAAGAGACCTCTTGGACATGTCTAGTGGTCTAGATTTCCCAAGTCATGAACATGAAAAAATGTTTTTTCAATCAGACCATCTTAAATATGCAAAAAATGTAGGTGTTGAGAAAGATGCTGGGATAATGTTCGAATATAACAATGTTAATTCAATGCTCTTGGGTGATATATTGTTTCAGGCAACTGGTAAGAAGGCTGATGTGCTTTTTGAAGAAAGAATATTACAACCATTATCAATAAAAGACTATAAATTATGGAAAGATGAAAATGGTAATGTAATGACCTATTGCTGTGTTGATATGTCGGCAAGAGATTATTCAAAAATTGGCCTATTATTTTCGAGAAACGGTACCTGGAATGACCAAGAGATAATCTCTAAAGAGTTTATAGATGAAACATTTAAAGTAGTATGGGAAACACCTAATAGATGGGCTGATTACAAACGATATTATTCACTTCATTGGTGGGTATCAAAATATGATGAAGAGTCAAAAATTTTTAATACAAGTGGAAAATTTGGACAATTTACATTTGTTGATAGAGAAAATGATCTAGTAGTTACACGCATTACCAAATACAACCAACAGGACTCTGGCTCAATTCAAAAATGGGGAATTATGAAATACTTAAGGTGGGCTGGCATTGAGAATGCTATTAGTATTGGTAGAAAGCTAATAGAATCAGGATCTATAGAGCCCGGCACAGATGTAATCTCACCAGTTACTGCAGAAGATGGTGAGTCATATGAATTTTATCTTCAATATCCAGAAATTATTGATTCTATTGCTGATCTAAGTCGAAATTAATATTTAATTCATTAGCTTTTTTAATAAAACTATTTATATCTTTTTTCCATTCTTCTAAATAATAACCGTCATTACCATGCTTGTTTAAATACCTTAGAAAAAATCTTCCATCTTCACTTTCAAATCCTGGTTCAAACGGTTTGCCAGTAAGCCTATTAGGCCTTTTAAATTTTTCGTCCATCAAGTCCAAACAAAAAGAATCATGGGTATAGTTGCTATTATTATAAGAATATCCATGGGCAAGCCCATACGCCAATAGTCAGTAAACTTATAATTACCTGGACCCATTACAACAGTATTACATTGATGTCCTATTGGTGTAAGAAAAGCACAACTTGCCCCAACAGCTACAACCATAAGGAACGGCTCAATTGCATAACCTAACTCTATTGCAATGCCTGTGGATATTGGTGCCATTATGACTGCAGTTGCGGCATTATTAATAATATCTGTCGTTGCCATAGTGACAATTAAAATTATAAGAAGTATCCAAAACAGACTTAAATCTGCTGCATATTGAGATATTGATGTTGCTATCAAAGCACTTACACCAGTTGATTGAAGAGCTGTTCCAATTGGAATCATTGCGGCTAGCATAACAATAATTGGCCAATCAATATTTCTGTAAAAGTTACTATCTATAATTTTTATTCGTGCAAAAGCAAGCACGCACAATAAAAATGCTGGCGCAGCACTTAAATAATTAAATGAAACTAGAAATATTGATAGCGCAAAGAAAATTAATCCTTTAAAAAGTCTACTTCTGCTTGGAATTGTTTGAAGTTCTCTTTGTCTAAGAGGCATTAAGCCCAAATGTTTAATTTTATTAGAAACATCTTCTTCGGCTAGATCTCTAACACCTAAAAGTAAAACATCACCAGCTTTAAAGGTTTCTCTTGTAAGTCTTGTTCTATACTTAGAACCTTTTCTCCATAACCCTAAAAGATTAAGTTCTTCAAATGCTAGTTTTAAAAAGAAGTCATATTTTCTTCCTATAAGTCTTGATCCAGGAGTAATCATAACTTCAATTTCTTCAAGATCGTCTTCATCAAATGAGTGAAGTTCTTTTGGAATTGAAAAATCAAAGATATCGAGTATGTTACCTATATCATCAGGCGGAGTTTTAATTACAAGAATTTGACCTGCTTTTATTCTCATATTGTTCTGAACTTTCTTTACTGATCCACTCTCTGAAACTATTCCAAGAATTTCAGTATCTTCCCCAGCTTGCGTTTTAAATGCATATAAAGTCATGCCTATAGATGAACTTCCTTCATTTACAAGCACTTCAAACAAATAACCTTTAAGATTTATTAGATGCTCATTGGATGGAATATCTTTTCTTAAAAAAATGAGTTTATTACCAATAAAAGCAATAAATAAAATACATATAAAAGTTATCACAAGTCCAACATAAGAAAAATCAAAAAAATTAAATCCTGATGAAGAGATTGAGGCTTTATATTCAGAAATAATTATATTTGGAGGTGTGCCAATTGCTGTATTCATTCCTCCCAAAATACACGCGAAGGCAAGTGGCATTAAAAATTTGGAGGAGTGCCAATTCATCTTTTGGCATATATTCAATGTGATTGGTAATAGTATTGCTAATGCACCAATATTATTTATAAATGAAGATAGAATTGCAGCAATAAAAAGAAGGGCGATTAAGAATTGAATTTCAGTAAATTCTCTTCCTCCAATTAATTTTCCAACAAGTCCAGCTATACCTGAGTTACTCAACCCTTGGCTAATTATAAGGACAAGCGCAACAGTTATTACAGCAGGATGGGCAAATCCAGCAAACGCTTCATTAGCTGGAATTATTTCAAGAACTACAAGAACAAATAGCGCTCCTACAGCAAGAGCATCATAACGAATTTTACCCCATATAAATAAACAAAGAAGGGCAACTAAGGTAGATGAAAGAATAATCTGATCGTTCATGGGACATTTTTATTTTGGCATGGACTCTACATATAGTGATGTAGAAGGGTATGCAAATTCTGATTTATTATTTTTAACTATTTTCATGATATTAAAAATTAAATTTTCTTTAACTTCATTAAACGCAGCAAACCCCATTGGATCAGCATAGGCTACAATCATTAAATCAATTGAACTACCACCTAACTCAACGACTCTCACAACAGGATCTAAATCACCATCTGTAGTAAAGTCATTGCTTTTAATAATGTAATGTTTAATTTCATTTCTTATTGATTCAAGTTGTTCAACATTTGTTGAATAAATAAGATTAATCTTCCAATTAATCCTTCTATTGATCATTTCACCATGGTTGATCACTTTAACATCAGAAAGATCTTTGTTTGGTATAACCATTGGAGCAGTATCAAAAGTTCTAATTACTGTTGATCTAAAACCAATGGTTTCAACAATTCCATGAAGTTGACCACTAACTTCAATTCTGTCGCCTGGTTGGAATCTATGTTCACCAATTATTAATATTCCTGAAATTAGATTTTTAAAGAAATCCTGAGCTCCCAACGCAACTGCAACAGAAAACAACCCTAATCCAGCAACAAGAGGGCCGATTTGAATGCCAAATATGTCTAATATGATTGCTATTCCTATTACCCAGACTATAAATTTTGACGCTCTTTCTAACCACATTTGCATTGATGCTGTTAACCACGAACTAGTTGATAAGGCTTCAAAAATAGGCTTTACGCTATTTGCAAGAGCACTAAAAATAGTAAAAATAACAAATGCTTTCACAATATTTGTAGCAATATCTCCAATTAATCCATCAAGAGGCAAAATCAATGTACATATATATAAAGCAATTGTTATTGGAATAAGACCAATTGGTCTTCTTAAAGCATTCAATATTTCATCATCAATTTTAGATTCTGTACTGTCAGCAAGCCTCCCAAGAGCATTTAAAATTATTGAAATAATAAATCCTCGAAAAAGAAAAGCTAACAAAATAACTGCAAGAGAAGAAATAATAGAACCTAAATCAATACCTAAGAAACCTGTATTCCACACTTCAGTAATTAGTTTTAAAAAATTATCCATATTATTAAGATTTATTTTGTAGCCCTATCTTTAATAAAATAAGGAAGATATATCAAATAAAAAACTGCTATTGCAAGAGGTGTTGTATAAAGCAAATGATATGGCGGCTCTGGAAACATATCCATCAGAGATGCACCGTCTGGTTTAGCTACCAGATACCAAAAGTTAGCTGGTTCGCCTAACAAGATATTTATTACATAAACAATTGGTAATAATATAAATGCTGTTATTGCAGATACAATTAAAATATCTTTAGCATAAGGCCTATTTCCAAGTGCTACAGTTGCATACATAATCCCTACAATTATCATTCCATGACCAATCATGAAGAAAATATAATCTAAATCATGATGGCTAATATCTGGAGTCAATATAGCCATTGATGCTCCACCAAGGCCCCAAAAAAAAGCACATAAATATAAGATTTTTGGCCCACCTAATAGAAACCAAATGAGAAATATCTCTGATAAATCACACATATGAAGTGGTATGGTTTCTCTCCAATCATAAGGGTTCGCAAGAAGATAAAGATCTTTATAAGGAGAAATAATCACATGCAAGGCGATTACACCTGCAATAATTTTATTCATTGAAGATTTTTGACTATCAGATTTGCTCTTATAAATCTTTGGTAATAAAACTGATACAGCAATTACTGCAATTATTGTTAGTAAATGAACTGTGCCAAATATTTCAAAAGGAGTACCAAACATATTCATTATTATATTAATTTTGTCAGTATTATATTACTTAAGTATGTCACTTTAGAAACTATCTAGCAAAATTTGTTCAGTAAGTATTGCTGGAAGAATAGCTGATTCACTCATGCCTGGTTTCCAAAAAATGTATAACGGAACTCCACTTCTGTTGTAGGATTCAAGAGTTTTTAGAATTTCATCATTTTTGTTAGTCCAATCTGCAATAATGTATTGGATATTATTTTCATAAATGTATTCTTTTACATTTGGCCTTGATAAGGCAATTTTGTCATTTGTTTGGCATGTAATACACCACGCAGCAGTAAAATTAATCAAATAAGCTTGATTTTTGTCTTGATATTCATTCTCTATATTTTTATTCCATTGAACATAATCATAATTTTCAAGTTTTAAATCTTTTGTAGTTTGAATTTCGTTTGAAGGAATGTCTCTGAATTGGAAGAAAATTACAAAAATTGCAATAGCAAAAATAACTAGTCTGTAACTTAATTTATGAAGCTTTGTCGCAAGCCAAATTAATAAAGAAATCATTAAAATTGTAATTAAAAGAAAAATTACTTCATTTGATGATGTTTGTACGCTAAATACCCATATTAACCATATTGATGTTGCAAACATCGGGAATGCAAAAAATTCTTTTAAAGCAACCATCCAATTACCTGGTTTCGGTAGATAGTTTATTAAACTTGGTGAGACCGATAATACAAAATAGGGAAATGCAAAACCAAGGCCTAGAGCAGAAAATACTGGTAAAGTTATTCCGGAAGGTTGAATTAATGCATAACCAAGGGCTGCACCCATAAATGGTGCTGTACATGGTGAGGCAACAATAACAGCTAAAATACCTGTGGAGAAGGAGCCAACTAAACTTCCACTAGTTCCTATACCTCCAAGTCTTGTAAATGCTGAGCCTATATTTATATCTGTAAGAAGTATCAAACCAATTACAAACATTAATAAACTAAGCAATCCAACAATAAGTGGGGACTGTAATTGAAATCCCCAGCCCAAATATAAACCAGCTTGTTTTAGTAAAATCATTGCAAATCCGATAAGAAGAAATGAAATCATCACTCCAGCACAAAACGATAAAGCATGAGCTCTAATTTTTGATGGAGATTGATTGCTCATTGAAACAAAACTTAGAACTTTTAAAGAAATTATAGGAAAAACGCATGGCATTAAATTTAAAATTAAGCCGCCTACAAAAGCAAAAATTAAAGCTTGCAAAAACGAAATATTTAGAGAGTTTTCAGTAGAATTTTGAATTTCAGCATCTATGATAAAACTTTCATTATCATTAATTGACATCACACCAGAAAGATATTCAAAAGATTTAAGATCATCTAATTTTTTAATCTTAAGCAGGTAATTGTTCTCTTCTTTGATAAGATTTTGATCTGAAGCATGTTCGACTATATCTTGATCATCTATAAAAAATATTGCAGAACTAACATCAAAAGGCCAAGAAAACCTTATATTTATGAACTCATTATCTAGTGATGCCTTTATAGGAAGTGTCTGAGATGGAACCTTTAAAAACCAATCATATAGCGAAGTATCATTTTTTATTTCATTAAGATTTGTTTTGATTAATGCTTTTTCTGGAACACAAATATCATCACAAATTAAAAAATCTATATTTGCCTCAATATATGAATTTTTATCATTGGAATTATCAATCTCATAGGGAAAAATTACAAAATTCTTATACCCATATGTCATTAGTGGTTCATATGGGATTAAAGTTGGAGTTGGCCAATATAACTCGCTTATTGAAATATTATCATCATGAGACCATTTAACTTTTATTGGACCTCCTGAATCACCAGGATTTTTCCAGTAGGTATGCCAATTCTCTTGCATATCCATTCTAATACCAATTAGAGTTTGGCTTTGACCTTTTTGAATATTTTCAAACTTTACCAAAGAGACATTTGCATGACCGGTATCAATAGTCACTGCATTTATAGCTAAGCAAAAAAATAATAGAAAGGATATTTTAAGTAATTTCATTAATTGTAATTTTATCCTATTTAACATTTGGGGTGCATTATGCACCCCATTTCACTATATATGTGTTATTTATTTGAGATTCTTTTTGGTGATTTAATCTCAATCATTCTAGGCTTCTTTTCATCAGGTATGATCTTTTCTAAATTAATAGATAACAAACCATTAACTAGTTCTGCACCTTGAACAACAACATCTTCTGATAAAGTAAATTGTTGTTTAAAGGCTCTTTGAGCAATTCCTTGATAAACAACCTTATTTTCACCATTTATTACTTCAGTTTTTGGGCCGTCATAACTTACGGAAAGAACTCCATCAGCAAGCTCAATCTGTATATCATCTTTTGACAATCCAGCAACTGCAACTTCTATAGCAAAAAAATTACCATCTTTGCTTATATTGTATGGTGGATAGCTTGATGAACGATCATTTGACTCTGAGAGTCTTTGTAATCTATCAAACAAAGGTTCGAACCCTAATACACGAGTGGTAAAAAATGGGTCTGTAAAATTAAGTATCATAATAGTCCTCCTTAAAAGCGACTTTATAAATGTGTATCTTTAAAGCGTACACTTGTTAATGTGAAAATCCGTTATGGCATTTTCATCAAAACTTATTTGGAGTCTTTTTTACCTTTTTCAAGCTTTATTTTTTTTTGTTTTTAAAATATCCTTATAGAATATTTATTAAATTCATTTATAAAATAATATGAAGACAAAAATCATTTTTTACACATCTATCTTCCTCTTTAGTTGCTTTTCTTTTGCTGAAGAAAAAAAACAACTTATTGAAGAGGGACAAACATGGTATTTAGATGCAAAAAGTAATAAATTGACACCTTCCACAAGCAAAGTATTATATTTTTTTCCAAATGATGCTCACAACACATATCAAGCAAGAACGTTTTCTGATTGGGATAGATTCTCTATTGTTGATTCAAGAAACTTAGTTCGACTTAACAAAGGAGATAGAGTTCAAATTATAAAGTCTAAGCACTTTGAAAAAATTTATGAAGTCAAACTTCTGGATGGATTTGAAAAAAATAGAAAATATTTTGTAATAAAAGAAGATCTTTTACGATACTATAAACTAAATGATGAAAAGAATAATGAATAAACTATTTGTCGGATTAATTTCAATTATCGTTACAACTTCATGTGTTAGCAGCGTTAATTCTTTACAGCCTGAAGTAGTTTCTAGATCAGATGCCCAAAAACAACAATATGTTGTTTTTGGAACCATTAGGGATACCAATAGAGTAACAATTGAAGATGACAGAGAGGTTGGAGCTATTGCAGGAGCAGCAATTGGTGGGAAAATTGGAAAAGAAATTACAGATTCTGAACCAGAACAAGATATTGCAACTGTTTTAGGTGCTGTGGTAGGAGCTTCAATTGGTTCGGAAATTGCTGCTAATAAAAGGGAAGGAATTGAATTATTGATTGAAACAGACAACGGAAGCTTTGTTTCAATTATTCAAGAGATAGGTGCTTATTCTTTCTTTAATGATCAAAGAGTTAGAATTATAAGAAGAAACGGCAAATCAAGAGTTATACCATCTGAATAATGTCTGATGACATATTCAACAATATATATAATAAATCGCTAGACCTTCTTTCAAGAAGGGAACATTCAATAAAGGAAATTAAAGAGAAGCTTCTCTTACGCTTTGATGATAAGGAAGTCGTACACTCTGTTCTTACTAAGCTTAAAGAAAATAATCTTGTAAATAATGAAAGGTTTGCCGAGGCTTATGTTTCTAATAGAAAAAGAAAAGGATTTGGACCAAAAAAAATTTCTTATGAATTATTATCTAAAGGCGTAAATGAGTCAGTAACAGAAACCATAATTTCTGAAGAGGGTGGTTGGAAGAAGACAGCCAAACTGGCTTTCATGAAAAAATTTAAAGATGGACCTAGTTCTGATACTAAAGAAATATTAAAACAAAAAAGCTTTCTTCAAAATAGAGGATTTGGTTTTAAAGAAATAGAATCAGTTTTTACCAATAACATGGTATGATTTTTTGCTATGTCTTATGAGGTTTTAGCAAGAAAATATAGACCAACTAATTTTGATGAAGTTGTTGGGCAGGACCATGTTGTTAAAGCTTTGGTAAATAGCATTGATCAAGAAAAAATTCACCAAGCATATATTTTCTCGGGCACAAGAGGAGTAGGAAAAACCACGATCGCTAGAATTTTAGCAAAATGTTTGAATTGCGATAGCGACTCTAAACCAACTTCAAACCCATGTAATAAGTGCTCAAATACTATGGAAATCTCAGCTGGTAGAAGTGTAGATTTTTTAGAAATCGATGCAGCTTCAAATACACAAGTTGATAAAATTAGAGATTTAATTGAAACCGTAGAATATAAACCTGCTAAAGGAAGATTTAAAATTTATCTAATTGATGAAGTTCATATGCTTTCGGCTGCAAGCTTTAATGCGCTTCTTAAAACACTTGAGGAGCCTCCCGCACATGTTGTATTTATATTTGCAACAACTAATCCTGAGAAAATTCCAAAAACCGTCCAATCTAGATGCTTACAACTTAATTTAAAGACAGTTAATGAGGAATTACTATTTAATCATTTTAAAAAAATACTTAAACATGAAAAAATTCAGTCGGACGATGAAAGTCTTGCCTTGATTGCAAATTCAGCAAATGGCTCAGTAAGAGATGGACTAACTTTACTCGATCAGGCTATAGCACATGGAAATGGAAAACTGTTACAAGATCAAGTTAAGGCATTACTAGGAACTATCGATGATTCATTATTAATAGGATTAATTAATTCTGTAATTGATGGAGATGGAGTATCTGTCTTTGACTTATTATCAAAAATAGAAGAATTATCTCCAGAATATGATTCTATTTTAAAAGATATTATTTCTATCCTTCATCAAATTTCTTTAGAGCAGGTTTTAAATAACTCACAAGACGAAAGAATAAAACATTTAGCAAGCCTTATTGATAATGAATTTAATCAATTGCTTTATGAAATTGCTATGAATTCTTTTTCAAAATTCTCTGTTCATCCTAGTCCTAAAGAGGCCTTAGAAATATGCTTATTAAGAATGTTAACTTTTAATCCACTTCAAAAGCTATCAAATGACAGCAATTCAAATGAAACAAACAATTCAGAAAAAAAAACTCTAAAAAAAGTTGATAATAACAAATTAGATGTACAAAAATCTGACATTAAAGATAATAATAAAAGTTTCTCAATAAATAATAATGACGAATGGGTAGCTTTATTTAATTCACTTGAGATGAGTCCTTTTGCAAGAAATTACTTTGGGAATATGTCGCTGAACTCCTATAGAGATAATTCGCTAATACTTTGTTCAAGCTCTGAAATGAATGAGGTACCTGAAAATATAATTTCAGAATTTAAAACAATTTTACAGGATAAATTCTCTGAGAGTATAAGTATAAAAATTGAAGTTGGCGATGTTATAAATTCACCAATTGAAGAGGAGCAAAATAATAAAAATATCGAAAAAGGATTTGCTGAAACTGATATTAATGAAGATAAAGAAATTCAGAATTTCATTAATAAATTTAATGGAAAAATAAAAGCTGATACTATTAAACCAATAAAATGAACCAAGATTTAGTAACAGAACTTATAAATGCTTTAACTATTCTTCCAGGTGTGGGTAAAAAATCAGCTCAAAGAATGGCACTTTATCTATTAGATAGAAATAAAGATGGAGCAAGCATCTTAGCTAATACTCTTAATCAAGCTGTTGAAAATATTCAAAGATGTTCAAGATGTAGAATGTTAACGTCAAAACCTATATGCGATATTTGTTCTGATACTTCAAGAGATTCGAAAAGTATATGTGTAGTTGAAAGTCCCTCAGATGTCCTTGCGATCGAATCAACGGGTGGCTTTCGAGGTAAATATTTTGTTTTACTTGGTAGGCTTTCACCAATCGATAATATTGGGCCAGAAGATTTAGGAATTGATGACCTATTAAAAATTATTGATAGTGAAGATATTAAAGAAGTTATATTGGCGACTAGCAGCACTGTAGAAGGCGATGCAACAGCAATATTTATTAAAGATCATGTAAAAAATGCTATGGTTTCAAGAATTTCTTATGGAATTCCAATTGGAGGAGAGTTAGAGTATGTTGATGGAACAACTATTGCTCGTGCAATAGAAGGACGTGTAGAAATTAATGTCGATTAAGTCTGATAAATGGATACAAGAAATGTCTGAGAAAAACGGCATGATAAAACCTTTTTCTAAAAATCAAGTAAGACTTGATGATGATGGAAATAAATTAATTTCATATGGTGTTTCTAGTTATGGATATGACGTAAGGTGTTCAAATGAGTTTAAGGTTTTCACTAATATACATTCAGCTGTAGTTGATCCTAAATCTTTTGATGAAAAAAGTTTTGTAGATATCGATTCTGATATATGCGTAATCCCTCCAAATTCTTTTGCATTAGCCAGAACGGTTGAATATTTCAAAATTCCAAGAAATGTTCTTACTGTATGTTTAGGTAAATCAACTTATGCTAGGTGTGGCATTATTGTGAACGTAACACCTCTTGAACCAGAGTGGGAGGGTCATGTAACTCTAGAATTCTCAAATACAACAAATTTACCAGCTAAAATATACGCTGGCGAGGGTGTCGCGCAAATGCTTTTCTTTGAATCTGACGAAGAATGTGAAATAAGCTATAAGGATCGTGGGGGTAAATATCAAGGACAAACAGGCGTAACTTTACCCAAAACTTAGTATTTCCCTTAACTCTAATTTATTTATTCTTTCAGGACTAGAATCTATTATTTTTAGAAACATAAACTCTAAACCTTCAGCTAAGTAATAGACAACTTTTCTTTTACTGTTTTCTTGAGTACGTTCAATAACATAACAGTTATATTTTTTGTTGCTAAATTCACATTCTTCATTTTTTACTAACCTAAAACTATATGTTTTGTAGCCACCATTTTCCATATCAATAATGTTTAAATTAAATTCTTTAAGGCCATTTTTAACTGAGTTTCTTATCATTATCTGAACATTCAATGGGTCAAATATATTATTTTCACTAAGAGATGTCTCCCATATATTCATACCTATGGAATTAATTATATTATCTTCATAGTTAAATTTAATTGATTGATCTCTATTAAGAAATTTTGGCCTAATTTTAATATCATAGGTATTTGGAACGACAACATTTTTATTAATTTTAAATTTAGAAGAAAAAAATAAAGAAGCAAACAAATTCGATGCTTCAAATTTTATTTCATCACCATTACTACTTTTTTTATATTCCCTTATTCCAGTAATTGAAATTTCATCTGATTCAAAATTATATTTTGCACTATAGGCTGGTATTTCAGATAATAGAAAATTAAAAGGTAATAATAATAAAAATAGTTTCTTAAACTTCATAATTCTTAATATAAATATTTTTACCTTTTAAATTAATATTTTTAAATTTAACTATATTTTGTTCGATATAAATATTGTCTTTACAAATTTCACTTATAATTTCAGGTAGCAATTTATGTTCTATTTTATGAATTCGATCAATTAATGTCTCTATTTTTTCATCATTATCTATATTAATTATTCCTTGAGCAATCATAGGCCCAGCATCCAATTCAGTTGAAACAAAATGTATTGAAATACCATGTTCTTTGTCATTATTTAATAAAGCTTTTTCGTGCGTATTTAAACCTGGGTATAGAGGTAATAGTGATGGATGTAGGTTTATCATCTTAGATGAAAATTTATTTATAATTTTTTTACCAAGTATTCTCATGAAACCTGCCAATACAATTAAATCAACATTTAGTTGATCTAAGTATTCGCCTAATACTTTTTCAAATTCATTTCTTGAAGCGAATTCATTATGATTAATAATCTTAGTATTAACCTTAAAATTATTAGCACGAATTAATCCATACGCATTAGGATTATTCGATATAACACTTACAACCACACCATTAATTAGATTGGAGTTACAGGATTTTACGATTGCCTCTAAATTAGAACCACTACCAGATATCAAGACAGCTATTTTTTTCATTTTATTAGAAAAATTTTATTGAATCATTGTCTTTTTTTTCAGAAACCACACCAATCTGAAAGCACTTATGTCCCATCTGCAATATTTTATTCATTATTTTTGATGAATCATCATTTTCAACAAATAGTGCCATTCCGATACCACAATTAAAAATTCTATACATTTCATTATTTGATAGGTTTCCTTCTTCTTTAAGCCATTGAAATATTTTTGGTATTTCCCATGAGGCTTCATCTATTTCAATAGATAGATTATCTGGAATAGATCGAGGAAGGTTTTCTAGTAAGCCACCTCCAGTAATATGAGAAATAGAGTTAACTTTGAAATCTTTTATTAAACTCATTATGAGGTTTGGATACAAAATAGTTGGCTTAAGAACTTGTTTAACCATATCCTCTTTTAGAGTTTTTGGAGACTGGGAATCGTTAATAATTTTTCTAATCAATGAGAATCCATTAGAGTGTGGGCCACTGGATTCAATACCAATTAGAATATTTCCAACTTTAACATTCTTATCATTTAATATTTTTTTCTCATCAACACAACCAACGGAAAATCCTGCTAAATCAAAATTATTATCAATATAGTGTCCTGGCATTTCAGCCGTTTCTCCTCCTAAGAGAGAGCAACCTGAATCTAAACACGCTTTAGCAATACTTTTGATCACTAAAGACGCTTCGTCCACATTAAGTTTAGAAGAGGCGTAATAGTCAAGAAAGAAAAGAGGTTCAGCACCACAAACAATTAGATCATTCACACACATTGCAACCAGATCTTGTCCAATACCTGATAAATCGTTGTATTCTTGAGCAAGTGAGACTTTTGTACCAACTCCATCAGTACATGCAACTAGTACCGGGTTCTTAAAATTATTATCTAGTTTATACATGCCTGCAAAACCACCAATGTTTTCTAAAACATTATTATTTTGAGTGGCAGCAACATCTTTTTTAATTTTATTTATTAAATCATTGCCAGCATCTATATCAACACCCGCTGATTTGTATGGATCATTTTCTATAATTTCTTTTGTCATTTAGAATACCTTATATGATATTAAATAATGTGAGATATATAAAACATACTATATTCTGCCTTATTATCTTTTCTAATACATGCTTTGGAAAGGAGTTTGATAAACTTTTTCAGGTTTATGAACCAATTCAGAGCGCATCAGAAATTGAAAAATCAATAAATAACTCTTTTAACACAATGGTTTATAGGCTTAGTGGAAAAAAATCACCTTCAAATGTATGGAAAATAATAAATGCTGGGAATTTAAGAAAAGATTTTATTATTAGTTACTCAATAAAAAACTTTGAAAACAAAAGCTTTTTAGAAGTAAACTTTGATAAAAATCTATTAGTTGAAAAATTTAATGAACTATCAATTCCTTTGATTGGTAATTCTAGACCTGTTATTTTATTTCTTATAAATATAGATTCGGGATCAGCAAAACCATATTTTTTGACACAGTCACAATCAAAATCAGAAATCGATTTACTAATAAAAAATTATTTAAAAGAAACAACTCTATCTAGAGCCGTATTCCTCGAACTACCTGAGCTCGATCTTTTCGATATCAATGAACTAAAAAACTATAAAAAACTTATCAATTCAAGAAAATTTTTTGATGATAAATATATTTTTGACGAGCTTATTATTATTGATGTAGCAAAAATAGGAATTAGTGAATGGTCATCAAATGGGGATATTAAATTTAATTCTAATAATGAAAATTTTACAAATATCTTTATGGAAAAATTTATTAATTTTACCGATGATGTGATAGACAGACTTCTAAATAATAGCCTAATAGATACAACCCAAAGAAGCTTAGTTAATATTTCAATTAAAAATGTAAGCACATATCAAGACTATCAAAAATCTAAAGAATTGATTGAGAGTCTTATTGGCGCTAAAGATATTAATATTAATAAATTTAATTTAGATACTATTTACTATCAATTGGAGGTGTATGGAAATCTCAACTCTTTCATTGAAGAGGTTTCTGAAAATAATTTTTTTGATATTATTAATATTTATGATGAGTCATCAAGCTTAGAGTTGAGCTATAAAAAATGAGCAAGTATTTTATTTTTATTCCCAATTTATTATCTCTAGTTAGAATAGGCTTAATATACCCAATACTAAATAATATATATCTTGGTAATTTTAAAATTAGTATTATTTTTTTCCTCATTGCCTCTATCACAGATGGTTTAGATGGCTTCTTAGCAAGAAAGATGAGCTGGCAAACTTCGCTTGGAAAGATGTTAGATCCTATTGCAGACAAATTGCTTTTATCTGGAACAATATTTATATTGTGGCTAAACCAGTTTATTCCATTTTATATTTTTATTATTTTTATTAGTAGAGACGTAGCTATTCTCTTAGGCGCAGCTATTAAAATGACATTAATTGAATCAGACACACCATTACCTAATTTTCTTGGAAAATTTACTACGACAATGCAGATTATTTATATAGCAATTATTTTTCTCAAAGAGATTTTTAATGTGGATTTTGCTTTATTTACTTTAGATATATTTATACTAGTAATCACAGTGTTGAGCTTAATTGTTTATGCTTATAATTGGATAATTGATCTAAAAACTTACCATAATGAATAAACCAAAACAGCTTACTTTCCCATGGATTAAGAGAAATATAGCTTCGTCTGATGATTTTTATTTTGACCCTAAAAATTTTGGATTAAAAAAAAATTTATTAGAAGGGGATGATGATCTTTTTTTGTATGGCATAAAAAAAACTGGAAAATCATTTTTGCTACAGTCAGTTTGTAATTTCTATGCCTCAAAAAATAAATCTTCTTTATATGTACCAATTACAGAAGTTATGAAGTATGGAATAAGCTTCATGGATTCATTAGATAATTTAGACTTAATTTGTATAGATGATATTGATTTAATTAACTCCGATAAAGAATGGGAGATTGCTATATTTAATCTCATCAATGATTGTTTAATTTCAAAATGCAGATTAATTTTTTCTTCAGCTCTCAACCCCTCATCGATTAAATTTGATTTAAAAGACCTAATTTCTAGAATTAAAAAAATGGATCATGTAGAGCTTTTCCCTGTAAGTAAAGATAAGTTAAATGATGCTATAAATTTTATTTGTAATTTAAGATCAATTAATCTTGGCGAAAAAGAGATTAATTATCTTGTTACTCATTCAAAAAGAAATATATCTGACCTTATAAATATAATTAATAAACTTGATAAAACCTCAATGCAGCTTAAAAGAAAAATTACTGTTCCGTTAATCAAAGAAGTTATTTAGGTAAAAAATACTCACATTCAAAACAATATGAAATCATATTCACATCTTTCTTATTATCAATAAATTTATATCCATCATTTAATATAGTTAATATTTTTTTAGAATTCTTCCCTAAATCTATATTCATATCTAAATTATCTATAAGTTCTGCAATAAAAACTTCTAGTGGATCCAACTCTTTAAAATATCTAATCACTTTGTAATCCTCAATATTTGCAAATTTTGATGCTGAATCTAAAGCATCTTCAAGACCACCTATTTTATCCACTAAACCTAATTTAATAGCCTTTTCTCCGGACCATATTCTTCCCTTAGCAACAGCATGAACTTCTTCGTATCTCATACTTCTATTATCAGAAACCTTATTTACAAATTTTTCATAGATATCATCAACTGATGATTGAATCCCATTCGTAACACTTTCTGGCATTGGCATTCTAGGATCCCACTCAGCAGCTTTAGTAGAGCTTACACCATCAACTTGAACTCCAATCCAATCATATAGGTTTTCGAATGTTGGAAGAGTTGCATATACTCCTATTGATCCAGTGAGAGTTTCATTTTTTGCCCAAATTTCGTCAGATAGGGTAGTAACCCAAACGCCACCAGAGGCTGCAATGTCTCCCATTGAGCTCACTATAGGACGGCCTGTTTCTTTGAATTCACTTAATGCATTTGTGATTAGCTCGCTGGCATAAACTCCTCCTCCAGGACTGTTTACACGTAATACGAGCGCCTTCACAGACTTATCTTTTATAGCCTTTCTTATATTTTTAACAATAGTATCTGATCCAGCGATTCCATATGTTGATTCGCCAATGGTTATAGCTCCTTCAACATGTATAACAGCTATTTTATTTTCTGAATTATTTTCTTCAGACTCTATCGTAGATAAATAGTCATAAATAGATATTGAATCAGGTAACTTATTTATATCATCATCTTGATTTGGAAACTCTTCAAATAACCAATGCCTCAATTCTTCGACAGTAAAAACTTTGTCAACAAGACCTTTTTTAAGTGCAGACTGAGAAGCTTCAGGTTCTTCTAAAGCTAATTGCCAAAAAGAATCACCATAATCTTGTAATGTGCCATTAGGGAGATCTCTTGCATTTTCAATATATGTGGTCATTTTGTTCCATAATGGTTCAGCAAAATCGTTCCATGCATTTTTATCTTCTTCAGACATATCATTTCTTGTAAATGGTTCAGGAGCTGTTTTCCATTCTCCTGCTATAAAAACATGTTGATTAAGTTTTATATTTTCATAAAAATCTTTAACATATTCTCTTTTTCTAGAAAATCCAAAAGATGATATTTGACCATATTTATTTAGAATTATTTCATTTGCTTGCGAACTAATTAAATAAGCATTATTTCCATAATTTTGACCATAAGCTATTACTCTTTTCCCACTATCTTTTATATTTTTTACTGCATTTGCGATCTCAAAAGCAGAAGCATAATACATTCCAAGTTCAGAAACATTTACATAGACTGCAGCTAGCTCATCATCAATAGCAGCATTACTTAAAACTTCAATCAAATCATCAAGCTCATGTTGTTGAACGTCTACCGAACCAAGAATAAGAGAATCTAATGATGTTGAAGAACTTGAAGATTTATCAACAACAACACCAATTGGTTTGAACCATAAAATTTTGTCTTTAGTAGATATGCTTTCCTCTTGTGTAAATATAGAACCAATCCCACCAATAATTGAAAACGTAAGAACAATTAATACTATAGCTGTAATTAAGTTAACTAATATTTTTCTTGATAACGATAAGAAATTATCAGCCTTAGACCATAATGATTGTGCTTTACTCATTTAATTCTCCAAAAAGGAATATGATGATATGTTATTACTTTGATTAAGTAAACGCATTTTAGTTCATGTTTTTAATTGTTTTTGGTCCAAACATAATATGCGTAAACAAAGAACAAATTAATAATAATTCCATAATATCAAGCCAATATGCATTAGTACCAAAAACTCTTAAAGATGAAGATAGAAAATAAATTAAAAGAATAAAACAAAACCACTGATAAGCTCTAATTCTAAGCATATTAATATAAAAATAAAAAAAAAGAAGTGGTGCTATCCATGAAAGAAATAATGTGATTTCAATTCTTCCTTGTTGAACACTTATGAGTTTTGTGCAAATGAGACTTAAAAAAATAATATGAGTTAGGTTTTTATAATTTTGTATCTTAAGCATTGATTTTTATTGCTATCTCGGCCAGTCGAATGCCTGTTTTTCTAGCGATTTCATATTCATCCTTTGTTAAGTCATTTGATGAATTAAAGCTCTCAACATGAGATGGGCCATATGGAGTTCCACCAGATTTGGTTTTATTGAGTTCATCAATAGAATAAGGCGTACCAGCAACAATCATTCCATGATGCAACATAAAAGTTATAAGACTATTCAATGTTGTTTCTTGACCTCCATGCATTGAACCCGTTGAGGTAAAAGCAATTCCAGGTTTATTTTCAAGTACATTTGTAGCCCAAAGGTCTCCTGTTGAATCAAGAAAATATTTAAGTGGTGAAGCAATAGAACCGAATCTTGTAGGAGACCCTATCGCAATGCCACTACAATTTATAAGATCTTCTTTATTACAATATATTTCTCCAGAATCAGGAACAGTAGCTTCAACTTTTTCATTTTTTGCTGATATTTTTGGGACTGTTCTAATTCTAACTTTCATCTCAGTTTCCTCAACACCATCAGCTATTGCGTGTGCTAGATTCTTTACAGATCCAGATGCTGAATAAAATAAGATTAATAAAAAATTCTTTTCCATGTTTACTTTTCAAGTATTAATTATATTATGTACGCGATGAAGAATAGAATTATACAACTTTTCTGCTTGTTGATAGTGATAAGCTGTCAGAACAATGACATTGAAATCTTTAATGGGTCTGATACTAATTTAGATAAACTAAATGGCAATTGGATTGTTATAAACTATTGGGCTGATTGGTGTGCACCATGTATTAAGGAAATACCAGAGCTTAATGAGTTTGCAAAAGAAAATAATGATCTTTTAGTCTTCACTTTTAATTTTGATCAGCTTGATGAGGATGATCTGAAACCTGTAGCTAAAAAGTTTAATATAGAAGTCCCTTCAATAGTTACGCACCCAAGAGACATATGGGGCATTCAAACTCCGCCAGCCGTTCCAGCTACATTCTTCATAAACCCAGATGGTAATCTTGCATTGTCACTATTTAGACCTCAAACAAAAGACGATTTAAATGTAATTTTTTCTGATTTAAAGAAGGCTTTCTAAATAATCCTCTTTAATTAATGATTCTGGATTAATTCTTACCTTATTTAAGTATACAGTCCAATGAAGATGGGGCCCCGTTACTCGTCCAGTTGAACCAACTTCACCTATTTTTTCACCCTTGGTAACAATTTGATTTTCCTCGACAAATATTTTTGATAAATGACTATATGAAGTTAATAAGCCATAACCATGATCTATTATTATGTAATTTCCTGCATAAAAGAAATCACCTACTAAAATTACTCTACCTTTTGTAGGAGTCACAATTTTTGTTCCCTCGGCTGCAGCAATATCCAAAGATAAATGTGGAGACCTGGGTTGGTTATTTATATATCTCTTTTTACCATATCTGCTTGAGATAATCCCCTTAACCGGATTCATAAAATTTAAATCAGGCACTAAAAATTTTGAATAGTTATTAAGTGCTTTTTGTATAATTTTAGATTCTTTGAAAGCCCTGTCAGAATCTTCTTTACTTAGATTAACCATCGAATTATTTTCAATAGTAATTCTAGATTCACCAAAGTCTTTTTGATTAATATTTATTTTTTCATCATCAACATATATTGATTCATTTTGTTTTTCGAATGGCAGTGGTATTAATTTATAAAGAGATTCATTAATTTCGACTGTTAAATATTTATCAATATCATCACCCGAAGCTTTTACAGCAATTATTTCGCCAGGATCTCCAAATCTTTCTGCATTAATGGAAAATGAAATTAAACATATGTAACAAAGACAAAAATTTTTAATCTTATTTTTCATTTTTTATTACTTCAACATCAAGAGAGCCTTCATTTAATCTAGTTTTTAAAATTTCTCCTTTGCTGACATCTGTGAAAGACTTTATTGCTTCACCTTTGCTATTAGTAACAATCGCATATCCTCTATCTAATATTGATAATGGACTGAGTATTTCTATATTTTTAAGTAATTTATCAACTAAATTTTTATTTAGCATTATTTTTTCATTGATATTTCTATGAAGTCTTTCATGGACTTGGGTAAATTTATTTTTTATAAGATCTAATTTTCTAATTGGATTGTTAAAACTAATCTGAGAATCAATTTTTTCAATTTGATTCTTTTTATGACTAATTATTGATTTTTGCTGTGTCTGCATTCTTAGGTCCAAACTATCTAAATATTGATTTTTCTCTCTCAATAAGGACAAAGGATCTTTTAATCTTGATCGATTAAAATCTAGATTTTGTTTTAAGTCTTCAATAAAAGCTCTTATGTTTTTATTTATCCTTAATTTAAATTCGTCTAACTTATCAACGAGTTTAAAATTAAATTCAGTGACAAGCTCTGCAGATGCTGTTGGAGTAGGAACTCGAATATCGCAAACAAAGTCACAAATAGTAAAATCAATTTCATGACCAACTCCAGATATGATTGGAATTGGGTATGAAAAAATTTCTCTTGCCAAATCTTCATTATTAAAGCACCAAAGATCTTCTATTGAACCGCCGCCTCTAGCAAGAATGACGACATCAATTTTATTACTAGGATTTTTCTCGTTGTACAAAATTATTCTATTTAGCGCATTAATAATACTGACGTGGGCATTGTCACCCTGAACTATGGCATCACTTAATGAAATTTTAGAATTTGGTGCTCTTCTTTTAACAGTTGAAATAATATCTTGAAATGCAGCAGTTGATGATGAAGTTACAACCCCAATGTGATTAGGTGAGATAGGTATATCTACTTTATTATCCAAACTAAATAATCCCTCATTTTTAAGTTTATTTTTTAGCTTTTCAAATTGTTGCATTAGATTTCCAGCACCTGCAGGCTCAATAGTTTTTACTATTAATTGATAGTCACCTCGCGGAGCATAAATACTAACTTGGCCCTTAAGCACACACTGATCTCCATTTTCAGGTGAAAAATTTAATTTCATATTTTGGTTTTTGAACATTGCGCATCTTATTGCTCCTTCCTCATCCTTCAATGTGAAGTAGATATGCCCTGAACTGGGTCTTGAAAGATTTGATATTTCACCAACTACAGAAACATTGTCGAAGTTATTTTCTAATAAATATTTTGCAGATTTATTTAGTTCGCCTACTGAGATAATTTCATCATTCTGCACTACAATGTTACTAGTCATATTGAAAGTATAACTTTATGAAAACTAATTTTCAGCGAACAAATCACTTTCTTATCCTCACACTTGGAGCAGTACTAATTGGCTTTGCACCAATTTTTGTTAAGTGGAGCATGTTGTCATCATCAGCAATTAGTTTTTATAGGATGTTGCTAGCTATACCTTTTTTATTTTTACTAAATATAAGATTAAATAAAAAATTTAAGTTCACTGTAAATGACAGTAAAACAATTTTTTTTGCTGCGCTAGCATCTTTAGCATTTACAACTGATTTAACTCTTTGGCATTACAGTATGAATATAACATCTGTATCTAATGCAACTATAATAGTTAATTCTTCCCCAGTCTTTGTAGCTATTCTTGGTTATATATTTTTTAGGGAAAAACTTTCAAGGAGTTTTGTTGTATCTTTCTTGATTACTTATATTGGAATACTAGGGTTAATTTATTTTTCAAATAATTATGCTACTGGGAGAGTTATTGGTGACATACTCTGTTTGATTGCAGCTTTTTTTTATGGAGTGTATTTATTGATAATTGCAAAACTAGGTAAAGAAAATTCCTTAAACATAATTTTTTATACAACATTATTTTGTTGTTTATTTTCAATAATTCCAATGCTTATTCAAGGTGGAAATATGATTCCATCCACTTCGTTTGAATGGATAAATTTATTACTACTTGCAGTTTTATGTCAATTTGGAGGTCAATATTTAATTACTCATGGAATTGGAAAAATTTCTGCTTCAGAAGGATCTATTGGACTTTTAATGCAACCCATTACAGCAACTATTTTAGCTGCATTTATATTTGGTGAAATTTTAAATATAACTCAAATTATATTTGTATTTGTTGCACTTTTTGGTATCTATTTAGCAAGAATTAATTTAACTGGAAATCAACAAAAACAAACCTAACAAATAATGTTATTTTTTTCTAATAATAGTATTATTAGCACCCTTAAATGCGAATTAAGAAGGTTAGGGTGATTAGCTCAGTTTGGTAGAGCATCTCGTTTACACCGAGAGGGTCGGCAGTTCGAACCTGTCATCACCCACCATTTAGGTTGAACTTTTATATAGAACATATAATATGCAACCTTGAAAGTGGTCCGGTAGTTAAACGGTTATAATTCCGCCCTGTCACGGCGGCGTTCGGGGTTCGATTCCCCGTCGGACCGCCATTAATAGATAGATATGAATACATTAATTATAAGTTTGTTGATACTTTGTTATTCACTGGTATTGGGAATAATTTTTGCTCAAGTGCTTTTGACAGCTCCTGTAGTTTTTAAGGTCTTAGATAATGAGAATGCATCAAAATTTTTAAGAAAAATTTTTCCAAGATATTACTTGCTTCTTTTTTTAATAACTCTACTTGCTTTATTAATATCGTATTTGTTTTTTAAAACATTTGATATATACGCAGCTATCATTGCAGTATTCTTTTCTTTTTTAGGTTACATAATTATACCTTTAACTAACATCGCTAGAGATAGGGGATGGGATAATTTGTTTAAATGGCTTCATAATTTAAGTGTTTTTAATACTTTGGTTATTATGGTCATTGCAATAATGCAAATTTTTAGAGTGACCACTTTATAATAATTACATAGATGATCTCATTAAATAAAGTAGCAGTTCTTGGAGGTGGGAGCTTTGGAACAGTGCTAGCAAATCTTGCAGCATCTAATGGATTCAATGTTTCTCTTTGGGTTAGAGATTCAGACCAAGCTTTAAGAATTAATTCAGAGGGTGCAAATACTTCTTATCATCCAGAATTAAAACTATCTGAAAATATTGTGGCTTCAGATAATTTAAATGAAGTTCTTGAGAATGCTGAAATTATCTTTATTGCAACACCAAGTATTATTTTCGAGAAGATTGTAGATAGAATATCTGATTTTATAGATCCTGATTCTTTTATAATTTCATGTACAAAAGGCATTCTAGATAATCCTTATAGATCTCTATCTGAGATTATTTCATTAAAAATAAAAAATAAAATTGGAGTTTTAAGTGGACCAAACTTAGCTAAAGAAATAGCTGAAAATAAGCTTGCTGGAACTGTTATTGCAAGTTCAGATGATGATTTATTGATTAAAGTAAAGTCTGCTCTATCTTCTAAACATTTCAAGATATATTCAAGCAAAGATATGCAAGGAGTAGAGCTTGCTGGGGCTTTAAAAAATATTTATGCAGTTGTATGTGGTATGGCAGAATCTCTTGAAGTTGGTGAAAATGCTATAGGATTGATACTAACCAGAAGTATGGCTGAGATGAGTAGATTTGCTGTAGCGAAAGGAGCTAATCCAATAACATTTCTCGGTTTATCAGGAATGGGGGACTTGGTTGCTACATGCATGTCTAATTTATCTCGTAATTATCAGCTTGGATTTAACATAGGCTCAGGAATGACCTTATTAGAAGCAAAAAATAAAGTTGGCCAAGTCGCTGAAGGAGTTAGAACCCTTGAGATTGTAAGAAATGAATCATCAAGGCTTAATATTAAAATGCCTCTTGTTGAATCAATGTATAATATAATTTATAAAGAAGCATCACCTGAATCAATAATTGATGATTTGCTAAATAATCCTCATGAAGTTGATGTAGAATTTAAACATTAGATTATGGAAACTATTAATAAAGACGAAATATTAAAAACTAGCAAATGGGTTAGATTTTTATTTATGGTTCTTTATGCTTTTGTAATTAATTTTGCTTTAACAATTGCAATTGGACTGGCATTTATTCAATTTCTTTTTGTTCTATTCACATCCAAAGTGAACATTTCCATAGCAAATATAAATTCTTATATTATTGAATTTTTTGATGATTCTTTAGCTTTTTTATTATTCCAAACGGAAGAAAAACCATTTCCATTCAAAAATAATTCTGATGAAGAGATTATAATTGAAGCTGATGAGACAGAGGAAGTATTATCAGAAAATGAAGATATAACATCAGAACAAAAAGAAAATTAATTTGCTAAGCTTTTTTCAGCAGATTGAAGAGTTTGCAGTATCAAAGTATTTATAGTCATTGGTCCTACACCTCCTGGAACTGGGGTAAAGGCACTAGCAATATCTTCTATTCCGTCTAAGTCTATATCCCCACACTTCTCTGGGTGATAGCCAGCGTCTATAACAATAGCCTCTTTTTTAATCCAATTTGATTTTATAAATTTCGGAATCCCAACTGCGCCTACTATTAAATCAGCATTTTTAATAATAGTATCAATATTTTGTGTTCTTGAATGACAAATAGTTACAGTAGCATTTAAATTTAGAAGCATCATCGCCATCGGTTTTCCAAGAATAGGACTTCTGCCAACTACAACTGCATTTAAACCTTGTACATCAATTTTATAATGCTCAATTAGCCTAATTATACCTGCTGGTGTACATGACCCATAAGCATCTATACCCATACTCATATTACCAAAACCAAGACATGTAACTCCATCTACATCCTTTTTTACGTCAATAGCATCAAAACACTTTCTTTCATCTATTTGAGTAGGAACGGGATGTTGTAATAATATGCCATGAACATTTTCGTCATTGTTAAGCTCTTGAATTTTATCTAGCAACTCTTCAGTGGTAGTATTCTCTGGGAGTTCAACAGCAATAGATTTCATGCCAACCCTTGCGCACGTATTTCTTTTCATTTTTACATAAGTCTCAGATGCAGGATCAGCCCCAACTAAAATTGTTGCTAGTGTTGGGTTTATACTTTTCTTCAACAAATCAGAAACCCTATTTTTTATAGAATCCTCTGAAATTGCTGATAAATTTTTTCCATCTAATTTTAATGCTGACATGCTAATATTATCTCATTAATTAATATTTATGCCCACGAAGATTGCTTATTTATTATATAAACTTTAATATTTGCACCCTCGGGGTATAGCGCAGTCTGGTAGCGCACTCGCTTTGGGAGCGAGTGGTCGTAAGTTCGAATCTTACTACCCCGACCAAGCGCCTGTAGCTCAGCTGGATAGAGCAACTGCCTTCTAAGCAGTGGGTCAGGAGTTCGAATCTCTTCAGGCGCGCCATTTTTAATGTTTATGTATAAAGTTGCTGCCTTATATAAATTTACAGAAGTGCTTGATTCATTGAGTTTCCATAATGAAATTCGTAAAAAATTAAAACAATTTTCTATTTATGGAACAATATTAGTTGGCGATGAAGGTATTAATGGGACAATCTCTTCATCTAATAATGAAAATCTTTCAAAAGCTTTAAATTATATTAAGAGCTATAAGGGGTTTGATGATTTAGATATTAAATATTCTTCATCAGATAAAAATCCGTTTGTAAGACTTAAAGTTAAATTAAAAGAAGAAATCGTTACCATAGGCGATAAATCAATAGACCCAACTAAATCAGCTGGAGAATATGTAGAGCCAGAAAATTGGAACGATCTTATTGATGATAAAAATACCATTATTATTGATACTAGAAATAACTATGAATATTCCATAGGAACATTTAAAAATTCTTTAAATCCTAATACAACTAAGTTTAGAGAATTCCCAAAGTGGTTAAAAAAAAACAAATTCACTGCTCATGAAAAAAATAATAAAAATATAGCAATGTTTTGTACTGGTGGTATTAGATGCGAAAAGGCATCTTCTTTAATGAAAGAAAAAGGTTTTAAGAATGTATACCATCTTAAGGGAGGAATATTAAAATACTTTGAGTCTGTATCAAAAGAGAAAAGCAGATGGCAGGGTGAGTGTTTTGTATTTGATGATAGGGTTTCAGTTAAACATGATTTGTCTCAAGGTACCTATGATATGTGTCATGGATGTAGAATGCCTATAACTGATAATGACAAAAAATCTAAAAAGTATATTCGTGGAGTTGCTTGCCCAGAATGTTTTGATAAAACATCAGAAGAACAAAAATTAAGATATAAGAGCAGACAAAAGCAGGTTGATTTAGCCAAAGAACGAAACCAAAAACATATAGGACCTAAAGAAGAGGTTTTAAGATAATAATATGAATTATCCAATTTTATACTCATTTAAAAGATGCCCCTATGCAATGCGAGCAAGAATGGCAATAAAACTTGCAGGCATTGAGTGTGAAATAAGAGAGGTCAGATTAAACAATAAACCTGATCATATGCTGAAAGCTTCTCCAAAAGGAACCGTGCCAGTTTTAATAACAAAGAATAAAGTAATTGATGAAAGTTTAGATATTATAAATTGGGTTTTAAGTATAGATAATGTATTTGAAGGCAATATAGAGCAAAATGAAATCGATTTAACTGAGCAGCTAATAAATATTTTTGATAATAAATTTAAATATCATTTAGATAGATATAAGTATTCAACAAGATATAAGGATGTAGATCTAGAATTCCATCAAAATCAATGCCTCAAGATTTTAAATAATTTAGAGAGCTTAATTTTTAATAGTGAATGGTGCTTTGGAGATCAATTAAATAAGTTAGATATATCAATTTTGCCATTTATTAGACAATTTAGAATAGCTAATTCAAGTTGGTTTGATTCTCAAAATGAAATCACTAAAGTTAAAAAACTATTGAATAATTTTTTAGATTCAAAATTATTTGAAGAAATAATGCATACTTATGAGATATGGGAAGAGGGTGCTGAAACAGCATTCTTTCCAGCAAAAAACTATAGTTCAAAAAAATAGATAATAATTTTAATTAAACTATAATACCGAGTCTTGTGGCGGGCGTAGCTCAGTTGGTTAGAGCGCTGGATTGTGGCTCCGGAGGCCGTGGGTTCGAACCCCATCGCTCGCCCCATTTACAGAAGGTGAAAGAATGAAAGTTAATATAAAAAAATTAAAAGACTTAGAGCGTAAAATTACGGTAAGTATTCCTACTTCAGAATATAACGATAAATTTAGTTCTAAAATTAAAAATATAAAAACAAAAGCAAAGATTGATGGATTTAGAAAAGGTGCTGTTCCAAAAGAAGTTTTAGAGCAACGATATGGACAGTCAATTCATAATGAAGTTATTAATGAACTTATTCAAGAATCATATCCAAAGGCTATTACAGATAACAAAGTAAGACCAGCATCCTCTCCTCAAGTTTCAATAGACTCTGAGGATCCTAAAAAGAATATTATTTATTCTGCTACTGTTGAGGTATTTCCAGAAATTAAACCAAAGTTCTCTAGATGGAATAATTATGAACAGTTTGCGATAGAAGTAGACGATTCAGATATTGATAATGCAATTGATGATATTAAAAAAAGATATGGTGAATGGAAGGATGTAGAGAGGAAAGCAAAACTAGATGATCAGGTTATTATTGATTTTCTAGGCAAAATTAATGGAGAGGAATTTGAAGGGAATTCTGCAAAAGATTTTAAACTTATCCTTGGTAGTAATTCGATGATACCTGGCTTTGAAGATGGCATTGTTGGTAAGAAACCATCAAAATTTTCTCTTGAATGCACCTTTCCTAATGATTATTTTAAAAATGATTTAGCAGGAGTAAAAGCTGAGTTCGAAATAGATCTTAAAAATGTTCAAGAAATAACTGAAGCAAGAATTGATGAAGAGCTATTTAAAAAACTTCAAATGGAAATTAAAGATAAATCAGAATTTAGAAGCGAGATTACTGAAAGAATGAAAAATGAAGTAATCACCCAAGAGAAAGAATTATCAAAAGAATCAATGTATGAAACACTTCTAAAAACAAATAATTTTAAAACCCCTAATTCAACTGTAAAAGAGCAAGCTGATTTAATGAGAAAAGATGCCTTAATGAGAATTGGGCATACTGAAGAAAATGCTGGCGATGATTTATTTCCTATTGATACTTTTATGGAGAAAGCAGAAAAAAGAGTTAGGCTAGATTTATTATTTGCAGAATTAATTAATCATTTTGAAATCAAAGTTGAGAAGGAACAAATCGATAATTTTATTGATGAAGAATCAAAAAGGTACAAAGATCCAGAACAATATAAACAATGGATATTGGGACAACAGCAACAACTTGAGCAATTCAGAATGATTGTTTTAGAGAAGCAATTGGTTGAAAAATTAGAAAATGTTCTTAAATCAAAGAAGAAAGTGATAAAATTTTCAGAATTAGCAAACAGATAGGTTTAATATGACAGACATGCAATCAGCTCTAATCCCAATGGTAATAGAGCAAACTCCAAGAGGAGAGAGATCTTTTGATATATATTCTCGTCTTTTAAAAGAGAGAGTTATTTTTTTATCTGGACCAATTGATGATTATATTTCTAATTTAGTTGTAGCTCAGTTACTCTTTTTAGAATCTGAGAATCCTGAAAAAGATATATCTATTTATATTAATTCTCCTGGTGGTAGCATCTCTGCTGGTCTTGCGATATACGATACCATGCAATTTGTAACACCATCCATATCAACTTTATGTATTGGTCAGGCTGCTAGCATGGGTGCTTTATTATTAGCTGGTGGAGATAAGAAAAAAAGATTTGCGTTACCCAATTCGAGAATAATGATTCATCAACCCTTGGGTGGATTTCAAGGACAGGCTTCTGATTTTGAAATTCATGCTAAAGAAATACTTCATATGAAAAAGATTGTTAATGAGATATTATCAAAACATACTGGCCACACTATTAAAAAAATTGAAAAGGATACAGACAGAGATAACTTTCTTGATGCTACAGCAGCAAAGTCCTATGGGATAGTTGATAGCATTCTTGAAGAAAGAGGCTAAGAAATATGACTAAAGAATCAGAATCTAATAAATTAAACTGCTCATTTTGTGGTAAGTCTCAAGATGAAGTTAAAAAACTCATTGCAGGCCCAAGTGTATATATATGCAATGAATGTGTCGATCTTTGTAATGACATTATTGAAGAAGAAATTAAAAACGATGAAGAGCTTCCATTTGATGTTGTTTTGTCGCCTTTAGAAATTTATAACCAACTAGATGAATATGTTATTGGACAAGAGAAAGCAAAAAAGACTTTATCAGTTGCAGTTTATAACCATTATAAACGACTCAATAAAACTAATATTAAAGATGATGTGGAACTTCAAAAGAGTAATGTATTGCTTTTAGGACCAACAGGAAGTGGTAAAACTTTACTTGCCCAAACATTAGCTAAAATTCTGAATGTACCTTTTACTATCGCAGACGCTACTACTCTTACAGAAGCAGGCTATGTTGGTGAAGATGTTGAAAATATAATACAAAAACTTCTCCAAAAAGCAGATTATGATCCTGAAAAAGCTGAACTGGGAATAGTTTATATAGATGAGATAGATAAAATTGCTAGAAAATCTGATAATCCTTCTATTACTAGGGATGTTTCTGGAGAGGGAGTTCAACAAGCTTTATTAAAGTTAATTGAGGGAACAGTTGCTTCTATCCCGCCTCAAGGAGGAAGAAAGCACCCACAACAAGAATTTATTCAAATAGATACATCAAACATTCTCTTTATTTGTGGGGGAGCCTTTTCTGGTCTTGATAGGGTGATAGATCAAAGAACTAATAAAAAAGGTATTGGCTTCAGCGCTGATGTTGATTCAAAATCTAATGTTAGTCAAATCAGTAAAAGTTTAGATGATTTAGAGCCTGAAGATCTTGTTAAATTTGGACTAATTCCAGAATTTGTTGGAAGACTGCCTGTTATATCAAACCTTCACGAACTTGATGAGAATGCTTTAGTCAGAATTCTAAAAGAACCCAAGAATGCTCTTGTTAATCAATATAGTCATTTATTTGAAATTGACAATGTTGAGTTATCGTTTCGTGATGAAGCCCTTAAAGAAATTGCCAAACAAGCAATTAAGAGAAAAACAGGCGCACGTGGTTTAAGGTCTATTTTGGAAGAAATACTCATGGATACCATGTTTAATCTTCCTGATGATGATTTAGAAAAAGTTATAATAGATGAGAATAGTGTAATATCTAAAACTGAGCCAATAAAGCTATTAAAAACTAAATCAAAAAAAACCTCATCCGGTAATTGATATTTATTCAATAATCCCTATATTTACTTAATGAGTGATATTAAATCTGATTTACCTTTAATACCTTTAAAAGACGTAGTAGTTTTCCCTGGGATAGTAACTACGTTGTTTGTAGGTAGAAAAAAATCTGTTGAAGCATTAAATGTTGCAATGTCTTCAAATAAAAAACTTGTTTTAGTTACTCAAATAGAAGCTGGAAAAGAGAATCCAAAAGCTAAAGATATATACCAATATGCTTCAATAAGTAACCTGCTTCAATTAATTAAACTTCCAGACGGTACTATGAAAGTTTTAGTAGAAGGCTTTAAAAGGTGTTCAATAGAAAAAATTATTGAAAAAGACCAATACACAATTGCAAGAGTTAAAGAAGAAGATGATATACCTCTTAAAGAAAGCGAATCCAAAAACCTTACAAGATTAATTAAAGCAAAGTTTGAAGACTATATAACTGTTACAAAGAGAATTCCACCAGAAATTGTTTCAACTGTTGACTCTTTAGATGAGCTATCAAGATTGATGGACACAATTACTGGGCATTTACCAATTGATACCTCAAAAAAACAAGAAATATTGGAAACCATTAATTTAAAAGATAGAGCAGAGAAAGTATTAACTTTTTTAGAATCTCAATTAGATGTTGTAGATGTTGAAAAGAAGGTTAGAGATAGAGTCAAAAAACAAATGGAAAAATCTCAAAGAGAATATTACCTAAACGAACAAATTAAGGCAGCTCAAAAAGAGTTAGGTGAAATTGGTGAAGAAGGCGACGAGTTAGAAAATTTAGAAAAAAAGATCCATGAAGTTGGGATGAGTAAAGAAGCTTTAAAGAAAGCTAAAAGTGAACTAGCAAAATTTAAACATATGGCTCCATCTTCTGCAGAGGCATCCGTTGTTAGAACATATCTTGATTGTTTAGTTGATGTTCCATGGAAGAAAAAATCCAAAGTAAAATCCGATATTAAAGCATCAATGGAGATTCTTGAAGAAGATCACTATGGGCTTGAAGAAGTTAAGGAAAGGATTGTTGAATATTTAGCTGTCCAAAAAAGAGTAAAATCCATGAAAGCTCCTGTTTTATGCTTAGTTGGCCCACCAGGAGTAGGAAAAACATCATTAGGTGAATCCATAGCAAGGGCCACTAATAGAAAATTTGTAAGAATGTCACTCGGTGGTGTTAGAGATGAGTCTGAAATTAGAGGTCATAGAAGAACTTATATAGGTTCGATGCCGGGAAAAATAATTCAAAAACTTTCTAAGGTTGGAGTTAAGAATCCACTTTTTTTGTTAGATGAAATTGATAAGATAGGTATGGATCACAGAGGAGATCCGGCGTCAGCTTTATTAGAGGTTTTAGATCCAGAACAAAATAATACTTTTAGCGATCATTACCTTGAGGTAGATTATGATTTATCTGAAGTAATGTTTGTTTGTACTGCAAATAGCCTAAATATTCCAACACCTCTTTTAGATAGAATGGAAATTATTAGAATCCCTGGATACATAGAAGACGAGAAGATTAATATTGCTGAAAAATATTTATTACCAAAACAAATGACCAGAAACGGCCTTAAAGATAATGAAATTAAACTTAATAAAAATGTAATTCTTTCTCTAATTAGATTTTACACAAGAGAAGCTGGAGTTAGAGGGCTTGAAAGACAAATAGCAAGAATTTTGAGAAAAGTAGTTAAACAGAGATTAATTGAAGATAAATCAAAGACAACACCAACTTCAATATCAACAAAAAACCTAGAGAAATATTCTGGAGTAAAGAAATTTAAATATGGTGTTGCTGAAAAAGATAATGCTATAGGACAAGTTACTGGATTAGCATGGACAGAAGTAGGCGGTGAGTTATTAACAATTGAAGCATCACATATTGATGGTAAAGGTAGAATAATTAAAACAGGTTCATTGGGTGATGTTATGCAGGAATCAATTCAAGCAGCATTAACTGTTGTTAGATCTAGAGCAGAATCGCTTGGAATAAAAACTAATTTTTACGAGGAATATGATGTTCACATACATGTGCCTGAAGGTGCTACTCCTAAAGATGGGCCTAGTGCTGGAGGAGCAATGGCTATTTCATTAATTTCAGTTTTTACTGGTATACCCGTTAAAGCAGATACTGCCATGACTGGTGAGATAACGCTTAGAGGCCAAATTCTTAAAATTGGTGGTTTAAAAGAAAAACTTTTGGCGGCTAAAAGAGGAGGAATTAAGAACGTTATAATTCCAAAAGAAAATGAACCAGACCTTCAAGAAATTCCTAAACAAATTACAAAATCTTTAAATATTATTCCAGTTGAATGGATTGATGAAGTAATTTCAGCTGCGCTTATTGATGAGCCAACTCCTTTGTCAAAAAAAATTAAAGGTCAAAAACCAAAAGCGCCCAAAAAATCGGAAAATAAACAAGCTCACTAAAACCCTTTATTTACTTGACTTTTAACGATAAAAAGCTTTTCATAGAAAGGTATTTATTAAATAAATTATCACAGAGGAGTATTTAAATATGAATAAATCAGATTTAGTTGATGCAGTTGCAAGTAGCGCTGATATGTCAAAGTCTCAAGCAGGTAATGCTGTAGACGCGGTTTTAGATGGAATTTCGGGTGCACTAAGCAACGGTGATTCAGTTGCTTTAGTAGGTTTTGGAACATTTTCGGTCAGACATAGAGCTGCTAGAGAGGGAAGGAATCCTCAAACAGGTGCTTCAATGCATATCTCAGCTTCTAATGTCCCAGGATTTAAAGCTGGTAAAGCTTTAAAAGATGCTGTAAAAGCTGGAAACCCAGCATAAATTTTTTTCTTTTAAAAAGGGTGCTTATGCACCCTTTTTTTATTCTATAATATCGCCACTATGATGGAATCACTTAGAAATTTTCTTACTGGACCGAGACTACTAATAGTAGTGCTTATTTGTGCAATACCATTTGTTTTTTTGGGTACTGGATCTTTAGGTACAGCATTCAGTGGTTCTTTTGGAACTATCAACGGTGAAGATGTAACTGAAAATGATATTCAAATAGCTTCAGGCTCTGCGGTTCAGAGATTTAAAAGTATATACGGAGATGATTTTAATTTTGATATGTTAGATGAAGATTTTAAATCTGAGTCTATTAAACAAGAATTAATACTTCAAAAAGTTCTTGAAGCAGGAGCAAAATCTTTAGGCTTTGTTAATGAATCAACTAAAGTTGAAACAAAAAAAATGATTATCCAAAGTCCAATCTTTCAAGTAGATGGAATTTTTAATGAAGGAGTATATGAAGCACAAGTTAATTCAAATGGATATACCAAAGAAGGTTATATAGATGTTATGACAAATTTTGCTGCGGCTGAGCTTTTTAGAACCTCTTTTAATACAATTAATTTTGTAACTGATGCTGAACTATTAGAGCTGGTTAGCTTATTCGAAAAATCTTCAGATATAAATTTTATTAAGATTAGTTTCGATGGACTTATGTCAGAAATAATTAATTCACCAAAAGAATTACTAGATTATTATAATGATAATCAAATATTATTTTTCTCGGATGAAGAACGAAGCTTTGAATATATTACTCTCGTCCAGTCTGATTACAATCAAGATGTCCAAATTCCTGATACCTATTTAGAAAGTGCATATAATCAATATCTAACAAGATTTGATAATAGCGCTCAAATAAGAATTTCTCATATAATGATCGATAAAACGAACTACGACTCAAGAGATCTGGCATTTGAGTCTATATTAAATATTGAAAATTTATTAAAAGAAGGAAATGACTTCACAATTATTGCAAGTGAATATAGTGAAGATATCGTAACTAAAGATATTGGGGGTGATTTAGAATATTTTGAAAAAGATATTTTTCCTCCTCAATTTGATGAAGCAATTCAAGGCTTAAATTTAAATGGAATAAGCGAAGTGGTTGAACTTGATGACACCTTCCACATTATAAAAGTTACTGAAAAAAATATTGAGGAGCCTTTATCAGAAGAACAAGTTAAGGATGATTTGATTAATGATTTAATTGAAACCGAATCATTTGCATTAATGCAGGATGATTTCAAAGAGTCTGAAGATATGATTCTACAAAACAGCTCATTAATTGAAATATCTGAGACATTATCAAAAAACATTAATAGTACAAATTTGTATACAAAAGCAAACTATGACTTTGAGCTTACAGATTCTCAAATCAAAGATTATCTCTTTTCATCTGAAGCTCAAATGAACCAGCCATTTGCTATTGAATTAACTGACAGAATTATAATTGTATCCATCAATAGTATTAACGAGCCACAATTACAACAATATGAAGATGTTGTTGAAGAAGTTTCAACACTTTTATCAGAATTTAAGGCTGAAGAAAAAATTTCACTTCTAAGTGAAGAATTAAATAGTATATCTAACAACGAAGAAATAGCTGAATTTATTGGAGCATACAACTATGTTATTAATGAATCTTTTGTTGATGTAAAAAGGTATTCTTCTTTATTACCTCGTGAGGTATTAAGTAAAGTTTTTAATTCAAAAAGTGGCATTCGTATATTAAGTGACGCAAATAATCGTGATAAATATATTCTAGATATAGTTAAATTTAATTCTCCTTCTGAGACAGAAATTGATGAGGTCTTAAGTGAATATACTTCATTCGGAGAAGATGTTATATCAACAAAAATGTCACAGATTATTAATGAAGATGTATTTCAAACAGCCAGAGTAAATCTTAATAACCTAATATTTTAGAGAGCTTTAATTATGAAAAG
This sequence comes from uncultured SAR86 cluster bacterium, assembly GCA_902560315.1. Taxonomy (GTDB): domain Bacteria; phylum Pseudomonadota; class Gammaproteobacteria; order Magnimaribacterales; family D2472; genus SAR86A. The sequence goes on along the minus strand of CACELG010000006.1, from coordinate 21,143 downwards.
TAAACTGTATTTAATTCCTTTAATTTTTATTTTTATTACTAGTTGCTCTGAGAACATCAATCCTGTTGATTCAGGACTAGAAAATCAGATTTATCATCATGGTAATGGTTCCGAACCTCAAGGCATTGACCCACATATTGTTACAGGAGTTCCAGAACATCATATTCTAATTAGTCTATGTGAGGGTTTAACAATACCAAATCCAAATCCAAATGATATGAATGGTTATATGGCTGGAACTGCAGAATCATGGACCATAAGTGATGATGGTAAAGAATATATTTTTAATATTAATAAAAATGCAAAATGGTCAAACGGCGAGCCTGTGACAGCAGATGATTTTGTTTGGTCATGGAAAAGAATATTAACAGCAAGCTTAGGATCACAATATCCCGATATGCTTTATTACCTTGTGGGTGCATACGAATATCACAATGGACTTATAGATGATTTTAATCAAGTTGGAGTAAAGTCAGTTGACAAACATACTTTGAAAGTAAATTTAAAAAATCCAACTCCATTTTTTTTAGGCCTTCTGAGTCATTACAGTACATGGCCAGTCCACAAAGATACTGTTCTTAAATTCGGTGATATTGACGATAGAAATGGAGAATGGACAAGGCCAGGAAACTTTGTTTGCAATGGACCTTTTCAATTAAAAACATGGGAATTAAATAATAAGATAGTTGTTGAAAAAAACCCGCATTATTATGATGCATCAATGGTTCGATTAAATGAAATACATTATTATCCAGTATCAAATGTAATGACAGAAGATAGAATGTTTAGGGCAGGCCAACTTCACTTAACAAGCACTTTACCTTCTCAAAAATGCCCAATTTATATAGAAGAAAATCCAAATTTAAGAATAGACCCATACATGGGAACGTACTTTTATAGGATTAATACTGAAAATGAAGTGCTTAAAGATGTGAGAGTAAGAAAAGCTTTAGCATATTCAATTGATAGACAATTACTTGTAGATAAAGTTACCAAGTGTGGACAGATTCCTGCCTATTCATTTACACCTCCTGGTTCTAATGGTTATCAGCCAAATACCGAGATCCCATTTGATCCAATACTTGCAAAATCATTACTTGAAGAAGCTGGTTTTTCAGAACAAAATCCTTTTCCAAAACTAGAAATTTTATTTAATACAAATGAAGATCACAGAAAATTGGCTTTAGCAGTTCAGCAAATGTGGCAGATTAATTTGGGTATTGAAGTTGAATTAGTTAACCAAGACTGGAAAGTCTATCTTAATAGAGAAATGATTGGTGATTTCCAAATATCAAGAGCAGGGTGGATTGGAGATTATGAGGATCCAAATACCTTTCTTGATTTAATGAGACCTAACCGTGGTAATAATAAAACTGGTTGGGAGAATATGGAATATGATGCTTTGGTTGAAAAAGCTAATACAATAAATAATCAAGCTGAGAGGTATGAATTGCTGTATCAAGCTGAAGAAATTCTTATAGAAAATATGCCAGTCATACCTTTGTATACTTATGTAAGAGCTTACCAACTATCACCTGATGTTAAAGGTTTTAGTCCTCATATTTTAGATCATCATCACCCTAAATTTATTTATTTAGAAAGAGATTGATCATAGATGATATCAATTTTTTTTAAGAGAATTTTATTAGCAATTCCGGTGCTATTTGCTGTTGCAAGTATTACTTTTTTTCTTATAAAAATTGCACCAGGTGGTCCTTTTGATGCTGATAGGGCTGTTTCTCCACAGGTCTTAAAAAACTTAAATGAAACGTATAATCTTGATGCATCTAATTGGGAACAATATGTAGATTACATGTCAGGTTTGATACAGGGTGATTTAGGACCTTCTTTTAGATTCCCGGGTAGATCTGTCACTGAAATGATCGCAACAGGTCTTCCTGTAACCTTTGAATTAGCTTTTTACGCGATTTTAATTGCTTTATTAATGGGAGTTTTTTCTGGAGTTCTGGCTGCGTTAAAAAGAAATACCGTTTTAGATTTTATACCCATGGCAATAGCTATGATTGGTATATGTGTGCCAACATTCTTAATGGGACCATTATTAGTTTTAATTTTTGGTATTAATCTTGAACTTTTACCAGTATCAGGTTGGGGTCAATTACCAGGCGATAAAATATTACCATCTATAACACTAGGATTTGCCTATGCTGCCTACATTGCAAGACTCAGCAGAGGAGGCATGTTAGAAGTTTTAAATCAAGATTTTATTCGCACTGCTAGAGCAAAAGGACTAACAGAAAGAATGGTTGTTATAAAACATGCAATGCAAGGTGGATTAATACCTGTTGTTTCATTTTTAGGACCTGCGATTGCTGGACTTTTAGCTGGGTCTTTTGTTGTAGAAACTATTTTTCAGATTCCAGGTCTTGGAAGGTTCTATGTAGAAGCTGCATTTAATAGAGATTACACAATGATTCTTGGAACAACAATATTCTTTTCAGCAATGATAGTATTTTTTAATTTAATGTCAGATTTAGCTGCCCTATGGTTAAATCCAAGATCTAGAGATGCCTCATGAACAATAATTCTCTTTGGTCTGACGCTATCTACAGACTCTCTAGAAATAAGGCTGCAATGATAGGTGGTTTTATATTAATAATGTTAATTATTCTGGCTGCTCTGGCACCATGGATAGCCCCATATTCATACTCTTTTCAAGATTTAAATTTAGGTGCTAGTCCACCCTCAGCTGATCATTTGCTTGGAACTGATATCTTAGGAAGAGATCTGTTAAGTAGAATTTTGTATGGTGCTCGTATCTCATTACTTGTTGGTTTTGTTGCAACTGGAGTTGCATTAGTAATTGGTGTCACGTGGGGAATAGTTGCTGGGTACATTGGGGGAAGGGTAGATTCAATTATGATGAGAATAGTTGATGTCTTATATGGCCTTCCATTTATTATTTTTATAATTTTATTAATGGTAATTTTTGGTAGAAATTTATGGCTACTTTTTGGAGCTATTGGAGCTGTTGAGTGGCTTACTATGGCTAGAATTGTAAGAGGTCAAGTAATAGGATTAAAAAATCAAGAGTTTGTAATGGCTGCAAGAGCTATGGGGGTTTCAAATTTATCTATGTTTAGAAAACATTTGTTACCAAATATTCTTGGGCCGATTGCCGTATACGCCACACTTACAATTCCTCAAGTTATGCTGCTTGAAGGTTTTTTAAGTTTTCTTGGACTTGGCATTCAACCCCCAATGAGTAGCTGGGGAACTTTAATAAAAGATGGTGTTGAGTCTATGGAAGAATATAGCTGGCTACTTATTTATCCAGGAATAACTTTTACTATTACACTTTTTGCACTTAATTTTTTTGGAGATGGTTTAAGAGACGCCTTAGATCCAAAAACATCTGACAATTAAAAAGCTCTTATAGCTACTTTTATAATCTGACCTGGCATTAATGTTGTTTCATTAAAATTATTAATTTCTTTAATACTTTTAATTGTTACATCAAATAATTCTGATATTTTATAGAGATTATCTCCTTGTTTAACCGAATAAAGGATAGTCCTTTTTTTTGATTCCATATTTCTATGTATATTTTTATTTCCAATTGAAAGTTGTTGGCCTAGTTGTAAATATTCATTTTCATTTAACGAGTTCATTCTTGCTAAATCTCGAACCTCTAAATTATATTTCCTAGCAATACTCCATAATGAATCTCCTTCAGAGACGATATACATCTCATAAGGAATAAAGCTATTAGATTTAGTTTTACCTAATGGAATTAACAATGTGTCATCAATTGAAAGAAGATCATCATTTAAATAATTAATTTCTTTAATTATTTTTACTTCGGTATCATACTTCATCGCTAAATCCCAAAGATTATCTCCTTTTTTAACAATATGAGATATCCAATTAATCTGATTAACATCTTTAAAGGGATTATTATCACTTTCAAACAAATAATACTTTTCAAGGGGTATATAAAATACACTCTCATCTTTTGGTGCTGATGCCCACTTTGTATAACCCGCATTTAATTTATATAAAAGTTCAGGTTTTACTTCTAAATATTCACTTAAGGCTAAAACTTCAACCTGACTTGGGATTACAACTTTTCTTACAACCGGTTCGTATGGAATTTCGGGCATTTTAATACCATAGGAATCTGAATTTATAATTAATTCTCTTAAAGCTATATATTTGGGAACATAGTTTTCAGTTTGAGTAGGAACATTTAGTGACCAAAAATCAACATCATCTCCTTTTCTTCTGTTTTGATTTATTCGTCTATCAATAAGAGAGGGGCCTGCGTTGTAAGCCGCAATAGTAATATATACATCCTCATCAAATCTTTCGTATAAATATTTTAAATAGCCCACTGCAGCTTCAGTTGATTTAAATGGATCATGTCTGTCTTCATTCCACCATGATCTATTGAGGTTATATAATCTTCCTGTTCTTGGCATAAATTGCCACATTCCAACAGCCCCAGATGGTGATATTGAAAATGGATCATAATTACTTTCAATATAAGGAATAATTGCTAATTCAATTGGAAGATTATTATTTTCAAGTTCATTTATCACAAAGAAAATAAAGTAGTATGAATCATTTAAATATTCTTCAAACTTATCAAGATCTTTTAAATGATTATTCATATAAGACAAAACCTGATCATTTAAAACAATTTCATTTTTTGATGAATTATTTTTTTTAATATATTCCCAAATGTTTTCGTATTTAGGCCCCTTAATTAAAATATCTGAGGGCTTATTAATTTTTTCATTAGTATTATTTTGCCTAACCTCAACTTGTTGACAGCCAAAAAATAAAAATGAAATCAATATAGTTATTAGTAGTTGTCTTTCCATTTTCTTATTGCAGTAAAAATTTCAAATTCGTTATCACCTACATTAAATCTTTCGATAATATTTTTCTGTATCTCTAAATTATTACATCTTAAAAAAGGATTTAAATCTAATTCTTTTTCAATAGTTGTAGGAAGAGAAGGAGTATTAGATTTAATTAAACTTTGAACATGTTCAAATTCACTTTGAAGCTTTTCATTATTTGGGTCTACCTCGAGCGCAAATTTAATGTTTGATAAGGTATATTCATGACCACAATAAACTTTCGTATTTTTTGGAAATTTAGATATTTTCTTTAAAGCCTCAAACATCTGTTCGTATGTGCCCTCAAAAACTCGACCACAACCACCTGCAAAAAGTGTATCCCCACAAAAAAGAACTGGACTTCCATTATTAAATGAGTAAAAGGCTATATGGTCTAGGGTATGACCTGGTATCTCTATAACTTCAAATTCTATTCCAATAATTGAAAATTTATCTAACTCGCTTACTTTTTTATTAATATCATTGATGTTATTTATAGGACCATATACATCAAGTTCATTTTTTTTTAATAAATCCTTAAGTCCATTTGTATGATCATAGTGATGATGTGTTATGAGAATTCCCTTTAAGTCTATTTTATTTTCATCAATAGCTTTGATTATTTTTTCTGATTCTCCTGGATCAACGACTATTGACCCTTCATTAGTTGATATTAACCAAATATAATTATCATCATATGCTTTTATTGGCTCTACACTTAACATATGCAAATTCTAATTTAATTTTATGAAAACAGTAAATATTTATACCGATGGTGCATGCAGAGGAAATCCTGGTCTTGGTGGATGGGGAGTGTTAATAGAGTATGAAAACATATCGAAAGAATATTTTGGAGGTGCAAAAGAAACAACCAATAATCAGATGGAGCTAAAAGCTGCGATAGAAGGATTAAAACTTTTAAAAGAACCTTGCGAGGTTAATCTTACAACCGATTCTAAATACGTTATGGATGGAATAACTTCATGGATTGAAAGTTGGAAAAAAAATAACTGGAAGAATTCAGCAAAAAAAGATGTTAAGAATAAAGATTTATGGATGGAATTAGATGAACTTGTTTCTAAACACAATATAAAATGGAATTGGGTTAAGGGACATTCAGGACACAAAAAGAATGAAATCGCAGATGCGCTTGCAAACAAAGGAATAGATAATCTTTAAAAATGGCAAAAAAATATATAGTACTAGATACCGAAACAACTGGACTAGAGGTTAAGCAAGGACATCGCGTAATTGAAATAGGCGCAGTTTTATTAAATGATCGAAAAAAGTCAGAAGATCATTTCCATAGCTACCTTAACCCATCAAGATTAATCGATGAAGAAGCTTCAAAAGTACATGGCATTACTAATCAAGATTTGGAGGATAAACCTTCTTTTGATGAAATCGCTGAGGAGTTTATCAATTTTATAGAAGGAGCTACTTTGGTTATTCATAATGCTCCATTTGATTTAGGTTTTTTAAATAATGAGCTGCAATTAGCTTCTACAAGCTACCCAAAAATTGAAGAAATTTGTGAAGTAGAAGACTCTTTAACCATTGCTAGAGACAAATTTCCAGGCCAAAGAAACTCTTTAGATGCTTTAGCAACAAGATATGATGTTTCAGGTTATGACAGAACCTTCCACGGGGCTTTGCTTGATGCAAATATTTTGGCTGACGTTTATATGCAACTTACTGGTGGCCAGAGCAAGTTTGAATTTATTACAAATGGGACAGTATCGTCTAATAAAAACATAGATTCAGACAATCTTATAATAGAAAAAATTGATAATTTACCAAAAATTAATACCTGCAAAGATGATATTCAGGCCCATGAAAGTAGAGTGGCTGAAATTGAAAAAAAACATTCTGTAAGTGCTATATGGAGAAAATTTAAATGAAAAAAGTTATCACAAGATTTGCTCCAAGCCCAACAGGAACATTGCATATTGGAGGAGTAAGAACAGCGCTTTTTAATTATGTTTATGCAAAACAGAATGATGGACTATTTCTTATAAGAATTGAAGATACTGACAGAGAGCGTTCAACCAAAGAATATGAAAAAGATATTCTCGATAATTTATCGTCAATTGGACTATCGCCAGATCAAAAACCTATAAATCAATCAGAAAGAAATGAGATATACACAAAAGCTGCAGAAAAAATTATTGAGTCAGGTAATGCATACTGGTGTGATTGTTCTCCTGAAGAATTAGATAAAATGCGAAATGAGCAAACTGCTGCTGGGATTAAGCCAATGTATGATGGAAGAAGCAGAAATCTTGGCTTGGAACGTTCAGAAAAAACAGTATTGAGGCTAGCTACACCTGAGGATGGAGATATCATAGTTAATGATATTATTAGAGGCGAAATAAAATTTAATAATAATGAGCTCGATGATCTCATTTTGTTAAGAAGTGATGGGACACCAACTTATCATTTATGTAATGTTGTAGATGATTATGAACAAAAAGTAACCACTGTTATCAGAGGTGAAGATCACATTAGCAATACTCCAAGACAAATTCACATTCAAAATGCACTTGGATATCCGGAGCTTGAATATGCTCATTTGCCTTTAGTACTTGGAACAGATAAAAAAAGATTATCAAAAAGAAATGCTGCAACAAGTCTGGAAGAATATCGTGAAAAAGGCTATTTAGATTCTGCAATTTTAAATACATTGGCTAGACTGGGTTGGTCAAAAGGAGATAAGGAGATATTTTATTTAAATGATCTCATTAAAGATTTTGATATTAAAGAAGTTCAAAAAGCTGGTGCAATTTTTGATATTTCTAAACTAGATTGGTTAAACTCTCAACATCTTGCAAATTTATCTTTAGAAGATTTTAAAAATCAATTAGAACCTTTTTTAGATAAATTAAATATCAATATCAATAATCATCATGATGTAGATTTATTAATTCAGTCTATGAGAACTTCTGATAACACTTATTCAGGAATAGCAGAGTCTTTAATTCCATATTATCGAGAAATTGAAAGCTATGATGAAAAGGCAATAACTAAGTTCATCAAAGATAAATCAATACTCAATAGTCTAAAAGAGGTTTTTGTAAATATTGACAATTGGGACGAAAATTCTATTGATATTGTTTTAAAGGAATTTCAAACGCAAAATGAATTATCAGTGCCAGCTGTAAACCAACCAATAAGAATTGCTCTTACAGGCTCGACTAAATCACCTTCGTTAGGTCTAACTTTAGCTATATTTGGTAGAGAAAAATCAATTGAGAGAGTCAATCATTTATTAAATCACTTATAGACATTATTAATTAATCTAATTATCTATAAATATAATACATAAATAATATTTACAAAAGTAGACATATAATTGGTCTAATGCCTATAATAAGCGTAATTTAACTGTTTCATTAAAGGGGATTTTTATGAATAATTTAAAGTATTTACTAACAATCATGCTATTAATGCCTTTTGCATTATTGGCACAAGATAGCTCTGATACAGACGTAGAAGAGGTTGTAGTTGTTGGTTCTCAAATTAAAGGGGCAAAAATCACAGGTATATTGCCCGTATCTATTATAAGTGCTGAAGATGTTGATGCTCTAGGTATCGATAGTGGTGATGAGCTGCTTGAGAATATGGTTGAGCAAGGAAATAACTTCTTTAACGAATCTGAAGAGACTTCTGGTGGTGTTAATGCTGCAAGGGGTGATGTTGGTGCTTATAATCTAAGAAATATGGGTGTAGGTAATACGCTTGTTTTACTTAATGGTAGAAGGCTTGTAAATAATGCTGGATATCAAACAGAACTTATTGGAGAAGACTACATTCCAACAATGACTGTAAACTCTCAAGCTATACCAGTTCTAAACTTAGATAGAGTGGAAGTTTTACGAGATGGTGCTTCCGCTATTTATGGAGCAGATGCCGTTGCAGGTGTTGTCAATAATGTTCTTGATACAGACTACGTAGGAATGGAATTTAAAGTTCGTGTATCTGAATTTGATAATTTTGATCCAAATGCAGGCAACAGATTAAATTTCAAATGGGGCACAGACTTTAATGGTGGTGCATCAAATATAAGTATTTCCTATGATTACTATCAAAGAGATAGACTTCCTGCTACTGAAGATCCTAGATGGTCAAGATGTGACTATAGACAAGATGTATCTTCTGAAAACGAAGATTTTCGAGGTAATAATAACTTAAGAAACTGTTATTCATACCGTTATATGCAATTAGATAGATCAGGAACAGATTTCTTCACTGATAGCAGAGGTGAAACTCAAATATTTCCTCTAATTGGAATTGATGCATTAACTGGTAATGCAGTTTCAACTTGTGATGGTGCTTCAAATACAATTAACACTGGTTACGGTACTTGTCTTCATCCTGATTCATCTGGTTCTGGATATTATCAGAATGTTAACTTGCTTAGAGATGCAAGAGGTGAGTTAGAAAGACAGAACTTATTTATCTTTATTAACCATGAAATGAAAAGTGGTAATGAAATGTATGCTGAAATTGGAAGATATACTTCTGAGTATCAGAAAAATAAAGAATCTGGTGGGATATTTTCAGTCCAAAAATTTTATATCAGAGACAATTATTGGGCTCAGCAAATTGAAGATGCAACTGGACATGATGTCAATAGAACTTGGTTTGTAGATGGATGGAGACCAAGCAATCTTCAAAGAAAAGTTGATAACCAAAAAGATACTGCTAGATTTGTTCTTGGTTTTAGAGGTGAACTAGATTCAGGTTGGGATTGGGATACTGGTATAGTAATAAGTAAGGCAACTATGGAAGATTCTACTGCTAATCGTATAAATGCTGTTGAATTCGTAGCGGGCTTAAATGACCCTACACCAGATGCTATTAACTTCTTTGATGTTAATGCTGCTGGTATTGAAAGAGCTCTAGTAAATGTTTATAGAAATGATACTAGTAAATTAAGAATTTTAGATTTCAAATTTTCTAAACCAGATGTATTTTCAACAAAAGCTGGCGATGTTGCTATGCTAATTGGTGGTGAATTTAGACATGAGTCATATGTGGATGATAGAGATCCATTACTAGACGGTAGTGTTTTATATACTGGCTCTAGTGGCCTTACTCATCCATTCGTATCATCTGTAATTGGAAGTAGTCCATCAACAGATACTATTGGTGAAAGAAATGTTGATTCACTATTTATGGAAATGCAAATTCCAATTACTGATTCAATTGCAGCACAAGCCGCAGTTAGATATGAAGACGTGGAAAATGTAGGATCAACAACAGTGGGTAAATTTGCTATAGGTTGGGATGTTACAGATGGTGTTCGTTTAAGAGGTTCTGTTTCAACTTCACTTAGAGCTCCAAATTTAATTCAAATCCACCAACAAGAAGTAACAAGGGTTGCTACTCGTGAGGACTTTGTTTATAAATATATTGGTGCTGATGATTGGGATCAAACAGTACAAAGATACAGTAAAGCAAAATCTGTAGATGATGGCTTAGAGTCTGAAAAATCAACTAACTCATCTGTTGGTATTGTTTTACAACCATCATTCGTAGATGGCTTAACAGTTACTGCAGATTTATGGTCAATTGAAAAAGAAGACACAATTGGACTATTCGGTAGAGAGAATCATACTGTATATGACTTAGCTTTAAGAATATTAGCTGGAAATAGTAATTGTTCATCGTTCGTTGGAAACCCAGCACTTACTGGTTTAGATGACTATGATGGCAATGATGATATTGAGCTAACTGATGGATCAGAGCCAACACTTGATGCAGCATTTGCTGCAGCAGGAATTTGTCCTAGAGGTCAGGTTAATCAGGTTACTGATGAATATTTAAACTTAGCAACAAGAACCATTGAAGGTATGGATGTAGCAATTGTTTACTCAATTGGAGACTTTACATTTAAATACAATGGATCGTTTACTGATGAGTTTGATCAAGAAGCTACATCACAGTTTGCTGCAATGCAGGCTTTAGCTGATAACGGAACTATTCCAGAATCAATTCCACTTCAAGGTTTTGGTGATCTGTTGGGTAAAGACGGTAATATTGAAGAAAAACACTCTTATAAAATTTACTACAATGCAGGTAATTGGGGTGCTTCATTGTCAGCCTTAACAAAAGGTGACTTTATTCAATCTAAATTCGGTACAGTTAACGGAAGAGGTTATATTGTTCCAGAAATGACTACACAGGATATTGCTGTGTGGGCTAAATTTGATTTAGATGGTAAGGATGCCAGAGTTAAGTACACAATTAAAAACTTTGAAGATGAAAGAGCTCCTCTTGCAGATGGATATCAAGGATATTTCTCAGATATTCACCAAGATTTAGGAATGATTCATCAATTAGAACTTAGAGTAAGGTTTTAATTGCTAAATATTTTAAAGGGAGCATCTAGCTCCCTTTTTTTTATCTTATAATAAATTTATGTCAGCATATAAAAAGAAAGGCTTTAGTATTGGAATAGGCTTATTTCTAATCATGATGTTTTCTCCAGCACCTTCTGGTTTGAGTGAAATTGGATGGGACGTCGCAGCTGTTGCAGTTTTAATGGCAATTTGGTGGGCAACAGAAACAGTACCTGTAGCAATAACTGCTTTATTACCTTTAGCACTTTTTCCTTTATTAGGAGTGACATCATTTGAAAGTGCAGCTGTTCCCTATGCAAATAAAAATATTTATCTTTTTTTAGGTGGATTTATGTTGGCCCTTGGTATTGAAAATTCTGGTCTTCATAAAAGAATCGCTTTAAAGATGATAATTTTAGTTGGATCAAGTGGTAAGAAACTTGTTGGTGGATTTATGTTGGTAGCAGCATTAATCAGTATGTGGGTTATGAATACCTCAACAACATTAATGTTATTACCAATAGGTTTAGCTGTATGCGGTGTTATGTCAGAAACAATCCCTGGACTTACTGATAAAGATAAATCTAATTTTGATACAGCTCTATTATTAGGTATAGCATATGCTGCAACTATTGGAGGCATGTCAACATTAATAGGAACAGCTCCAAATATCGTCTTTAGTGCATTCATGCAAGACACCTATGGTATTGAAATCTCTATGTTTGATTGGATGATGTTAGGAGTTCCATTAGCTTCAATAATGTTATTTGGAGCATGGTTAATTTTGACTAGATATATTTTTCCAATAAATTTTATTGCATCCATAGAAGCAAGAAATGAATTAAAAACAATGCTTTCAAATATGGGTTCTTTTACAAAAGATGAAAAAAGAATTTCTGTAATTTTTGGACTAGCTGTTTTTGCCTGGGTGACAAGAACCTTGCTTAATAAAATAGATTTCCTTTCTGGTCTAACTGATGCAGGTATAGCTATTATTGCTGCTATATTAATTTTTATGACTCCATCAGCTTCTAAAAAAGGTGATCTTCTTCAATGGGAAAGATCAAAAGACTTGCCATGGGGTTTATTAATATTATTTGGAGGAGGTTTATCACTTGCTGCTCAAATTAGTTCAAGTGGTTTAGGGATATGGATTGGTAATAGTTTATTAATTCTTAATACAGTTCCTCCAATAATTTTAATATTAGCTGTAGCTACTTTAATAATATTTTTAACTGAAATAACAAGCAATGTAACAACTACAACAACTTTCCTTCCCGTTTTCGGAGCTTTAGCTATTGCGATAGGGGTTCTGCCAGTTTCTTTAACAGTACCAGTTTGTTTGGCTGCAAGTTGTGCATTTATGTTGCCAGTTGCAACTCCACCTAACGCTATAGTTTATGGATCAAATAAATTTACCATAGCTACAATGATGAGAGCTGGATTCGCCTTAAATATAATAGGGATATTGGTTGTGACAATTTTTGCTTATTATTTTGCACCACTTATATTCTAATGAAATTTATAGTTTTAATATTATTCTTCTCATTTATTAAAGCTACAGACTATATAGATTACCCTCATCCATTTCATCCAACTTCAAGTAAGAGCGGAATGGTTGTAAGTCAAAACACTCTTTCGTCTGATATCGGTATAGAAATCTTAGAAATGGGAGGAAATGCAGTAGATGCTGCGGTTGCAGTTGGTTTTTCTCTTGCAACCACCTTACCAAGAGCTGGTAACTTAGGCGGCGGCGGATTTATGCTAATTTATATAAAAGAAAAGGATGAAATTTTCTATATTGATTATAGAAGTAAATCACCAAGAAACGCATCAATTGAAAAATTGCTTGGAACAAAAAAAATACCTGAAAGAAATTCAAAAAGATGGGAGAGGGTGGATTACACATATTTAGCCTCGGCAGTTCCTGGAACTGTTTATGGATTACTCGAGGCCCATAAGAACTTTGGAAGATTAAATCTTCAAGAAATTATGAAGCCTGTTATAGCTCAAGCTGAAGAAGGTATAGTTGTTTCAAGTGATTTAAGTTACGTCATTGATGTAACACCACAACTTAAAAGTGACAAGGAATCTTATTCTATATATTTTAAAGATAACGAACCATTAAAAGAATTTTCAATCATGAAAAGACCTGATTTAGCTAATACATTTAAGGAAATCTCAAAAAATGGTATTAAAGGTTTTTACGAAGGTAAAATTGCTGACAAGATTGTCAATGCAATGAATCAAAACAATGGATTAATAACTCATGAAGATTTAAAAAATTATGAATCTTTTTTTAGAATGCCAATCGCTATAAATTATAAAGGTTATAAAGTTTTTACTGCGGCTCCTCCATCAGGAGGCGGTATTACTTTATTAACATCTTTGAGTATTCTCAATAATATTAATATTAATAAATATAAAAGCGATTCAACTAAAACATACCACTTTTTAGCAGAATCTCTAAGAAGAGGTCATAACAATAGATCTCATTTTGTTGGAGATCCTGATTATTTTGATGTTCCAATTTCAGATTTACTATCAACTGAGAGAATTAAAGAGCTTATAAGTTCAATAGATTCAAATAAAGCAAGTCCAGTTGAAGATGTAAAGGCTTTTAAAAAACCAAAAGAAAGCAAGGACACAACTCATTTTTCTATAATTGATAAGGAAGGAAACGCAGTGTCAAACACTTATACACTTGGTCTATCTTTTGGATCTGGAGTGACAATCCCTGAAACCGGAATATTAATGAATAGCCAAATGAATAACTTTGCTTATAGATATGGGGATAAGAATGATATAGGGAGGGGTGCAAGTCCTGGAAATAGATTTGAGCCTGGTAAAAAACCAATGAGCACCATGGCACCAACAATTATCTTCGATAAAAATGATGATTTATTTTTAATCACTGGTTCACCAGGTGGGTCTGATATTCCGGCTGCAATTCTCAGAGTAATTACAGGTGTTATAGATTTTAATTTAGATATTGGTGAAGCAACAATGCTTCCAAGAATTCATAAAGATTGGCCTTATGAAGGCCTTGAACATGAGAGGGCAGTGAGCAGAGATATTGTGAGAAGACTAAAGAGTATGGGTCATAAGACAGAATATGAAAATACAATAGGTAGCACTCAAAGCATACATATATCTGAAGGAGTAAACTATGGTTTTGCTGATTTAAGAAGGCCTAATGCTGGTGTATCAACTCAATCTAATTAACTTTTCTATAATCTAATGGTGGGTTTCTATCACCAAGTAATGGTTTGTAATTAAAATTTTCTCCAACTCTTATTCTTTGTTCTTTTTTAGCTTGTTCAATAATTGTTTGGTCTGAAAAAATTTCTACAGCACTTTTTGCTAAAACTTTAGCAGCTAGTTCCGCTCCTTTAAGACCAATTGATGTACCTCCAGATGCCACAGCTTGCCATGAATGAGCAGCTGTTCCAGGAACCCACGTAGCAGTCCTTAGACCTGCTGTAGGAACATTCCAACTAACATCACCGACATCTGTAGATCCATATCCATGCGAGGTTCTAAATGGTCTAATATTTTCTTGAGAACCAATTTCATTATCAGGCTTAATAAATGTTTTATAAATTTCATTTGCATACTTATTTTCAATTTCGTCATATGTAATACCACCAAATGATTCTAGATTTTTATGAACAATTTTTTGAATAGTATCATTTGGAAGAAGTGAAAAATTTCCATGCATAACTTCATATGACATATTTGTATCAGTCCCCATTGCAGCACCAGATGCAGCATTTGCAACCCTCAAAAACAATTCATCAACAACAGTCATCTTAGGGTGCCTTACATAGTAATAAACTTCTGCAATATCAGGTACAACATTCGGTGCAAGACCTCCTTTGGTAATAACATAGTGAATTCTGGATTCTTGAGGAATATGCTCACGCATCATATTCACCATATGATTCATTGCCTCAACACCATCTAAAGCAGATCTACCTTGTTCAGGAGACCCTGCAGCGTGAGCTGAAATACCATTAAATGTAAATCTTGCTGACTTATTGGCATTTGATGTTCTTGAATTTGCACTATTGTTATCATCAGGATGCCAGTGGAGAACAACGTCAACATCTTTAAATAAACCTTCTCTTACCATATAAACTTTTCCAGAACCTCCTTCTTCGGCAGGAGTTCCATAAAATCTAATCGTTCCTTTTATATTATTTTTTACTAACCATTCTTTAACAGCAACTGCAGCCCATGCTGAAGCTGCACCAAATAAATGATGCCCACAAGCATGACCAGCACCCGTAGAATTATTTATAACTTCTTTAAATGGAGAATTGGTCTGAGCGAGACCGGGAAGAGCATCAAATTCCCCAAGAATTCCAATAACAGGACCACCATTATTAAACTCTGCAATGAATGCAGTAGGGATGCCTGCTACTCCCTTTTCTATTTTAAAACCTTGATTTTCAAGAGATTCTGCTAATCTATTAGAACTTTTTATTTCCTGATATCCTAATTCAGCAAACTCCCATATTTCTAAAGCTACATCTTCAAAATTGTGTTTATGTTCATTGATACTGTGGATAATATCCTCAGCAATAATAATATTACTTATTAATACAAAAGTTATGAAACCAATTGATTTTCTTTGAAATATATTTTTTTTCCTATCCATTCCTTATTCTCCATTAATTTAATAATAGATTTATCAGAGGAAGTAATCAATTTTCTTTTACCATCTGAAGCATTTATATACATTATAGCTTTAGGTTTTGAATCATAATTTATGATCGTATATCCTATAATTTTTCCGTTCCCCTCAGTTATGTTTGATATTTCAATAGGTATTTCTTTGTTTTTAGCTTCGTTTGTAAAATCTTTATGAATAAAATCAATATTTGGATTTTTTGACCACAAAGAATAGGATTGTTTTGTCATCATTCCAGATACACCAGTAACCAAACCAATTCCTTTATCCATCTCTCTTATTCTTGATATTAATTTTGTTGTTGAATGAAGTACAAAACTATTTAAAGGACCGCCTGCAAATGGCATCCCTCCAGTAATAGTCATTTGATCGATATCTGTAATTTTTAAAAATTTTGCAAACATTTGAACCGCAACAGGAAAGCAGCTGTATAAATCATACATATCAATATCAAGATTATTTTCTTTACAAATATTTAAAATAAAATTTGCGGCAAGCTTCATACCCATTGGTTCAATTAAATTAGGTCTTTGAAGTGCTGGAATCATGTAACTAGTTTCAGATGAGGCAAGAGGGTACACTCTTTTTTCAAAAGGTACTTTGAGTTTATCGGCAACAGCCTCTGAACATAAAATAATTGCACATGATTGATTAACGTTCCAACTAGAACAGTGATTTTTGTTATATGGAAATGCCATTAATGGATTTTTACTACTTACATATCCTATTTCAGATGGATTTAGAGGATTATCAATCCATGCATCGTCATTAACGGAAGCTACTTTTGAAAAATGAGAATACATTTTTGAAATGTATTCGCTATGACTTTTTATATCTTTATTTAACGAAGCCCTAAATGCACTTTCTAGTATTGCATAATAACCAACAGCCATTGAACCCAACTCTTTTTCTTCAATATCTAATTGAAGTTCTTCGGATGATTTATCGTAAATATCTGGATTCGTTATTAAAGGGGTTTCAACATAATCTTTTTTTTCAATTGATGATCTAAGCATTTTAAAACGGGACTCACCACCTAAAATTAAGCTAGCCCTGATTTCACCATTTTGAATTTTATTACATGCAGTATTGATTAGGTTTTGTTGAAGTATTCCTACTTTCGTTACAGTTGTTTGGACTGATTTGATATTATTGTTTTGAGCAACCCACTTACCAGGATCTCTATATCTCCAAAATCCTTTTGGAACCCTAACTTCATCTATGTATTCTGTAATATTGCTGTTTGTACTATCACTAATAGCTTTCTTAAAGGCTTTATCCATTAATATGAGAGCTTCATCAAGTTCGTCATAGTTACCTTTTTGCTGGATAGTTCCTAATCCAACCACAACAGGTCTATTGCTCATAAGTTTAGTTGGTTGCTTCGCCCCAGTAGTTGTAACCAACTATTTT
Source organism: uncultured SAR86 cluster bacterium (assembly GCA_902560315.1). Taxonomy (GTDB): domain Bacteria; phylum Pseudomonadota; class Gammaproteobacteria; order Magnimaribacterales; family D2472; genus SAR86A. Next base: position 3,822 of record CACELG010000006.1, on the reverse strand, counting down.
AGGTGTACTAGGAAGGTACATTTGATCTAGTGTATTAATTTTGAAACCACTTTCTTTTAAAATACTTGGTATATCTCTATTAATATTACATCCACCAAATAGCTTTCCCCATATTGGATTAATTCTATTTTGCCATTTAAGTATATTTTTATCTGGTGCAGTTCCATGTTCACAAAAAAGCATTTTTGCATCAGCTTTCATTACTCGCTTAATTTCTTTAAGTGCCTCTATTGGATTTGGAATAGTGCACAAGGTGTATGTCATAACAACTGTGTCTATTGAATCTTTTGGTAATTCAATTTCTTCAGCTCCATTAATTAACAAATTAACATCTATTTCATGATCAGATGCTGATTTTTTTGCCATATCACATAATTCACTTGATGGATCAATACCATATAGATTGTTAATTTTTGATTTTTCGTAAAATGGAAGGTTTAAACCTGATCCAATTCCAATTTCTAAAATATTACCACTAGCATTTGGAACAATTTTTTTTCTTTGATAGTTTATTGGTTTAGTTGAGCAACAACAATCTAGAAGCTTTGGTAGCACATATTTTTCATAAGATTTTTTAATCATCGTTTAACTCGTTCAGTGGCATTGCAGCTATATTGAATCCTGCATCAACATAAGTAATTTCTCCTGTAATACCACTTGCATAGTCTGAGCACATAAATGCTGCTACATTTCCAACTTCCTCAGCAGTTACAGTTCTACCTAACGGAGCTTTATTAGAATGTTGAGATAGCATTTTTCTAAAATTTTTAACACCGGAAGCTGCTAGAGTCTTAATTGGACCTGCTGATATAGCATTTACACGAATATTATCTTTTCCTAATGATGCAGCTAAGAATCTTGTATTTGCTTCTAAACTAGCTTTAGCAAGACCCATAACGTTGTAATTAGGCATTGTTTGTGTTGATCCTAGATAGGTGAGGGTAAGTAAAGCTGAATTTTCGTTAAGCATAGACTTAGATTCCTTTGCCATTGCTGTAAAACTATATGAACTTATGTCATGCGCAATTTTAAAGCCTTCTCGATTAGTTACTTCAAGAAAGTCACCTTCAAGTTGATCAGCAGGGGCAAAGCCAATAGAATGAACAAAACCATCAAACTTTTTCCATTTTTTTGATAATTCTTCAAATGAAGATTTTATTGAATCATCATTTGATACATCACATTCAATCAAGATATTTGAACCACATTCATCAGCTATTGGTCTAAGATTCTTTAACAATCTTTCATTTTGGTAAGTAAAAGCTAATTCAGCTCCTTCACGATGCATTGCATAGGCTATTCCAGCAGCAATTGAGTATTTATTTGCTAGACCAGAGATTAATATTTTCTTGTTTTTAAGGAGCATAAATTAGATATTTATTAATTATTTTTACATTGTAAGAGAAAAATAGATGAAACGTTAATATTTAATTGCTTAATAAATGCAATAACTTTGATTTAAATATATATGCTTTACTTATAATTAATTATAAATAATTGAAAATAAATGTAGATTTATACAAAAAACTCTGAAACAATGTCTGACATGACGTGAATGGGCGCGTATTTTTGCGTGTTTATTCATTAACATTTAACAAAAACTACAGGGGAATTGTATGTTTAATTATAAAAATTACCTACTTTTCACATTAGTCGTAACATTTAGTGCTTTTAATGTGGATGTAGCTTCTCAGGACGAGAGTGCTGATATAGAGGAAGTTATTACTACGGGTTCTAGAATTGCTAGACCTGAAGTAGCAACGTCAGCTCCAGTTACTGTTGTTAGCGCAGATGACATTAAAAAATCAGGATTAACTGATCTTGGTGAGGTTTTAAGACAAATCAGTGCAACGCAGGGTTCTCTTCCTACTTTAAATACTAACAACGGTGGATCTGGTGGTGTTAGATACTCTTTACGGGGTATTGGATCATCTAGAACACTTCTTTTATTAAACGGAAGAAGAGTTGTACCAATGGGTAACGGCGCAGCAGCGTCTCCTGACCTTTCTCACATACCAACAGCTATGATTGAGCGTATCGAAGTACTAAAAGACGGTGCTTCTGCTATATACGGTTCAGATGCTATGGCTGGTGTTGTTAACATTATTACTAAAAAATCTCATGACGGAGTAACTGTTGATCTATTTAAAAGTGATTCACAGGACACTAACATGGGTAACCAAGAATTTAGTGTAGTTGTTGGCACAGAAAGTGATAGAGGAAGCACAGTATTTGGATTCACTTCAAGTGAAAACTTTGGTGCTTTTATGTCAGAACAGCCTTGGTCTAACACTGAAGTATGGGCTCCAGCTTATTTTGCTTCTGATGATGCAAGAGTTGATGGATCTAATTGTGCTTTAGCATGTTATCCAGGTGGTAGTTCAGCTCCTCCATGGGTTAGAGCTTTTGGCCCAAATGGAAGTTATACATTAGGACCAGAATATGGCGACTTCAGAGCTTGGACTGGAACAGATGCTTATAACTACAATCCAGTTAACTACTTAAGAACACCTCAAGAAAAATATAGCTTCACAATGAACAGTAACTATCAGATTAGTGATACTCTTTCATTTTTTGCTGAAGTCCTATTTTCTAATGTTGAAAGTAAAAGAGCACTTGCTTTTGAGCCTTTAGCTCCTTTAGCATTCTTTGGTGTTCCTGCTCCATATACAGCAGATAACTACTACAACATGACTTTCGGTCCTAAGTTTGATGCTGACGGTAACCTAGATATGGTTAACGGTTCTGCAGTTCAAATTGATGACTGGAGAAGAAGAATGGTCGAAAATGCACAAAGATTAGACGATAGAGATACTAATGTGTATAGACTTGTAATGGGACTAGAAGGTGAGCTAAGCAACGGTATGAACTGGACTGCTTTCTTTAATTTCGGTAGAAATGATGCTGATATAACTTCAAGAGGATACTTTAACCTTGAGAAAGTTCGTGATGCTGCAGGTCCTACTTACTTCGATGCAAATGGCGACCTAAAGTGTGGTGTTGATGCAAATACTTCAATTTCTAGCTCTTGTGTTCCATTAAACATATTTGGAAAGGGTGCAGTAACACCTGAAATGCTTCAGTATATTTCAGGCGACTGGGATTCTTACGGAATGGGTGAAAACGAGCAGAAGAACTACGGTGCTACAATTTCTGGTGCTGTACCAGGAAGCGATACATTATCTTTCGCTGCTGGTTATGAGTACAGAGAAGACAGTGGTTCAACTACTAACGATGGTCTTATCCTTCAAGGTATTACTACTGCTGGTTCTTCTTTAAATACATCAGGTTCTTATGAAGTTGATGATATGTTTGTCGAATTATTGTATGTAAAGGGTAATCTAGAGGTTTCACTTGCATCAAGATATTCAGATTATTCAACATTTGGTGATACTACTAATTCAGAGGTTGGTTTCCAATATGCGGTAAGCGATCAAGTTGAACTTAGAGGTACATTCTCAGAGGCTTTTAGAGCTCCATCAGTTCCTGATTTATATGGTGGTACATTCTTAAGCTATCCTACTGCTGATGATGCTTGTGATGATAATACTGCATCAGGTGGACAGGCTACTGCTTCTTGTCAAGCAAATGGCGTTCCAGCAACAGGATATGTATCTAACTTAGTTCAGATTCCAACACTTTATGGTGGTAATCCAAATCTACAACCAGAAACATCTGAGTCATGGACAATCGGTGCGGTTATTGATCCAATTGATGGTTTAACAATGACTGTAGACTATTGGAGCATTGAAATTGATAACGCAGTTGGTACTGTTGGTACAACTGACCTTATCAGACTATGTGCTACTCAAGGTTTATATT
>CACELG010000005.1 GCA_902560315.1 uncultured SAR86 cluster bacterium | reverse complement strand
ATGAACACCGAAAAAATTTATCGCAAAAGGTTTTTGCCTTGATGTCAGATTACGATAAATCAATATCTAATTATCTTAAAAACGATGATAAAAAAATACATGACTATAGCATCGAGAAGAGTACTACATTGAGATATGGAGAAAATCCTCATCAATCGGCCACATTATTTACTTTTGAAAACTTAGAAAATATAAATATTGCTAATGCAGATATTATCCAAGGCAAAGAACTTTCATATAACAATATTGTCGATGCAGATGCTGCATGGGAGTGTGTAAGAGAATTTAGTGATCCAGCGTGTGTAATAGTAAAGCATGCAAATCCATGCGGGGTTTCGGAAGCAAACTCTATAAGTGATGCTTATGATTTGGCTTTTAAAACAGATCCGACATCTGCTTTTGGAGGAATAATTGCTTTTAATAAAATAGTAACCCAAGCAACAGCAAAAGAAATAAACTCAAGACAATTTGTTGAATTAGTTATTGCGCCTGATTTTGAAAAAGAGGCTTTAAATGAATTTTCTAACAAAAAAAATATTAGGATTTTAAAAGTAGATATTAAACAAGATAACCCTTATCCAGGAACAATTAAAAAAGTATCTGGTGGGATTTTGGTTCAAGATGACGATCAAAAAAGTGTAACAGTTGATGATCTAAAATGCGTGACTAAAAGAAAGCCGTCAGAAAATCAAATGGATGATTTAATGTTTGCATGGAAAGTAGCAAAATTTGTGAAGAGTAATGCAATCGTTTACGTTAAAAACAAACAAACTATTGGAATCGGTGCAGGACAAATGAGTCGAGTAATTAGTGCGGAAATAGCAAATTTGAAAGCAAAAGAAGAAGGTCTTGATGTAAATGATGCTGTTATGGCCTCAGATGCTTTTTTTCCATTCAGAGATGGCATTGATAAAGCAGCATTAAGTGGTATTACTGCAATTATTCAGCCTGGTGGATCTATCAAAGACGATGAAGTTATTACTGCTGCTAATGAACATAATATAGCAATGGTATTTACTGGAATGAGGCATTTCAGACACTAATGAAAGTTTTAATTATTGGCTCTGGTGGAAGGGAACATGCTTTGGCATGGAAATGTGCTCAAGATAATATCGTCAGTCATGTTTTTGTCTCTCCTGGAAATGCTGGAACTCATCTTGAAGAAAAGGTGAGCAATGTTGAAATAGATATTAATAACTTCAATGCGATTGAAGATTTTTGCATAAATGAAAGTATTAAGCTTGTAATAATTGGGCCTGAACAACCTTTGGTTGAAGGATTAACTAATTACCTTCATAGTAAAAATATAAATACCTTTGGTCCATCAAAAGAAGCAGCGCAACTAGAAGGTTCTAAGACTTTCTCTAAAGATTTTTTTGTAAAATATAATATCCCTACTGCAGAATATGAATCTTTTGATGATTTTGATTCAGCTTTAAAATACCTTGATCAAATTAATTATCCGACTGTTATCAAAGCAGACGGATTGGCGGCTGGTAAAGGAGTTATTATCTGCTCAAATATAAAAGAAGCTGAGGAAGCTCTAGTAAATATTTTTAAAGACAATGCTTTTGGTGCTGCTGGTAATAGAGTCGTAATCGAAGAATTTTTAGAAGGTGAAGAAGCTTCTTTTATAGCAGTTGTCAGTAAAGATAAAATAATCCCTTTAGCAACTAGTCAAGATCATAAGGCAATCGGAGATGGTGATGTTGGTTTGAATACTGGAGGGATGGGAGCATATTCGCCTGCGCCAATTGTTACTAATGAATTGCATAAAAAAATTCTTGATCAGGTTATGTATCCAACTATGGAGGGATTAATCAAGGAAGGGTCTCCCTATCTTGGGTTTTTGTATGCTGGTCTTATGATAAAAGATAATAAAATTAAAGTACTAGAATTTAATTGTAGATTTGGTGATCCAGAGACACAGCCTATTTTACTCAGACTTCAATCAAGCCTGGTTGAACTTTGTAATGCAGCAATTAATGATGAGCTTGATTCATATTCTATTGAATGGACTGATAAGCATTCATGTGGTGTTGTGATTGCATCTCAAGGGTATCCAGAAAATTATGAATCTAACAAAGAGGTAAATATTAAGGACCATGATGATAAAGGAAATAAATTATTTCACGCAGGTACAAAATATGAAGATAACAAAATCTTAACAAGTGGTGGAAGAGTATTTTGTGCAACCGCATTAGGTAACGATTTGAAGGAAGCACAGCAAAACGCATATAATCTAGTTGAAAAGGTTGAATTTGATGGTTCATATTTTAGAAAAGACATAGGCTTTAAAGGAATTAAATGAGTATTTTAAATGGGATTGTGAATGAGTTTGATATAGCTTTAAAAACTCTTTCAGATAAAAAAACAGGTACTGAAAGAGAGTATCCTCCAAGGCCTATCCAAAAAAATGTCGAAGAACTTACTAAAAAAGAAAAAGACCTCTCTATTCAAATGATGCGAATTAATCATGCTGGAGAAGTTGCAGCACAGGCTCTTTATAGAGGACAAGCGTTTGTATGCAAAGACCCAAAAATTAAAGAGCATTTAATTCAGGCCGGAGAAGAAGAGACTGATCATTTAGTATGGTGTAAAAAGAGATTAGATGAGCTTGATGGAAAGAGCTCTCTATTAAATCCATTATGGTATGCTGGATCTTTTACCATCGGTGCAATATTTGGAGCTATGGGTGAAAAGACTAGTCTTGGTTTTGTTGAGGAAACTGAAAAACAAGTTGTTAAACATTTACAAAAACATTTAGACAAAATCTCAGAGAAAGATAAAGAAACCATTGAAATACTAAAAACAATGCAAGCAGATGAAGATCTTCATGCAGGTCAAGCAAATGAATCTGGTGCAGAAGGGCTTGAATCACCAACAAAAAAAGTAATGGAAATTACAGCTAAAGTAATGACCTCATCAAGCAAGTTTATATAACTTTTATGTCAGATCTTAAAAATTCAGAAAAAACATTGAATATGCGTAAAGTTGCATTAACTGCGTTAGCAGGAACTAGTATTGAATGGTACGATTTTTTTCTTTATGGCGCTGCAGCAGCGCTAATATTCCCAACAGCATTCTTTGGAGAAGTTGATCCATCGACAGCATTAATATTATCTTTATTAACTTTTGCTGCAGGATTTATTGCTAGGCCTATTGGTGGAATAATATTTGGTCATTATGGAGATAAAATAGGAAGGAAGAAAACTCTAGTAATTGCACTAATTCTTATGGGTGTTGCCTCTACTCTTATCGGCCTTCTTCCAACCTATGCGATGATTGGAGTTGCAGCTCCAATACTGCTAACGACACTAAGATTTGCACAAGGGTTGGCAATTGGTGGTCAATGGGGCGGAGCAATGTTACTAGTAACTGAGAGCGCTCCTTCCGACCAAAGAGGATTTTATGGTGCATATGCTCAGGCAGGCGTTCCAATTGGGGTAATTTTAGCTAACCTTGCCTACATTATTACTGGAGCTGTAATGTCTGATGAGTCCTTTTATGTTTGGGGTTGGAGGATTCCATTTTTAGCCAGCGCAGTCCTTATTGGTCTTAGTATGTATATTCAATTAACAATGGAAGATACTAAAGCATTTCAAGAATTGCTAAAAGCGAAAGAAAATCAGCAAGCCAATCAAGAACAAAGTAATACCGTAATAAAAAAATCACCAATTATTGAGGCTATAAAAAAATATCCAGGGAGAATCGCTCTTGCTGCTGGAGCATTTTTATCAGTACAAGTAACCTTCTATATATTAATTGCTTTCATGCTTGCGTATGGTGTAACAAGTGCTGGCATGGAAAGAGATGAGATGCTATTTGCAGTTCTAATAGGTTCAGCCATCATGACACCCGCATTATTCTTTTTCTCTGCATACTCAGATAGGAATGGTCGTAAAGGTGTCTTTATAATGGGTGCTGTCTTAACTGCTATATGGGCGTTTGCGTTATTCCCGCTTGTTGATACCGGGAATTTTTGGCTTTCTGTCATTGGTATAACTGGTGGATTAATATTTTTATCTATGATGTATGGGCCTCAAGCTGCATTTTTTACAGAATTATTCACCACTGAAGTAAGATATTCAGGTGCTAACTTAGGCTATCAGACTGGTGCTATATTAGGTGGGGCTTTTGCACCTACAATTGCAACAATGTTGTGGACAGATTTTGATATCTTTTGGGTCTCTGTCTATATTGCCTTTGCTTCTTTTTTAACTGTTATTTCAGTAATGGCTCTTTCTGAGACCTATAAATCAGATTTAAATAGAGATATATCTTAAGACTTCCACTTAATGTTGCAGCCCATGGATGGGAATTGTTCTAAAGAAACCTTTTTATTATTTAATACATTAGATATTGCGCCTCTAAGGTCTTCTCCATTTGGTTTAGTACCTGAGCCTGGAGAAGAATCATCTAATCTACCTCTATATGCAAGTTTATGATTTTGATCAAAAAGATAGAATTCTGGCGTGCATTCTGCTTTATATTTTTTAGCTATTTCTTGAGTCTCATCATAAAGATATGGAAACGTAAGACCTAAGTTTTTCCATAAATTTTTCATCATTTCTGGGCGATCATCAGGGTAATTATCGATATCATTGGAGCTTATAGCAATCATATTAATTTTATCCTTATAGTCTTTCTCAATGCTTTTTATTTCCTCATGATAATGAATTACATAAGGGCAATGATTACAAATAAACATTATTAAGGAAGGTTTATTTATTTCTAATGTATTAGATGAAAAATTTTTCTGCGTAATGGTATTAGGAAGATCAAATGCTATTAAATCTGTTCCTAAATCTAACATGCTTGAATAAGTTAAAGACATGAAAATATTATAAACTCATTTGTTGCCACTTAACTGGGACACCTTCTAATTGATATCTATTAGACTCCTCTCTTAATTTTTCGTACTCAGTTTTTGAAGAATATACAGTAACTATTAATGCGTTTTCTTTATTTGCGGTAATTCTTAGTACCCTCCCCATTCTTTGAATTCTTTGTCTTTTTGAGGAGGATGCACTCAAGATCATTGCCCCATCAGCCTCAGGCATATCAAAACCTTCATCTAATGCAGTGCAACTGACGAGAACATTTAGTTTTCCTTTTTTAAAATCTTCCAGATTCTCTTGTCTTTCATCATCTTTTAAATCTGTATTGTAAATACCAGATTTGAATCCCTTTTTATTAATAATTGTATTAAATTCTTTTGCTTGCTTTTTATTTTCTGTAAATACAATCCAGCTGTCTCTTTTATATTTTTGAATCAAATCAACGCCATACGGAATCCTATTTTTTGAGTTTTTGATCAATCTAGCTCTATTAAATATAAGCATCTTTAATGGATAGTCATCCATATTGTTTCCACCAATAGTAGCTGCCCTTCTTTGTATACTTTTAGTAAATTTTTTATATTTTTCTTCTTCTTCTGGCAGTAATGCCGCATAACCATACAAAAGTTTAAAATTAACAATTACCTCATCTTCTCTAGCATCAATGTAGTCATAATCAAAAACAATATCTCCTAATATTTTCTTAATAATGATGTAAAAATTATCATCATAGTCTCTCTCAGGAGTTGCAGATAATCCAAGAGTAGCGTTCCAACTATTTGAAAGCATATCTCCTCTTTTTTCAGTTCCTATCTTGTGACATTCATCAACAATTAAAAATGTATTCTGATAATCAACTTGATCAATAATATTCTTCATGGAATCAATTGTAGAAATACATATTTTTGTAATTTGATTGGTTTGTTCTCCACCCCCATTGAGCGAAATTTCTTTATTTCTAAATTCTTGTGAGAGGCTTTCATACCATTGATCTAAGAGTGCAATTGAAGGCACTACGATTAAGGCTAATTTTTCAGGATTTTCCTCAAGATATTTTTTTAAACAATGTATTGCAAAAAATGTTTTACCTCCTCCAGTAACAACTTTGACAATTCCTCTTTTTTTAGACCACCAGAGTGGGAAAGCTTTCTCTTGCCATTCCCTAAGTTTCAAAAAAATCTCCTTTCATCATGCTTTCACCAATAAGAAAAACATTTATATTTTGTTGCTGAAGTTGTTGTATATCTTTTTTGCTTTTAATTCCAGATTCTGAGATAAAAATATTATCCTCTTTAAATATTTTTTTAAGTTTAATTGAATTATTTATGTCCACTTCAAAAGTTTTTAAATTTCTGTTGTTAACTCCAATTATTGCACTAGAGAAATTTTCTATTCTATGCAATTCCTCTTCATTATGAACTTCAATAATATAATCTAACTTAAGTTTTTCTGCTGTTTCTGAAAATACTTTTAACTCATCATTATTTAGTATTGAAGCAATAAGCAAAATACAATCTGCGCCAATGAGTTTTGACTCGTATATTTGATAGTCATCAACTATGAAGTCTTTTCTTAGGATTGGTAGACTCGTGTTAGCTCTAATATCCTTAAGATACTGAATATTGCCTAAAAAATAATCTTCCTCTGTAAGAATGGAAAGCGCTGAAACCCCAAAAGATTCATATTCTTTTGCTTTTAAGATTGGATCAAAATTTTCACTGATAATTCCAGCACTTGGTGATGCTTTTTTGATTTCAGCAATGATAGCTTCAGTTTTATTCTCAAGACTTTTTTTAAAGTTGCTTTCTTTTAAGTTTTGGAAATCTAGTTTAGAGATTAACTCCTCAATCGATAGTCTTTGTTTTTTTTCTTTAAGTTTAAATTTTGTTTTTGCAACAATTTGATCAAGAATATTCATCACTCGTTCGAGACCCTCACATAATCAGCTAATTTTTGAGCGGCTTTTCCATTATTCATTAAATCAAATGCCATCTCTATACCATCATTCATAGAACCAACAACATTTGCTAAGTACAAAGCAGCACCGCTATTTAATGCAATCATATCTTGAACAGCAGAATTTTCTCCATTGAATGCATTATTAACAAGAAAAAGGCTTTCGTTAGATGAATTTGCAGCAATTTGATCAAATGAAGATATGCTTAGTCCAAAATCTTTTGGAGAAATTTTATACTCATTAATTTGATTATCTTTTAATTCAGAAATAGTGGTTTCTGAACAAATTGAAATCTCATCAAGACCATCATCGCCGTGCACAATCATGACATGTTCCATATCAAGATTTTTAGCAACATTAGAAAACATTTTTACGAGCTCCTTGTCGTAAACTCCTATGATCTGTCTTTTAGCGCTGCATGGATTAGTATGAGGCCCTAATAAGTTAAAAATTGTTTTTTTTGCAATTTTTTGTCTTACTGGCATGACATATTTCATTGCTTCATGATGAAGAGGAGCAAATAAGAATACAAACCCAACTTTATCAAATATTGAAATTAATTTTTCTCTTTCATGATTTATATTTGCGCCTGACTCTGAAAGAAAGTCTGCACTTCCAGATTTGCTAGATACAGCTTTATTACCATGCTTAGTAATCTTTGCTCCACCAGCTGCGGCTACAAATGATGATGCAGTAGAGCAATTGAAAGTATGAAGACCTGTCCCACCAGTTCCGCAAGTATCTATATGTTTACCATCACCAATATCAAATTTTAAAGATTTTTCTTTCATTACAGTTGCCGCAGCAGTAACTTCGATTTCTGATATGCCTTTTGTATTTAATCCAATAAGAAAAGATTCAATTGCGTCATCATCAACCATACCAGACATTATTAAATTAATGGCTTCTTGCATTTCATCAAGATTCAAATTTTCTTTATTATTTACTTTGTTAATAAAGTCTTTCATATTTTCTTTATAAAATTTTCTATCAGCTTTTTGCCATTATTTGTATCAATTGACTCAGGATGAAACTGAACACCATAAATTGGTCTACTGATATGCTCAACAGCCATGATTATTTCTTTATTATCACTTAAAGTTGCCGTTACATTGAGTTCGTCAGGCAAAGTCTTCATATCTATAATTAAGCTGTGATATCTGACTACATCATATGTTCGCTCAATTCCACTAAAAATTATACTTCCATCATGGTTAATGCTTGAGGTTTTTCCATGAAAAATTTCTGGAGCCTTAATAACGTCTCCACCAAAAGCCGCACCAATCGCTTGGTGTCCTAAACAAACACCTAGAACTGGAACTTCCGCAGCTTTAATTAGTTCAATTGATATTCCTGCTTCTTTTGGTGTACATGGACCGGGAGATATAACAATCTTGCTTGGATTATTATCTATGATTTCTGATACAGACATTTCGTCATTTCTTATAACTTTAATATCTTTTTCGAGTTCACCAATATAATGGACTAGGTTGTAAGTAAAACTATCGTAATTATCTATAACTATAATCATGAAATCATCTCTATGGCATCTAAGAATGCTCTTGATTTTTGAACACATTCTTGCCATTCCTTTTCTGGATCTGAGTCAGCAACTATTCCTGCCCCTGCACCAACATGAATTTTTTTATCCTTTATGACAGCAGTTCTTATAGCTATTGCGGTATCAATATTTCCATTCCATGAAATATATCCTATTGCACCCCCATAAATACCTCGAGAACTTGGCTCAAGTTCATTAATTATTTCCATGGCTCGAATTTTTGGTGCACCTGATAGAGTTCCAGCTGGCAAAGTAGCTTTAAGAGCATCAATAAAAGTCAATCCTTTAGAAAGCTTGCCTTCTACATTTGAGACTATATGCATAACATGAGAGTATCTTTCTATCACCATTTTCTCAGTTAACTTTACGCTTCCTATTTTAGAAATTCTTCCAACATCATTTCTACCTAGATCTATAAGCATAAGATGTTCTGCCAATTCTTTTGGATCACTTAATAAATCAAGTTCATTATTTTTGTCTTCTTCTTTGGTCTGACCTCTTTTTCTTGTCCCAGCAATTGGCCTCAGAGTGATGTCATCTTCTTCTAATCTAACTAGTATTTCAGGGGAGGACCCTACTACTTCACATTCGTCAAGATTCAAATAGTACATATAAGGAGATGGGTTGATTTTTCTTAATGCACAATATAATTCAAAAGAATCACCATCAAATGAACTATAAAAATCTTGAGCTAATACAACCTGCATTGCATCTCCGTCTTTTATATATTCTTTGATTCTTTTAACAGAGCTAATATATTCATCTTTTGTAAAATTTGACATGAATTCTATTTGTCCTGAGATATCTGAATACGAAATTTCTTGATATTCAGTTGACTGGTCGATGCTGCTTTGAATTTCATCAATTTTTGTTAGAGCTTCCTCGTAAGACATTTTCAATGGATCTGCGTTATAGATAGCCTGCATGGTTTTATTAAAATTATCGTAAACAATTAGTTTTTCAGATTTAACTAAATAAATATCTGGCATATCCTCATCAAATTTTGAATCCTTTTTTTCTAATACATTAATTTTTTGTTCAGCATACTTTGCACTTTCATATGCAAAGAAGCCTACGTATCCACCATAAAATCTTGGCATATTATCTAAATTGGGTGATTTATGCTTGCCTATCAGTTTATTTAATTCATCAAGAGGCTCATTTGATTCAATCTTGTTTAATCCAGTATCTGTTTGAATTTCAATTTTTTTTTCAGATACTTTTATCGTTTCTCTGCAGTCCAGGCCAATTATTGAATATTGTGCCCACTTTTCTCCTCCTTCAATTGATTCAAGCAGGAACGTGTTAAGTTTATTTTTAATTTTTGAAAAAACTTTTATGGGAGAATCTAAATCCTGATCAATAGTTTTAACCAAAGGAATAATATTAAAACCATTTTCAGCGTATTTTATGTATTCTTCTTTACTTATCATATGAAAGTACTTTTTTAACCTTTATTTCATCACCAACATTAATATTATTTTTAGCAAACCATCCAGAATTTACCTCAAGTGCATACTTTGAAGCTTTTTTTGAGCAAACCGAATTTTTTGAAAGTGGAACCATATCATATATTTCTAAAATTTTTCCCTTTCTATCAATATAAGCAACACTTAAGGATACGTATGTATCCTTCATCCACATGCATTGTTTTTTTTCATAGGGCCAAACAAAAAACATACCGTAATTTTCAGGAATTGACTCTTTTAACATGAGTCCTCTTTTCCTATCTTCAAATTTGGACACAACATCTAATTCGCTTAGATATTCTAGAATATCTATATCTTTCGAAGCATCTAAATGATCTATGAAGAATAAGAATATAAAGTACTTAAACGATTTTGGAACGAAGTTCAGATATTGTTTGCTCATAATTTTCTGTATTGAATATTGCTGAGCCTGCAACGAAAGTATCAGCACCAGCCTCTGATGCTAGAGCAATGGTATCTTTATTTATACCACCATCAACTTCTAGACGAATATCTTTTCCTAAGGCATCAATCATTTTTCTAACCTGAGCTATTTTCTCAATTGAGCCATGAATAAAAGATTGTCCACCAAAGCCTGGATTTACGCTCATTATTAAAACTAAGTCTAGATCTTCTAAAACACTTTCAAGAGTATGAAGTGGCGTTGCGGGGTTATAAACAAGCCCAGCTTTACAACCTTTATCTTTAATGGCATGTATTGATCTATGTATATGTTTTGAGGCTTCAGGATGAAAACTTATTAAATCAGCTCCTGCTTCAATAAAACTTTGTGCTAATTCATCTACAGGATCAATCATTAAATGAACATCAATAAATTCTTTTATGCCATAATTTCTTAGAGCTTTGCAGACCATTGGTCCAATGGTTAGATTAGGAACATAATGATTATCCATTACATCGAAATGAATCCAATCTGCTCCAGCATCTAGAACATCTCTAACCTCTTCACCTAATTTTGCAAAATCTGATGCCAAAATAGAGGGCGCAATTATGTATTTTTTATCACTCATTTGCTAATTCTCTTCATTATTGACTGTATTAGCAAGTTTTAAACGTTCTAGAGTTCCAACATCAACCCATGGTTCAGAAGACATTTGTCCTGTCACCATCGCTTTTTTAATATATTGGGGTAAGACACTCTTCCAAATACTAAAACTATCATTTTCAAAAGTATTTTTTTCAAAGATTATAGGATTAATGACTGATATACCACACCAGGTTAAATTATTATTGCTTTCATTTATAACAACAGTTCTTTCTTTTAATGAAAAATCTCCAAGATGATTATGGCTTGGGTTTTTAACACCTATGAGATGAGCTGCATTGATATCTTTTGGTAAATTTTTAATATTAATATCATGATATATATCTGCATTAATTACTAAAAATGGTTTGCTTCCAAGAAGCTTTAAAGCATTCAAAATACCTCCTCCTGTTCCTAGGGGTTTTTCCTCATAAGAAAAAGAAATATTTTTATCTGGAAAATTGTCTTCTACATGTTGTTGAACAAGTTCGCCAAGATGAGAAACATTTATTACGATTTCTGAAAACCCATTTTTAATTAAATAATTAATATTGCGCTTTATTAATGATTGATTTCCAACCTTAAGCAATGGCTTCGGAGTGTCTTTGGTTAAAGGCATTAACCTTTTACCATAACCCGCTGCTAATATCATCGCTTTCATAATTCTGAAATTTTCTTGTCTAAAATCGATTTAATATGTTTTTTCATAAATTCCTTTGATGAATGTTCATCTGGAACCATTTCAATAAGATTATTTAATATCATTGGTAAATCTTTTAATCTAAAACTTCTATTATTTTCAATATATAAATTTGCTAAAGTTCCAAGTATTCTTAAATTTCTTTGGATACATCCCCATCTAAGAAATTCATAAAGCTCTTCTTCTGAATATTCCAATTTCATTAAATTTGAATAGTAATTTAATAAAGTCTTAGTATGTGAAATATTGGCTTCATAATAGTGATCTACTAATATTGCTGCTAAATCTATTCCTATTGGCCCTACTTTCATATCTTGATAATCAATAACTGTTAAATCATTATCTTTGTTAAGCACTAGGTTACGTCTTTCAAAATCAAAATGACAATTTACCCAAGGATGATCAATAAGAGTATCAATTGTTTCTGAGATGAGCATATCAATCGAAGCATCAGCATCAGTATTCAAAAACTTTTTGCAAAAAATATCTTTAAATAGATTCATTTGCTCAATTAGTTCTTCTTTTGAAAAGCTCTCAACTTTTAAAAGCTTTGAGTTTTGAATTTGTAATAGTATTTCTAGTGAATTTTTTAATAAATCATCTTTATTATCATCATTTAATATTGAAAGAAGGTCTCTATCTCCCAGATCATCTTGTATGGTGACTCCGAGATCTTCATTGTGATAGATAACATTTGCGCAAGAAATATTACTATCCTTTAGATTATTTGAGATGGAAATAAATTTTGAATGGTTTCCTTTTTTTGGGTCTAAATAACAAAGAATAAAGGATTCATCTTGATTATTTATAATCCTCCAATACTCTCTTCCGCTAGCCTCAAGTTTTAAAGGTAATGCTCTCAAAACATTAAAGTTACATTGCTTGCTTAAACTTATGGCTTCTTCTTCTTTCAACTAACTATTTTTAATTTCCTCTGGCAAGGGTGTATCGTCTGGAACAAAAAAATCTGGCATTAATTCTCCAAAAGGAGCTGATGCATATTTAGTAAAATCTTTTACTCCAGCTTCATAAAGAACTAGATCATCTATACAAAAGTTACCAGTATATTCTTTTGAATCTTTAGTTAATATCTCATATGCCGAGTCAGCCATGATGTCCACATTCCTAGAAAGTTTCATAATCTCATCTCCGCCAAGATGATTTTGAACGGCAGCAGTAGCAATAGCAGTTCTGGGCCATAATGCATTAACCGCTATGCCAAATTCCTTAAATTCTTCTGCCATACCTAAAACACACATACTCATTGTATATTTTGCCATTGTGTATGCGACAGTTCCTGAAAACCATTTAGGATGCATATCCAAAGGCGGTGCTAAATTTAAAATATGTGGATTATTAGATTTTTTTAAATGAGGTAAACAGTATTTACTCACCATGTATGTCCCTCTTCCATTTATTTGATGCATAAGATCATATCTTTTCATTTCAGTATCCGTAACATTAGTCAATTGAATTGCAGAGGCATTATTAATACAAATATCAATACCTCCAAAATGATCAACAGATTGATTCACGGCATCTCTAACGTTGTCCTCATTTCTGATATCACATATTACAGGAAGCGCTTCACCGCCTGCTTCTACAATTTCTTCAGCTGCAGTGTAGATTGTTCCTGGTAATTTTGGATGTGGATCAGCTGTCTTTGCAGCAATAACAACTTTTGCCCCATCTGAGGCTGCCTTTTTTACCATAGCAAGACCAATACCTCTGCTTCCGCCTGAAATAAAAATTACTTTATCTTTTAAACTCATTATTTTTTCCTCTTTATTATTAAAATTTTTCCATATACGGACGTAAGTCCAATTCATGTGTCCAAGCGCTTCTATGTTGAGAATGGACAAACCAATATGCATCTGCAATTGCTTCCGGTTGTAGAATACCGTCTTTTTCCTTTAGAGCATATACATCAGGAAATGTTTCTTTAATAAATGCTGTGTCTATTGCTCCGTCAATAATAAAATGTGCGACATGTATTCCTTTCGGTCCTAATTCTCGCGCCATGCTTTGGGCAACTGCTCTTAATGCAAATTTTGCACTCGAAAAAGCTGAAAACCCTGAACTGCCCCGCATAGAAGCAGTAGCTCCAGTAAAGAATATTGAACCTTCATTTCTTTTTTTCATGTATTTGGCGGCTTCTCTTCCTGTTAAGAAGCCTGCAAAAGCTGCCATTTCCCATACCTTCTTAAACACTCTTGAAGTCGTATCTTCAATCGGGAAAAAAACATTTGCACCAGGGTTGAAAACAACAACATCAATAGGAGCAATTTTTTCTTCAACTTCATTAAAAAGAGCTTTTATTGAATCTTCTTCTCTTGCATCTACACCAAAGCCTTTAGCCCATCCTCCAGAATTATTAATTTCATCTGCTAACTTATTTACTTTATCTAAACTTCTTGGTCTTCTAACCGGACAAACCTTATAACCATGGCTTGCAAATTTTTTAGTTATAGCTCCACCTGTGGCATCTCCTGCTCCAATAATAATTGCGGAATATTTTGAAAAATCTTTCATATCAGTGTTTAATTGTTTTACTTTACAAAATTGTTGATAGAAATGAAAGTAGACTTTATTTTTGATGTTGCAAGTCCAAATACATATCTTGCTCATAAATTAATTCCTGATTTTGAAGAAAGAACAGGTGTAAAATTTAATTATATTCCTTGTTTATTAGGTGGCATTCATAAACTATCTAATAATCAGCCTCCTTTTATAGCATTTGCAGACTGCAAAAATAAAAGTAACTATCAAATGATAGAAATTGATAGATTTGTTAAGCAGCATAACTTAACTAATTACAAATTTAATTCACATTTTCCTCCAGTTACTATTCAGGTTCAAAGAGGAGCGATAGCGGCACAAGAACTAAAAATCTTTAAAGAATACTTTGAATGTGTTATTAGTGCTATGTGGGAAAGAGATAAAAATATCTCGGATATAGAAGTATTAAAAGAGGTCCTAGCTGAAGCTGATCTTGATGTTGAATCAATAATAGAAATTGTTTTATCACAAGCTTGTAAAGATAAGTTAATATCAAATACTGACGATGCTGTTAAAAGAGGCTCTTTTGGTGTTCCAACATTCTTCTATGATGATCAAATATTCTTTGGAAAAGATCATTTACATCAGTTAGAAGAATACATAAATTCAAACAAATAATAGAACTTTTAATAAAATACTCTTTCAAACCATTGAGGTATAAAATATTAATATGATAAGAGCCAAGAAAATAGTTCTTTTAATGACTTTCATTCTTCATCAAGGCTATATAAATGGAGATTTACTAGAAGATGGTATTCTTGAAAAAAATTCGAGTAATAACCCAACCTGCCTAGCTTATAAGCCCTATCTTGGAAAAGTGCAAGACATGGAAAGCTTAGATATCAAGTCAGATAAATTTGAAATAACAGAACAAAATGCGCTCATATTGAATGGCAATGTTGAAATTGACTTTCCGGATGGAATCCTTATTTCAGAAAAAGCAAGAGTTGACCAAGATAATGGTTTGGTAGATTTTAGAAAAAATGGTGATCTATTCTTGAAGGACTACTTTTTTAGGGCAAGTTCTGGATCTTTTAACAAAGATAAACTTTCAATTGCACTTGAAGATGGTGAAACTTTTCTTAATAACAGAGGTTTAATAATCAATTTTGATTCTCTAAAAGGAAATATTGATGAAAACATTATTTTCAATCAAGTCTCAATGACCTCCTGTTCAGATAAATCAAATGGATGGGAACTTATAGCTGAAAGCATTGTTTTGAATGACCAAACCATGAGAGGTTATGCAAAAAAAGTAAAAATTAAAGCTTTTGATAGAACAGTACTTAGACTTCCTTATATTCCATTTGCAACTTCACAAGACAGAATGTCAGGTTTTTTAGAGCCTCAGTTATCTTTTTCATCTGATGGATTAGATTTTATGATTCCTTACTATCAAGTTACATCAAATAAGTCTGATATGACAATTGCTCTTCGAAATATATCTGATAGAGGAGCAGGAGTGGAAGGAAACTTTAGAAATATTCATGGTGAATCAAATAATTTAAGAAATTTAGATTTCTTTTATTTTGATAAAGATAAAGAGTATCAAAATAATTACCCCAATGAATCCAGCTCAAGGTGGGCATTTGGTATAAAAGATACATATGGCAAAAAAGAAAATTTTTGGATAGATATTGATTGGTCAAAAACTTCGGATAGCCAAGTTTTAAGAGATATTCCAGGTGATATAACTTCAATAGGAAGTCAGAGAGAGCAGAATCTAAGACAGAATATACATTTTAATAGTGTATTTAAAAATATTAAAATTAAGGTATCTCAAGAAGCTTATCAATCACTTAACCCTCTTTTAACAAATGGTTATAAAAAAGCTCCCTCAATAGACATAGAATATTTCAAACAATTCAAAAGAATCTCTATACGTGAATATCTAAACTATACTGACTTTAAAGCAAATAGTATTCATGGTTTTTTTGGAAATCATTTAAGCAACAACAAATTTCAAACTTTTATTAACGACCCTATTGAAGGAACGAGATTATTCTATGATTTAGAAATATCCAATTCTTCGAATTTAAATGGGTATAAGCTGAAAACTTCCATTGGGATGAAAGGTATTAACTATGATCTTAAAAATACTAATTCAAAGACCAATTCAATACTCGTTCCTACTTTCAAAGCAGAACTAAGCACCCTCTTCATAAAAAAAGATGGAATGAATCAAAATATTATAAAACCTAGATTATTTTATGGTTATGTAGGACATGAAGATCAAAATATGAATCCTATTTTTGATTCTTATAAGTTAGGCATGATGAATCAACTTTTTAATACAGAACGATTTACTGGTATGGACAGAATAGGTGATCAAAATTTTTATACCTTAAGTATTGAGTATATTAATCGTCACATGGGCATGAATAAGTTATCTCTAAAAGCTTCACAAAAATTTTATATTAATGACAGAAAGGTTTTTATTGATGGAGTGGGTATGGCATCCATGGAAAACGAAATGATGTCTAGCTCTATGGTGATGGATATGGGGATGATGTCTAACTCTATGGATATGAATATGATGTCAATGATGAATAACGACAAAGGGCCTATAGTAATAATGGGTAAATGGATGCCTAATATGAAAACAATGGTAATGACTATGGGAAGTTACTCTGAGGAGATGAAAAAGTTTCCTATGGCAGGTATCACAATTAATCAAAAATTTGAAAATGGGAAAATTGGGTATGCAAAAAGATATACAAAAATGACAGGTGATTTTAACAACAAGCTTGATTACTCTGAATTCTTTGCAGATTTAAGATTAAAAGATAATCTTAGTATTATTGCTAGGCTTAAAAGAGACGACGTTTCAAATTCAAATATAGAATCATCACTTGGTATTGGATATGAAAACTGTTGTTTTGTATTTAGAATTACTGCTTCGGATAGGAATTTTTCAAAATACTTGGATGGTTACAAGCCTGAATCCTACACATATCTTAATGAAGCATGGGATAATATAATAAGAATTGAGAACAAAAGCCGGATTAATTTTGAGTTTGAATTAAAAGGATTAAATTCATCCTTTGAAAAAATTTCTAGATTCATGAATAATTCGATATTAAATTATTAGTATATTTATGAATAAATTTTTAATATCTATTTTACTTTTAGCGCCTTCATATTTGACTGCAAAAATTGAGGTATTAGATAGAATCGCGATCATAGTTGATGATGGTGTGGTTATGGAATCTCAAGTCAAAAAAGCTATTGAAAGTCTTGAGGAAGGATATCAAAGTCAAAATATGCAAGTTCCGCCTCGTGAGATTCTTATTGATCAAGTAAATGAAAGACTTATTATAGAAGAACTCCAACTGCAACTAGCTGATAGGCTTGGAGTTAAAATTAGTGATGCCGAATTAAATACAACAATAACTAGATTGGCATCTAACAATCAAATGTCCCTAGAAGAGTTTATTAGTTATATTGAAGATAACGGAGATTCATATGAAGAAGTCCGTGAGCAGATGCGAAAAGAAATGCGTGTTCAAAGAATACAAAGAGGTAGAGTTAATCAAAACATTGAAATCACCGAAAAAGAGTTTGAAGCTTTTTTAGCCACTAATGAAAGTTTAGATGTTCTTGAGCCTGAACTATCAGTAAGGCAAATATTGGTAAAAGACCTTAGCACTGCAGAAAAAATAATAAATTTAATTAAAGATGGTTCTGATTTCTCTGAGTTAGCAAAAGAAAATTCACTAAGCTCTAATGCTACTAGTGGTGGACTTATGTCATGGAGACAAGCTGCGGATATGCCTGAGCTATTTGAAATGGCACTTTCTAAAAAACCAGTAGGATTTATATCTGATCCCTTAGAGAGCGGTTCTGGTTTTCATATCTTAAAAATTGAAGATAAAAGAGGAGATTTTGTTAAATATGAGAGTCAATGGCTTTCAAGACATATCCTTCTCATGCCTTCTGCGATAAGAACTTCAGAAGAAACTGAAAAAGAACTAATTGAAATTCGACAAAGAGTGATGGAAGGAGAAGATTTTGCTTTGCTTGCTAACGAATTCTCACAAGACCCTGGGTCTGCAAAACAAGGTGGAGATTTAGGATGGGTTGGATTAGGCGTTTTTGCTCCAACCTTTGAAGAAACTATGCTTGCTACAGAAGTAGGAACAATTTCTGAGGTATTTGAAAGTCAATTTGGTTTTCATTTTCTAGAAGTGCTAGATAAAAGAAATTATGAACTCACAGATAAACTTATTGAAGATAGAGCTTACGGGATCTTATACAACAGAAAATTTGACGAAGAGCTTGAAAATACTCTCAGAACCATGCGGGCTGAAGCTTTTGTTGAGTTTAAAGACTTAGATTGAAAAAAGTAATTTATTCCCCTGGTGAGCCAGCTGGTATTGGTCCAGATTTAATTATTAAAATTGCATGTTCTCAATCTTGGGAAAATTTTAAAATACCAATCGTATCAATAGGTGATCCAAATCTATTTTTAGAAAGAGCAAAATTACTAAGTAAAAAAATAAATATTGATGAAATAGACTCGATATGTGAGAGCAAAACTAATCGTAGGAGTGTCTTACAGGTCATAAAATTAACAAAATGTAGAAATACTTCGCCAGGTAAACTATATAAATCAAATGGAGAATACGTCTTAAATAACTTAAATTATGCGATAAAAGAAACTATTAAAGACAAGAAAACTGCTCTTGTTACAGGCCCACTTAGTAAAGAAAATGTTATTTCAATAAACAAAAAATTCTCTGGGCATACAGAATATATTCAAAAGATTACTAAAAGTGATGATGTCTTAATGATGCTTGCTTCAAAGAAATTAAAAGTTGCATTAGCAACAACTCATATACCCCTCAAAGAGGTTCATAAAAAGATAAGTAAGCAGCTTATCATTGATAAAGTAAAAATTCTTAACAAAGATCTTAAACAAAAATTTAATATAAATAATCCTAATATAAAAATTCTTGGTTTAAATCCTCATGCTGGTGAAAATGGAAAGATTGGATTAGAAGAAATAAATGAGATTGGACCTGCTATAAAAATATTAAAAAATAATAACATAAATGTTTCCAACCCTATTTCTGCAGATACTGCTTTTTCTATGAAAGTTTTAAAAGAAACTGATGCATATCTTGGTATGTATCATGACCAAGTTCTTCCAGTCTTAAAAGCTCTTAGTTTTGGCGACTCAATAAATATTACCTTAGGGGTTCCAATTATCAGGACTTCTGTAGATCATGGTGTTGCGCTTGATATCGCAGGTTCAAATAAGTCGAATACGTCTTCACTAGAATTAGCAATAAAAACAGCGAAAAAGTTAATTAAATGAATACTAGAGACATCAGAAGAAAATATGCACAGAATTACCTAAAAGATCCAGCTATATTGTTTGAAATGGCTGATGTCATTACTCCAAAAGAAAACGATACTTTTATTGAAATTGGGCCTGGTCACGGAGCCCTCACAAATCAAATTAATAAAGAACATGTAAGTATTATCTGCATTGATATCGACTCAGATAATATCGATATAATGAATAATAAATTTAAAGGGCCTGCAAATTTTAAATTTATAAATCAAGATATCCTAAAATTTGAATTACCCAATATTGATTCGAAATTAAGAATAGTAGGCAACCTACCCTATAACATCTCAACTCAAATTATGATCAAGTTTATTGATGACTTTGAAAAAATTGAGGATATGCACTTTCTTGTTCAAAAAGAAGTTGCTCAAAAGGTAAATGGAAAAGTTTCAACCAAAAATTGGGGAAAGCTAGCATTAAAAATTGCAGCCTTCTTTGAAACAGAAGTGCTATTTGATGTGCCGCCAGAGGCATTCGACATTAAACCAAAGGTTAACTCAAGCTTTATTAGATTTATCCCAAGGAAAAATCTAAATTATGATATTTCTATTAAAGATAACTTATTTAAAATAATAGACCTAGCATTTAGTTCAAAAAGAAAAAATATTAAAAATAATTTAAAAAGTTTAAATATTTCATGGAATTTGCTTGAACTTAATCCAGCTTCAAGGTCAGAGGATTTACCTGTAGAAGAATTTATAAAGATTGCTAAGGAACACACTATTTAAATGTCCCATTATGTAATAGGCGATGTCCAAGGTTGTTTCGATGAACTCCAATTACTTTGTAAAAAGATCAAATTTAATCCTAACAAAGATAAATTAATATTTGCTGGCGATTATGTTAATAGAGGTCCAAAATCTTTAGAGGTATTAGATTTTTGCTTAAAAAATAAAAAATCTATTAAAGGCGTCCTTGGTAATCACGACTTCTATTTGCTATATCTTATTGAATATAAAAAAAGAAATAAGTCTTTAAATGCTATTCTTGATGCTAAAAATGTAAATGCAATTTATAAATGGCTAAAAAAACAACCTCTTCTTGAAAAAGTAAAAATTAAAGAAACAAAAGAAACTTTTTGGATAGCGCATGCAGGCATTCCTTATATCTGGAGTTTTAAAACTGCAAAACAACTTTCTGATGAATTTAAAAAAGTCTTTAAAAAAGATTCATATAAGATTTTAGGCAATATGTGGGGAGACAAACCTTCTAAGTGGAAAGAAGATTTAAGTGGCTATAAAAGATATAGAACAATAATTAACTACTTCACAAGAATGAGATACTTGGATAAAAAAGGTTCTCTTTTACTTAAAAAGAAGGATCTAAAACCTCAGAAAAACCATATTCCATGGTTCAAACAAACTATTTCAAACTTAAAGCCTAACGAATATATAATTTTTGGTCATTGGGCTGCTCTTGATGGCAAGACAAAATTAGATAATATAATTGGTTTAGATACTGGATGTGTGTGGGGTAAAAAACTTACTGCTATGAGATTAGAAGATAAAAAATTATTTCAGGTAAAGAAAAAATGAAGATTTATAAGGTCGGTGGAGCTGTAAGAGATTCTTTGCTTAAAGTAGATGCATCAGATAATGATTGGGTTGTCGTTGGATCCTCTCCTGAGGAAATGATTAATGAAGGATATAAACCCATTGGAAAAGATTTTCCAGTATTTCTTCACCCTGAGACAAATGAAGAATATGCACTAGCTAGAACAGAAAAAAAGTCTGGTACTGGCTATCATGGATTTACTTTTTATTTTGGTAAAGATGTTAGTCTTGAAGATGATTTATCTAGACGAGATTTCACCATTAACGCAATAGCACAAGATAAAAATGGAGAAATTATTGACCCTTTTAATGGACAAGAAGATTTAAATAATAAAATCTTTAGGCGCGTTTCTAATGCATTTTACGAGGATCCTTTAAGAGCAATCAGATTAGCTAGATTTTATACTTATAACCATTTGAAAGACTTTATCATTGATGATGAAACTTCTAATAGCATAAAGAAAATTATTACTTCAGGAGAAATAGCAAAATTATCTCCTGACAGAGTATGGTCTGAGACATCTAGAGCCTTAAATAGTTCAAATCCTAATCTTTATTTTGAAAAAATTATTTTATTGAATCTTCTAGATCCATTTTTTAACAATTTAGTAATTCCAAATTGTGATAGTCACTCTGATCAAGAAATTAGATGGTCTGAACTTCAAATTAATAATAATTTTATTTTAGGTAAAAATTTACCTGTTCCAAATGGACACATGAATGCTTCTAGGGTGCTAAAGAATATTTCTAAAATTACAAAAAATACTGAAGAAGAAGATTTGATATCAACTATCAAAAATTCTCATTTCATCAGAAATGAAGAAATTATTACAAAATTATGTACATTGCCAAATCTAAAAGAAAATAAAGATTTTGTATTAAAAATACTAAAAGAAATTAAAAATACTGACTTCTCTATTCTTTCAGATACCCCAAATGAGAAAGTTGAGGCAGAAAAGATTAAAATATATAAAGAAATTATTCATAAATATAAATGAACAAAACTGTATTTATAACTGGAGCTGCTAAAAGAATTGGTAAGGCTATAGCCTTAACCTTCAAAGATTTAGGTTGGAATATTATTATTCATTACAACTCATCTAAGAAAGATGCTGACGAACTTGCTAATAAAATAAATAAAGATAATCCTGATACGGCGAGAACTGTACAAGGAGATCTAGACAAAGAAGCGGACATAACAAAAATATTAAATGATATTGATGATATCTTCCCTTCCCTTGATCTTTTAGTAAATAATGCTTCAACTTTTTATCCTACTCCCATAGAAGAAATTTCAGATGATCATTGGGAGAAATTAATTGGAAGTAACCTAAAAGGTCCATTATTTTTAATACAAGGTTTAAAAGATAAATTAAAAGCTTCTAATGGTTCAATCATCAATATAACTGATACAAATTTATCTAAAGGGGTTCCAAACTATTCAATATATTCTGCAGCCAAAGCAGGACTAGAGGCAATTACAAAAGGACTTGCAAGGGAACTTGCTCCTGAAATAAAAGTAAATGCAATTGCACCTGGAGCAATGCTTGAACCACCTGATATAACTTGGACTGAAGATCAAAAAAATAAAGTAATTGAAACTATTCCTCTTAATAGAATGGGTTCAGAACAAGATATTGCAGAAGCTGTAAAGTTCCTTGCTCATTCTGAATATATAACTGGTCAGATAATAAAGGTTGACGGAGGAAGATCTTTATAATGGAGCCACTTGATGATGCAAAGTTCTCTGGTACAAAAGAGGTTGCTGAACATCTAACAATTGAAGCATCAAAATTGCAGCCATGGATTGATGAATTTGTTTCCGGGGCTGGAAAGATTAACTCTATTGAGCAGTTTAAAGGCGGTCAGTCTAATCCAACATATAAAATTACTACTGACACAAAAAGTCTTGTTTTAAGACGTAAACCACCTGGAAAACTATTACCATCTGCGCATGCAGTAGATAGAGAATATAAGGTTATAACTGCGTTATATGAAACTGATGTTCCAGTTCCAAAAACTTATGGTCTTTGCGAGGATGATGATGTTGCTGGCACAGCATTTTTTGTTATGGATTTTCTTGATGGAGATCTTTTTTGGGATCCTATGATCCCATCAGTGACCAATAAAGATAGAACTGAGATATATCAAAATAAAAATAAAACTTTAGCTAAACTCCATAGCGTTGATTACAAAAAAATAGGATTAGAAGACTATGGTAAGCCGGGAAATTATGTGGCTAGACAAGTTTCAAGATGGTCAAAACAATATAGAGCATCTGAAACTGATGATATTGAAGCTATGAATAATTTAATTGAATGGCTTCCTAAAAATATACCAGATGATGATGAAACTACTATCGTTCATGGTGATTACAGATTAGATAATATGATATTGAAAAATAACCAGGTCATAGGAATCCTTGATTGGGAGCTATCTACATTAGGACACCCCATTGCAGACTTCAGTTACCATTGCCTTTCATGGCGAAATCAAGAAGCTTTTTGGGATGAAGCTAAACTTAAAGATCTTGGAGTGCCCAATGAAAAAGAATACATGGAAATGTACTGTAAAAATACAGGCAAAGATCTTTCAAAAAATTGGGAATTCTATATGGCCTTTAACATGTTTAAAATTGCCGGAATTTTACAAGGTATTTTAGGGCGAGTAAGAGACGGAACTGCAGCATCAAAGCATGCTGAAGAAAGAGGAAATATGGTTTATCCTTTGTCATCAGCAGCATGGTCAATTATTGAAGAGAATTTTCTTAAATAAGTTGTTATCTTTTAACGAAGAAAAGTGTTATGCCAGAAATTGATGTAACAAGTGCAAGCACAGACAAGATTTTTAGCAAAATATTATTGATATTATCTCTTTCTCGATAATCCATTATGTGAAGGGACCATAAGAAGTCCCATATTCTCCAAGAGTCAGATCTTATTGATCCGATGTCACCAGTCATATATCCAACATATACATTGATACTATCTTTGGTATCCGTTACAACCTTGTATACTGGTAGGTCTCCTCTATATTCAGCTCCAGGATAAAGGTCTTTTACAAGAGTTACTTCAATTGGGGTTAAGGTTGTTTTTTGAGCTGTTATTTTTAAAGCTTCCTCCTTTGTAAGGGGTTTTATGGCACTGCCATCAGGATGGCTTTTATAACTTTTTTTACCGTCTTGGATAGTTTCAATCACTGAAGAACCTAGTCTATCAAAAATTCTATACTCTATATCTTTTGGAAGACGATATTGCTCACCTCTTACTAATTCAATTTTGTTGTAAGCAAAATAAATTCCAGATATTGTCCACAACAACAACTGTATTGAAACAAATATACTTAAATACCTATGAAAATTTCTTACAAATCTTTTTGTTTTCATTAAATTAATTCTTTTAAAGGCTCAGATACGAAACTATAATTTTGAATTTCGTCACTTTCAAATAATATATCATCATTCTCATCGATTTGAAGAACTATATCTATATCAAGTGTTCTAGCGCTAAACTTTGGAGCACCTCTATTTCTTCCTGAGTTGTCCTCAATTAATTTAAGCTTTTTATTAAGATTATTAAAATCCAATTCAGAATTTCCACACACTACTGAATTCAAAAAATCATCACCTTCAAAGCCTTCTGCTTTTGTTTGATGGATTGATGAGGATTTAACATTTGAAAGTATTTTTTTAAGTTCTTTAAATGCGAATTCTAAATTCTCCTCAGCATTAATATTGCTTCCTAGGGATAAAAAATATTTCATTATCTGTGAATTACAAGGCCGACATCTTTTGCGCCTCGAAGCGCGCCAGGCTTCGATACTCGTAATTTAATAGATTCAACTCCATAAGTATCTTTTACAAGCGATGCAATTCCTTCTGCCAGAGATTCCTGAAGTTGGAACGAAGATTCTTCAACAAACTTTATAACAGCCTTACAAATAGTTTTGTAATCAATAGTGTCCTCAATGTTATCTGTTTTTGCGGCCTTCTTACAATCAAAAGGAAATTCCATATCTATGCTTACTTCTTGCTTGGTTTTTCTTTCCCAATCAAAAATCCCAATAATTGTTTTAACTCTTAAATCTTTAATATAAATAATATCTTTCATTTCTTTAACTCATCTAATGGCCATCTAGCTCTAACTTGTGAAGGATTGTTCCCTTTCTTTTCAGCATGCACCATAGAACCTACAAAAGCGATCATGGAAGCATTATCACCGCAATATTTTAAATCAGGGTAATAAACTTTGATACCAAGTAAGCCTTCAAGTTTCTTAAATTCACTTCTTATAAATTTATTTGCAGCAACCCCTCCAGCAATAATCACCTCTTTTCTATTTGTCTCTTCAGCAGCTCTTGTTATTTTTGCCACTAAAAGGTCTGTAACTGCTTGCTGAAATGATGCTGCTATATCTGCCTTTTTATTATGATCTAAGTTCTTAATTTTTTGCACTGTATATAGGACTGAAGTTTTCAAACCACTCAAGCTCATATCAAGATTATCGCTGTGAATCATTGGTCTCGGGAAATCGTAAGAATTTGGATCTCCCTCTGAAGCTAATTTTTCTATATGTGGTCCTCCTGGATAAGGAAGATCAAGTAACTTTGCCACTTTATCAAATGCCTCACCAACTGCATCATCTTGTGACTGCCCAATAATTTTGTAATTACCCTTATCTATTACGTCTACGATCATGCTGTGACCACCAGAGACCAATAAACATATAAAGGGCATTTTAATTTCTGGAAACTCCATCATAGGAGACATTAAATGACCTTCAAGATGGTTTATAGGGATTAATGGAATATTTAAAGCTGTTGATAGTCCTTGAGCAAAACTTTCTCCTATTAATAAAGCTCCTAACAAGCCTGGACCAGAGGTATAAGCTATCCTATCAATGCTATCAATTGAATGATTGCCTAACGCATCTTCAAGAACATCAACTATCTTAAGACAATGATCTCTTGAAGCTAACTCAGGGACTACTCCTCCATATTCAGCATGCATTTTCATCTGACTATGGATAGACTCACCTATAATTCCATCATTTGAATCATAGATGGCTATAGCGGTTTCATCACAAGAAGTTTCAATTCCTAAAGTTTTCATAAAAAGTTTTGCAAAAATGTTAATAAAAGCCTAAACTACGCGTCACATTATGCCTTCAATTATTATAAAAGAAACAGAACATTTTGATATTGGTTTGAGAAAATTCAAACGCGCTTGTGAAAAAGCAGCAATAGTTCCTGAAATTAGAGCTAGAGAGTTTTATGAAAAACCAACTGAAAAAAGAAAACGTTTAATGGCAGCTGCTGTTAAAAGAGCTAGAAAAACCAATAGGAAATTTTCATTCCCAAGACAAAGATCTAGATAGTTTTGGCTCTTATATCTGATATAAAAAACGACCTTAAGCAAGCCATGCTTGATAAAAATGATTTGGTAAGAGATACCATAAGAATGTTTTTGTCAGAAGTGCAGCGTTTTGAAATAGATAATAAAGAAGAAGTTGATGATGCTAAAGCACTCCAAATCATCAATAAAATGATCAAACAAAGAAATGATTCTATATCTCAATTTAGAGATGGTGGTAGAGATGATTTGGCTGATAAGGAAGAACAAGAAGTTCAAATACTATCTAAATATAAGCCACAACAACTAAGCGAAGAAGAGGTTAAATCAAAAGTTCAAGAAGCTATTCAAGGAACTGGGGCAAGTTCAATGCAGGATATTGGAAAAGTAATGGGAGTGCTCAAGACATCTTTATCAGGCTCTGCAGATATGGGAATGGTAAGTAAAATTGTAAAAGAAGAGCTTTCTTAGACATTTTAAAATGGGAAGAAACGAAGACCGCAATCACAATCAACTAAGAGATATCTCTATCGAAACTAATATCAATATTCATGCTGAGGGTTCAGCATTAATTTCTTTTGGTAATACAAAAGTTATTTGCAATGCATCAATTGAAAACAATGTACCAAGATGGATGAAAAACTCTGATGAAGGTTGGGTTACTGGTGAATATGGAATGTTACCAAGGTCTACCAATGAAAGAATGGGAAGAGAAGCAGCCAGAGGAAAGCAAAGTGGTAGAACTCAAGAAATTCAAAGGTTAATTGGAAGATCTTTGAGGCAAGCTGTCGATCTGAAATATCTCAAAGGTAAAACCATCAATGTCGACTGTGATGTAATTCAAGCAGATGGAGGAACACGAACGGCTTCTATTACAGGTGGTTGTGTAGCGCTTTTCTTAGCTATAAGAAATCATCATGACGACCAAAGAGCGATCAAGTCTTTTATTGCCGCTGTATCAATGGGTATAAAAGATAATAAAATTTTGTTAGATCTCAATTATGATGAAGATAGCACTGCAGACACTGATCTAAATATCGTAATGAACGATAAAGATGAGTTGATTGAGATTCAAGGAACTGCTGAAGATGCTCCTTTTTCAAAAAATGAACTAAGTGATATGCTTGAAATGGGCAGTTCAGCAATTGCTGAAATAATTAAAAAACAAAAAGCTTGCATTGAATAAGTGAAAGACTATCAACAATCATTCTTAAATTTAGCAATTAAGGCTAAAGCCCTTGAGTTTGGAGAATTTAAACTAAAGTCAGGAAGGCTAAGCCCATATTTTTTCAATGCAGCAAATATGCTAAATGGGTTTAATTTATATGAGCTTGCAAAGTGTTATGTTGACGCCATAAATGATAAAGATTTAGATTTTGATTGTATTTATGGTCCTGCATACAAAGGAATATTTCTTGGTTCTATAGTGGCAGCCTTGTTCAGTGAGCAAGGAAAAAATTATCCACTATCATTTAATAGAAAGGAAGAAAAAAATCATGGTGAAGGTGGAGATATTATTGGAGCAAATCCTAAAGGGAAAGTTTTGATTATTGATGATGTTCTATCAGCAGGAACAGCGGGAAGAGAATCTATTGAATCAATACATAGCCTGGATGCAATTCCTGCATGTTTTATTGTTGGATTGGATAGGCAAGAAAAGGGACAATCTAAAATCTCATCAAGTGAAGAGCTTAAAAATGAATTTAATCTTAGGGTTGAGTCAATAGTCAACTTGGATACATTAATTACATTTGTTGAGAAAGAGTCTGAATTTAACAGCTATCTATCTCAATTAAATGAATATAGAGAAACTTGGAGCGCTTAAATGTTTTCTGGGATTGTTCAAGGCACTGGTAAAGTCTCAAAAATAACAACAAAAAAAGATCACATTACTTTTGAAATATCTGCTCCAAAGAATTTCAATAAAAAATTAAAGAAAGGCGCCAGTATTTCTGTTGATGGTGTCTGTTTAACTTCATTAGATAATGGTAAAAATAAATTACGATTTGATGTTATTGAAGAAACTCTTAAAAGAACAAACCTCAAAACGCTTTCAAAAGGCTCTCTTGTAAATTTGGAAAGATCAATAAATGCTTCAACAGAAGTTGGCGGTCATTTAATGTCAGGTCATATTCATTTCACAGGAAAAGTTATCAAGACTTCCTTTAAAGATTCAACTGGGGATATTCTTATTAAATTTTCTGCCAAATATAAAGAATATATTTTTGAAAAAGGCTACATAGGATTAAATGGGTGCAGTCTTACTCTTGGAAAAGTTAACAAAGATTCATTTTATATTCATCTAATTCCAGAAACATTATCAGTAACTAATCTAAAAAATCTTAAAAAAGATTCCCTAGTAAATGTAGAAATTGATCAAAACACAATTGCTATAGTTGAAACCGTTAAGAATACTTTAGCTTCCCAGAAATCTCGATAAGACTGCCATCCTAACTGCAACTCCATTTGCAATCTGTTGTCTAATTACTGAGTTTTCTGAATCATAGACAGCTTCAGTGATTTCAATATAGTTCACTGGTCCTGGATGCATCACAATAACATCGCCTTTTGCGGACTCAAGTTTTTCTGATGAGAGCTGATAAGAGGATTTGTATGTTTCTAAATCAAGATTTAATTCATTTTCAAATCTTTCATGTTGAATCCTTAGAGTCATAACAACATCTGCATCTTGTAAAGCCTTACTCATATCTGATTCGTAGTTACCCGTTTTAGGATTTTGATAATTTGTACACATCTCAGGATGCCCACACAATGTTAAAGAGCCAATATCGAAATTTGCAATGCCTTCAACAAAAGATGAAGTGACTCGTGAATGATCCAAGTCTCCAATAATTACAATATTTAAATTATCTAAAGAATCCTTATGATCTATTATTGTTTTCATATCCAAGAGCGCTTGAGTTGGATGAGATATAGAGCCCTCTCCAGCATTTACAAAAGACATCTTTGGCAAAGATTCTGCTAACTCCCTGATAACAGATTCGGGATGTCTTAAGACACATAGATCAACACCCATAAGATTAAGGGCATCAATAGTTTCATATATAGACTCTCCCTTTTGAATAGAAGAGGTATTGATATCAAAATCAATTACAGAACATCCAAGATTGCTAGCAGCTATTGCAAAGGATGATTTGGTTCTAGTACTTGGTTCACAAAAAACATTTGCTACTATTTTGTCTGGGAAAAGATCTTCTTTTCTAAAATTACCTTGATCATCAATAAAATTATTGGAAAATTCTATTAGATCTAACATATCTTGTTTAGATAGGTCGCTAATTGAAAGAAGATTTTTAGCCATTAGTGGATACTATTGCCTCAATTTCTACATTTACGCCTAGTGGAAGTCCTGAAACCTCAATAGTTGCTCTTGCAGGATATGGTTCAGAAAAATGCGCTTTCATAACTTCATTAACGGTTGCAAAGTTATCTAAATCTGTAAGAAAAATTGTTATTTTTACAATATCTTCTAAGCTATTGCCAGCCGCTTCACAAATACTTTTAATATTGTTTAGAACTTGATTTGCTTCGTCCTCTATGGATCCTGATACTAAATCCCCTGTTTCAGGATTTAAAGGTATTTGTCCAGAGATAAACATTAAGTTTCCTGTCTTAACTGCTTGGGAATATGGTCCTATTGCTTGAGGTGCATTTTTTGTTGAAATAATTTCTTTTGACATTTGGTTGAGCTCCTTAGAAAAAATTGAAATTGTTAATATAAGAATTGTACATAAAAAAAGTACTCCTATTTTACTATTTATCATTTATGTTTCGTTTACAACTTGTAGTAATTTTCATTGCTCTTATCTTCTGCATAATTACGCTTAGATCTGTTTTATTTTTTACTTCAATTTGCATTTCGAAACCTGCAAATCTTTTATCAATTGTTTTAGTGTTTACTGAACCAATGTTAATTCCTGATCTTGCAAAAACTGACCCTAAATCTGATAAAACTCCTACTTTATCTTCTGTATTTACATCAATTTTAGCCTTATATAAATGATCTTTTTTGTTTTCTCCCCAAATTGCTGACATATACCTTGAGTCTTTTTTTATAAAAGGTGTGACTTGTTTGCATCTTTCGTGATGAATAACCATTCCTCTCTCTGTATCTGAGTGTGCTACAACTTTGTCTCCATATACAGGCAAGCAACATTTTGCAAATCTTACAGTTACACTTTCTATCTTATTATCAACAATTAATACTGGTTTTGGTTCCTTGATACCCTCTCTTATTTGTAATCCAGAATAAAATCTCTCAGCAATAATACTCCCAGTTCTTTTGCCTAACCCTAAGTCTGTAAGCAATTTGTTTAAAGATGTTACGCCAATTGAATCAAGAATTTTTTTCAGCGAATTTCCTCTATATTCTGAAAGGTTTGAACCCCCTCTTTTTAGCTCTGTTTCAAGCATTACTTTTCCAGCCTTTCTAGCATCTGATATTTTTTGTTTCCTCAATCTAGATCTAATGGCACTCCTAGCCTTACTGGTAACGACATAATTCAACCAAGACGGATCTAATTCAGAATTTGTCTTTGATGAGATAATCTCAACTGTTTGTCCTGTTTCTAATTCAATATTAAGGGGAACTTCACTTCTATTAACCTTACAACCTATAATTGTGTCGCCTAAATCAGTGTGAACTTCGTATGCGAAATCTATTGGAGTTGAGCCTTTTCTTAATGCATATATATCTCCTTTTGGTGAAAATAAATAAACTTCATTAGAGTCTAGGTCTGTTTTAATTGATTGAGCAAACTCTGATGGATTATTAGATTTTTTTTGAAGGTCAGCTAAGCCAGATAGCCATCTAGTAGCTCGGAGTTCTGTTCCTTTATTTTTGTCTTTTGTTTTGTACTGCCAGTGTGCTGCAATACCAAAACTTGCAATCTCAGACATATTTCTTGTTTGAATCTGAACCTCAATTGGAAATGCGTTTAAGGCCAATAGACTTGTATGAAGAGCTTGATAGCCATTACTTTTTGGAATAGCAATATAGTCTTTAAATCTATTTTCTATAGGTGAAAAATAATTATGAATAACGCCAAGAGCCCTGTAACACTCATCTATTGAATCAACAAGTATTCTAAATCCGTATACATCTAAAATTTCTGAAAAAGGTTTATGTTTTGATTTAATCTTTCTATAGATGCTATATATATTTTTTTCTCTACCTTTAACTCCAACTTCTTTTATACCATTAGATTTGAGGTGACGTTTTAATTCTTTTCTAATCTTTGAAACAATTCTTTTCCTTCCTCCACTAGATTTATTAATTGCGCTCTCTAGCATCGTTGCTCTTAAAGGATGTAAACACTTAAATGCAAGATCTTCTAATTCAGCTCTGATATCCTGCATACCTATTCTCAACGCTAGCGGGCCATATAGCTCAATTGTTTCTTTTGATTTTATAATTTGTTTAGATCTTGGAAGATGTTCAATTGTTCTCATATTATGTAGGCGGTCACATATCTTAACCAAAATCACTCTTGCATCTTTTGACATAGCTAGCATCATTTTTTGAAGATTATTTGCATCTCTTTCTAACCTACTAGTTATATCAAGCTTCCCCAATTTACTTACACCATCAACTATTTCAGCCACATCATTTCCAAATAATTGAATTAAGTTTTTTTTGTTAATATCACAGTCTTCTAAGACATCATGCATCAGCGCTGCACATATAGAGTCAGGATCCATTCTTAAATCTAAAAGGATGCTTGCAACTGCAGTAGGATGGGTAATATATTTAGATCCATCTCTTCTTTCTTGTCCTTCATGTGCGTAAAAAGCTACTGAATATGCTTTTTGAACTTTTTTTATATCTACGTTAGAGAGATATTTTTTTGCTCCTTTATAGAAATTTGATGGGAGCTTTATAAGAGAATCTTCAGATAAATTATTAAGCAGTATGTTTGGAAGAGCATGTTCGCTCAAGATAGTCCCCTACTTATAGTCATTTATCCTATATTATCGTTTTCTTGATTATTTGGAACAGAAAATTCATCTAATAAAACATCTTCTTCAAGGGTTTTTTCAAGAGTTTCTTGATCAATAAGACCTTCTTCAATTTCTCTTAAGGCAACTAAAGTCGGCTTATCATTATCCCATTCTACAAGCGGATCTCTGCTTGTGGTTGATAACTGTCTTGCTCTTTTTGATGCCATTAGTATCAAATCAAATCTACTTGGTATCTTTTCCAAACAATCTTCTACTGTGATTCTTGCCATTTAATATTCTCCTGGGACGAGTATTCTAATTCCAAATACAATATTAATCCAATAAATCCTTTAATATATTAAGATTATCTTGACTATTATATTCATAATTTTCGCTAAATATAATGGAAGATATTTCTTCTACAGCTTTATCAAAGTTATCATTTAAAATAATATAATCAAAAAATTCTGCCTGTTTAAGCTCTTCCTTTGCATTTTCTAATCTTTTTTTAATAGCTTCATCAAGATCAAGGCCTCGTAAAGTTAGCCTTTTCTTTAATTCATCAAAAGTTGGTGGAATTATAAAAATGGATACTGTATCTTCTGTGGCATTTTTAATTTGAGTAAATCCTTGAACGTCAATATCTAAAATAACGTAAATACCTTCTTCAAGTTTCTCATCAACAAATGATTTTAAAGTTCCATACTTGTGACCATGAACGTCTGCACATTCTATGAATGCTTTATTATTCTTGAGCTCATTAAACTCTTTATCAGAAATAAAGAAATAATCTTTGCCATGAGTTTCTCCTTCACGAGGAAGCCTTGTAGTAGCTGAAACTGATAGTTCTAATTTATTTTCACTAATTTCTATAATTTTTTTTATTAGCGATGATTTCCCAGCACCAGAAGGAGCAGCAAAAATAATTAATTTCCCACTATTCGACATTTTGAATTTGTTCTCGCATTTCTTCAATTAATAATTTTATATCAAGTGCAAAATTCTTTGAATTTGGATCATCAAGCTTTACGGATAATGTATTTGCCTCCCTAAAGAGTTCCTGCAATACAAAATCAATCTTTTTACCACTACCATTTTTTTTATTAATCTCATCATTTAATGATTTGCTATGAAAAGAGATCCTATCTAGCTCTTCTGAGACATCATGTTTGAGTGCCAGTAAGGCAATTTCTTGCCCCATCCTTACTTCATCAAAATCTTCAATTAGGCTAGTCACTTTTTCTTTATATGATTTTAAGCGTCTATTAATATTTTTTTTACTTTGTTTAAGAATTTTAGATACTAAGTAATCTATACCTTTGATCTTTTTATCAATAACTTTTTTAATTTTCATACCCTCTTTATTTCTCGAATCGACAAAATCTTTTAAAGCTTTGTTAAACTCTCTTTTAATAAATTTATTGTTTGTCTTTTTTTTTGTCTCTATATTTAGAATTCCAGGAATGTCTTTTATATCAGAAAATTTTAAATGTTCTTCAATGCCCAAATTGTCTTTTATGGATTTTTTTAGATTTTTTAACAATTTATTATCAATAAAGTATTTTGTATCTGAAGGTGATTTAGATTTTATTTTTATATCAACCTTGCCTCGAACAATATTCTTACCTACCGCATTTCTAATATATTGATCAATATCATTGTTAATTTCATGAGATTTCAAAGATATTTCAAGAAATTTATGATTGACTCCTTTTATTTCAATAGTTATTTCTGAATCACCTTCAATTGAACTTGATAAACCGTATCCGGTCATGCTGCTAATCATCTAATTATTGTATTTTGCAAAAGGTTTAAGTTCTAGTTAAATCAAGCAAAAATAAATCCTATTTCTTTTAATTTTGTATTTGAAATATTGCCCTTACCATCATTTCTATCTTCAGAGCAATTAAAAATCTCATGTGATTTAAAATTAAAGCCGGTTTCAATAAAAAAGTTAATTATCTTTGATGCATTGTCTCTTTTTAAATAGTTTATGAAATTCTTATCTGGCAGCG
The DNA here is from genome assembly GCA_902560315.1 of uncultured SAR86 cluster bacterium. Lineage (GTDB taxonomy): Bacteria > Pseudomonadota > Gammaproteobacteria > Magnimaribacterales > D2472 > SAR86A. The sequence goes on along the minus strand of CACELG010000005.1, from coordinate 34,501 downwards.
AATCATATAGACCTGATAATCTCAAAATAATTAATTTATCTGAGTATCTTTTAATTTGATTTAATTCATATTGTTTAATTATTTTCCCCCTGAAGTCATCTGGAATTGGGTCATCAGATTCAAAATGAGTATTTTGTTTATCTTTTCCATATACTCTTGTAGAGGAAATAGAAATAAATCTTTTAAAAGATATTCCTTTTATTGATTTATAAATATTTTCAGAAGACTCAATAAATCCATCTATATAACCTTCTTCTTCAAATGAACTTGGTTTTGGAATAAATATTATTGTGTCAAAATCTTTTGCGTTTAATTTCGGGTTATCTTTTGAAAGCCAGTTCCAGCTAATATGATTTCTTAACTCAGTTTCTTTGTTTGTTCTAGAGACTCCAAATAACTCATATAAATCTTTATTAACAATGAGTCTTAATCTTTGAGCAAGATCACCATAACCAAAAACTAAAATATTTTTTTTCATTCTTTACATTTAGTCAAAAAAAATCCAGAGTCGCAACCCTGGATTCTTGTTTTTAATATATTTAAATACTTAATAAAGGTGCTATAACAAGACTTACTATCGCCATAACATTAATTAAAATGTTCATTGATGGTCCAGAAGTGTCTTTAAAAGGATCTCCAACAGTGTCTCCAACTACAGCCGCAGCATGAGTATCTGATCCTTTTCCACCTAAATTGCCTTTCTCAACATATTTTTTTGCATTATCCCAAGCACCACCAGCATTTGCCATCATCAGCGCTAATGAAACACAACCAAGCAATCCACCAGCAAGCATTCCACCCAAGGCTTGTGCGCCAAGCCCAAAACCAACAATAGCTGGCATTGATACTGCTATTACTCCAGGTAACATCATTTTCTTAAGGGCTGCTGTTGTAGCAATTTCAACACATTTTTCAGAGTCTGGCTCTGCTGAACCTTCCATTAAACCTGGTATCTCCTTAAATTGTCTTCTTATTTCATTAATCATTTCAAAAGCTGCATCTCCAACTGCTGTCATGGTTATTGAAGAAACTAGGAAAGGTATACATACTCCAATAAACATTCCAACTAAAACAATTGGTTCTGTAAGTGCTAATGAAAATTCGGGATTTGCATCCGCTACTACAGCTGAAAAAGCTGAAATTATTGCTAGGGCAGCTAAAGCTGCTGCTCCAATTGCAAAACCTTTTCCAATGGCAGCAGTAGTATTACCTAATTCGTCAAGAGAATCAGTGATCTCTCTTACTTCTTCACCCATACCTGACATTTCAGCAATACCGCCAGCATTATCTGCAACCGGTCCATATGCGTCTATTGCCATTGTAATTCCAACAGTTGCAAGCATACCAACTGCAGCAATTCCAACACCATAAATACCTGATAATTGAGTTGAGGCAAGAATAATACCAGCTAATATAACAATAGGTATAACAACTGATTGCATTCCAACTGATAATCCTGAAATCATTACTGTTGCAGAACCAGTCTCTCCTGATTCAGCAATTTTTTTAACTGGGCTACCGCCTGTGTAATATTCTGTAATAAGTCCGATTAAGACTCCTCCTACTGCACCAGCGATTACACACCACCATACATTCATCCCAACTCCATTAAAAGAGTCGATTATGAAATAAGCCATAGCCACAAATATAACTGGCGCTAAAAGAGTTCCAGATCTCAATGCACTCGCAGGAGCTTTTGCTGACTGAAGCTTAACTATAAATATTCCGATTATTGATGCTATTAAACCAGTTGATGCTAAGGCTAGAGGTAGCATCATCATATCTTTGTTACCTAAAGTATAAGCTATAGCTATTGATGCGATCATAGAACCACAATATGACTCAAATATATCTGAACCCATCCCAGCAACATCGCCAACATTATCACCTACATTGTCTGCTATAACACCAGGGTTTCTTGGATCATCTTCAGGGATGCCAGCTTCAATCTTGCCAACAAGATCAGCTCCAACATCTGCACTTTTTGTGAAAATTCCTCCGCCTACTCTTGAAAAAAGAGCTACTACAGATGCTCCCATAGCAAAACCTTCAAGCTTATGAGGATCAATTTCAGCTGGTATGTAGAAATAATATAAACCGCCTAAGCCTATTAGACCGAGTGATGCTACACAAAGACCCATTATCGAGCCCCCATAAAAAGAAACTGTTAAAGCTGCTGCAGGACCATCTTTTTGTGCGGCTGTCGCAGTTCTTACATTTGCTTTAGTTGCAGCATACATTCCTATAAAGCCTGCTATTGATGAACATAAAGCACCAACAACCACAGCTATTGCTGTGTAAGGACCTAATGCAAACCAAGCCAAACCAACGATCACTGTCATAAAAATAAAGAGATATTTATATTCTGTTTTCATAAAGGTTAATGCTCCAGTATGGATCTGGTCACCAATCTTTTTTACTTTATCTTCACCATCAGGATATTTCATTACAAGCATATAAACTATATATGCCATGGCCATACCTAATAGACCTAAAACTGGTGAAATTATTAAATTATCCATATAGAAACCCCTTATTTTTAATAAAGCATTCTAGCAAATAATTTATAAGAAAACGTATATTTTGTTTTATTTATTGAATACTTGTTTATCTAAGAGATTTTCTGAATTTGCTACGATACAAGCAACTGCAGAATCTCCAGTAACATTAACTGACGTTCTAATCATATCTAAAATTCTGTCAACAGCTAAAATCAAACCAATGGCATCTAACGGAAGTCCCAATGAACTTAAAATTAGAGCTAAAGTAATTGTTCCTGCAGACGGTACTGCTGCTGCTCCAATAGAAGCAACCATAGCAAGTAATACTATTTGCATATATTCAATCATAGATAAGTCTACTCCAGCAGTGCTTGCAATAAACATTGTTGCCAATCCCTGCATTATTGCTGTTCCGTCCATGTTAATAGTAGCGCCCACTGGAATAACAAAAGATGAGACATCTTTTTTTACACCAAGATCATCAGTGACTGTTTTTAGTGTTACAGGAATGGTTGCAGCGCTAGATGATGTTGAAAATGCAAACAAGGCAACGTTTCTCATTTTTTTAAAGAAAATAATTGGATTCAAATTTGCAAATATCTTTAAAATTAATGAGTAGGTAAAAATAAGATGAAAGAACAACACAAAGATTAATATAAGAACATATTGGATTAAATCTCCAAAGATATTTAAGCCATGGTCCATCACATAACTTCCCATCAAGCAAAAAACTCCAATCGGAGCAAAACTCATTATTATTAGGACTATTTTCATAAATACGATATTTAGCCTTTCAAAATTTTTAGAAAGGTTATCTGTTAGATCGTCAGTAAGGTTTAAAGCTATGCCAAATAATATGCTTATAAAAACAATGCCAAGCATATTATTTTCTACAAAAGCACCGAAAATATTATTTGGAAAAATTCTTAATACAGTATCATATAAACTAGCCTCGCCAGAGGGAGCATTAAATGATCCTACCTCCCCCTCATAACCTGAGATATTAAAAACCCATCCAAAAAATATAGCTATTATTACAGCGAATGCAGTTGTAGTTAGATAAAGTACAACCGTTTTAGATGCGATTGATCCAAGCTTTACCATATTTGATAAAGAGGAAATACCAGAAACTAAGGAAAAGAAAACTAGAGGAACAACAATTAATAAAAGTAGGTTCTTAAATATCTGTCCGCCTAAGTTAAAAAGATATTTTTCAATGCCTTGAAAAATTGATTGAGAAATTGAGTCTTGAAAATAAAAAAATATTGAAGCTATTAAAACACCGGCGAACATACCAGCCAAAACATTTCTAGTTAAATTTTTTGGAGGGTCTAATTGGCTCATGTTATCTCTATCATATCAAAATCTTCTTTTCCGACACCACACTCAGGACATAACCAATCTTCAGGAACATCCTCCCATGCAGTTCCAGGTTCAATTCCATCATCAGGCCAACCTAATTCTTCATCATATATTAGCCCGCAGACAATACATTCCCATTTTTTATATTTCATAAAGTGCTAAAAATTAAGTTATTTCGTTTATAACAAGGAGGCTATAATATCAGATTTAACCATTAAATTAATGAAGCTAAAGCAAAAATCTTCTTGGATAACATATAGAGAAATGTTGGATCAAGTCACAAATAACTCGATAAAGTCTTGGCTGATCGAAAATGGTCCAATCACAAAAAGGATTTCAGCAAATGAAGATTTCGAATTAAATTTAATACGTGATGAAATTGATAAAGTTGATGAAATGGATAAAAAATATTTAGGTAATGATGTTGGAGATATTAAAGTAAGAGAGGTTATCCTGTTAGGTAACAAAATTCCTAAAGTTTACGCTAAATCATTGATACCAGTTGATACAATTGAAAAGGGATTTTCAAAATTAGGAAGTCTTGGAACCAACCCCCTTGGAGACATTCTATTTGAAAAAGATATATTTAATAAGACTGATACTATATATTCTACTTTCTCAGATGAAGTTAATATATTTTGGGGAAGAAAAACAAAGTACTTAGTTAAAAATCTTCCCTTTTCAGTCATGGAAATTTTTTTAATAGATGAATGAGAACTAAAATTCGCTCTTTTATAGAACTTGCAAGACTAGATAAGCCTATAGGAATATATCTCCTTCTATGGCCATCTTTATTGGGATATGTATTAGCAGGAACAAATTCTGAACTTCAGTTTAGAAACTTTTTAATAGTTGTAATAGGCTCTATCTTAGTTAGATCCTGTGGCTGTGTTATTAATGATATTAGCGATTATAAAATAGATAAGCTTGTTGAAAGAACATTAAACAGGCCTCTTGCATTGGGTTCAATTTCTTTAATTGAAGCATGGTTATTTTTCATAGTCTTAAGCATTTTTTCTCTTTTACTCCTGCTTCAAACAAATTCTCTAACTATAAAGATTTCTATATTTTTTGCTTTTTTAATAATCTTATATCCACTTACAAAAAGATTCTTTGTTGCTCCTCAGTTCATTCTTGGAATTACATTTGGATCTGGTTCAATTATTGCGTATTCACTTGAGTCAAATATCTTCTCAATGTCTCTCGCAATTTTATATTCTGGAATAATCGCTTGGATAATTAGCTTCGATACTTATTATGCTTTGGAAGATAAAAATGATGACGAAAAGATAGGAGTAAATTCTACAGCAATTTTATGGGGCGATAATTCAATAATATATTCGAAAACACTTCATCTATTTTTTTATGTATGTCTTTTAGCGATAGGATTTATAAATAGTTTTTCATACCTCTTTTATATATTTTTTTTCGTGCTGATATATCTTTTTATTCATCAGTCAAAAATTATTAAAGAAAAGAAATATGTCGAAGCATTTAGAATTAACAATTGGATTGGCATTGTGGCCCTTGTTAGTTTCACATTTGAAATTATTTACTTAAGTTAGATGAGCACTAATTTTAATTTTATTGATAATTTTGATTCAATAGATGAGTCTCAATTTAATAAATTAATGCTTAAGAATGATGCTCCCTTTATTCAATATTCTTTTTTAAAGGCGCTTGAAAATTCGGGATGTGTGGGAAGAGATTTAGGCTGGACTCCCAAACATCTAGTGAAATCAAATAAAAATGTTTTGAATGGTTTTTTGCCTATATATATAAAAAATAATAGTCATGGAGAGTTTGTTTTTGATCATTCATGGTCATACGCATTAAACAGAGCTGGAAGAAATTATTATCCTAAATTACTTACTGCCATACCCTTTACTCCATGTGAGACAAGAAAAATTATTACTGAATCTGATTCTAATGAATATGTTGAGAAAGTTATTGAGTTTATGGAAGAGAAAAATATTGAAACTTGGCATATCCTCTATCCAGATTCAAATTTAAAAGAGTTATTACTTAAAAACAGATTAATAGAACGTTTCGGATATAAATTTATATGGGAAAATAAGGGTTATGAAAAATTTGAAGACTATCTTAATATTTTTAAATCAAGACAAAGAAAAAATATTAAAAATGAAAGAAAAAAAATATCTGACTTAAATATCACTTTCCAGGTAAAAGAAAATGATTCTTTAACAATTAAAGACTGGGATGTGTTTTTTAAATTTTACAAAAATACTTATGAGGAGAGATTGCAAAGGCCCTATCTAAATATAGATTTCTTTAAAGAAATACATAAATTTAGAAAAACCTTGAAGCCTGTTATTTTTTTTGCAATGCATAATAAGAAAAAGATAGCTGGATCATTATGCTTCATAGGCAATGAAACCCTCTATGGAAGGCATTGGGGATCTTCCTTCAACATTGACTCACTTCATTTTGAAACTTGTTTTTATCAAGGTATAGAATTCTGTATTAAGAAGAAAATTAAGTACTTTGATCCTGGTGTTCAGGGTGAACATAAAATAAGAAGGGGATTTGAACCAAAAAGAACTAGCTCATTTCACTATATTAAAGAGAATGACTTCAGAAGTGCTATAGTTGAATTTTGTGAAAAAGAACAAGTTGAAATTAAAAGATATTTGAAGGCATGTGAAAGATATACACCTTTTAATAAAGAATATAAAATTTAAAGATGATTAAATCTTTACCAAAAACAAGCCATCAACTTGCTGTTTGCGAGGCTAACTTTTTGAGATTAAAAAAAATACTTCAAGGGTTTTCTAAAAATAAATATTCATTTGAGACAATTAATCCAGACTCTTCCTCCAATCCAATAAACTTTTGTGTGTTGCAAAGAACTCAACACACATTAATCGTTGAAGCTAAGCAGAAGATTAAATTAAAAAAAATAGAAAGTCTTGTTATCAGAATACAAATTTCTTTAGACGCCAAATTAGCGGAAGTGATATCTTTTCAGGGTGAAAGAGCAGTTCCTTATTTTATGAAGGCACTTAAGACACAGTCAAGAGATGAAAAAATTCAACAAAATAGATTTTTAACAGAATGGCTGGAGAGTATATTTGCTAATGGTATCAATCCTCAAGTAAAAATCTGATGGTAAGAACAATTCTTTATTTTCATGGCTTCGCCTCATCCTCAGATTCTGACAAAGCAAAAATTATTAAAAATCATATATCTAAAATTTCTAAAAAAATAAAAATATTTATACCAGATCTTAGTAATAATTTTAAAGAAGCAAGTAATCAAATAAACAAGCTCTTAAAAAAAAGTGAGAAAGATTTTGTATTTATGGGTAGTTCTCTTGGAGGCTACTATGCAGATTTTTTTGCAAATATTAATAACTCAAAAGCAATCTTAATAAATCCTGCAATTCCTCCATTAAAAGGTTTTGAGGAATATCTTGGTGAAAATGAAAATTATTCCACAGGTGAAAAATTTAATGTTACTAAGGAAGATATAAAATTTTTAAGATCTCTTGTGGTTAAAAAATTTAATAATCAAAAAAATACCCTAGTCTTATTAGAATCTGGGGATGAAGTTTTGAATTACATCGAAACTGCTAAATACTTCAAAGGCTCAAATATAGATATAACCTATGGTGGAAGTCATACATATGAGTCCATTACTCAAAAGTTAGAAAAAATTGTTAAATTCTTAGATATTTAATAAATTGAGCTAAAATTGAACAAAAAACTTTATTTTGCACAAAAATAATGCATAATAATATCAATATTTGTGCATTTATAATATTTAAAAACAAATGTTAAATCAAAATTTAAATTTTAGGAGAAATTAATGAAAACATACGAATATATTTGGCTTGATGGTTATCAGCCAGAACCAATGATGAGAAGTAAAGTTAAGGCTACTGAAGATGAAACACCGCCTGACTGGTCTTTTGATGGTTCATCTACTCAACAAGCAGAAGGCGGAAGCTCAGATTGTTTACTATTACCCGTTCAGACATATTCTAATCCTGATGGACATGACATTGTCATGACGCAAGTTCAAGCCGCTGATCATACAACTCATCCATCTAACTTTAGAGCAGCTGCTGCAGAAGTGGTTACAGATGAGTGGTGGTTTGGTTTTGAACAAGAGTACTTTTTTACTGATCCTCAGACAGGTGAACCTCTTGGATGGGAAGATGGTGAGCCAAGAGAGCAAGGAGAATATTATTGTGGAGTTGGTGCAGGAAATGTTGTTGGAAGAGAAATTTCTGATACACATCTTCAAGCATGTCTTGATATGGGAATAACTCTAACCGGAACCAATGCTGAAGTAGCTCTTGGCCAATGGGAGTACCAGTGTTTTGGTAAAGGCATTAAGGCAGCAGATGATCTATGGGTAAGTCGATACTTACTTTATAAAATTGCTGAAGAATTTGGCGTTGGTGTAAATATCCACCCAAAACCAAAAACAGGTGACTGGAACGGCTCTGGTATGCACTGTAACTTTTCAAATGAAGCAATGAGAACTGCAGGCTCTGAAGAGTTATTTACTTCTATGTGTGACAAGCTTGGTGAAGTTCATGAAGAAGGTATAGCTTCATATGGTTCAGATAATGATATGCGTCTTACAGGGCTTCATGAAACTCAAAGCATTGATAAGTTCTCTTATGGTGTTAGTGACAGAGGTGCTAGCATAAGAATACCTGTCTACACTGTAGAGCATGATTGGAATGGATACCTTGAAGACAGAAGACCCGCTTCAAATGCAGATCCTTATAAAATTTTGGCTCATATAGTAGGAACTCTTTCTAAATAATTCTGATTTATTTAATCTGCCTCATTCATAGGGGCAGATTAACACTAATATGAAGTTAGATATAAAAGAGCTAAATTTTTTAAATCAACTGACATCAGAAATTATAATTCTGAATAAAGATTTATATATCATTTGGCTGAATGATTCTGCATTAAATAAAGATTGGGTCATGCATTCAAATTTTAATAAAAATCTAATCTCTGACCAACTGTCTGATGAAACTAATTTATCTTTAATAAGTCTTTTAAAGAAAACGATAGAAAATACTGGATCTCAAACTAAAAGAGATTTTGAATTAGTTACATCACAACAAAAAAAGAGAGAAATTGACATAACTGTTAGATGGAGTAATACGTACAAATGTTTGATAGTAGAAATATTATGTGTCGATAATCTAAATAAAATTATTGATTCTACTAAAACATTTTCTACCCAAAAAATAGCTGCAAATCTTGCAAGAACATTGGCACATGAAGTAAAAAACCCTCTTTCAGGAATTAAAGGAAGTGCTCAAATTCTTAACAAGAAATTAAAAGATGATTTCTCTTCAAAATTTTTGAAAATAATTATTGATGAGACAGATAGACTAAATTCTATTGTAACTAAGATTCTTACTCCACCGTCTAAACCTAATCTAAGTTTATTTAATATTCATTCTGCTCTAGAACAAGTCTATGCACTTGCAGAAGCAGATAAGAATGACAATATTTTACTAACAAGAGACTATGATCCAAGCATTCCTGAAATCAATGGTGATGAAAACTTATTTATTCAAGCTATTCTAAACATTGTAAAAAATGCTCAGCAAGCAATTGAAAATACAGAAGACGCATCTATAACTATAAAATCACGAATTAAATATGGAAAACCAATAAATGGTTTAATTCATCAAACAGTATGCTGTATTGATATAAAAGATAACGGTCCAGGTATACCCGGTGATATCCACGACCAAGTATTCTTTCCAATGGTATCTGTAAAAGAGAATGGCTCTGGTTTGGGTCTTACTATTGCACAGGACATAATAAGAATTCATGGTGGAGGAATTGTTTTTTCATCAAATCCAGGGGAGACAATCTTCTCTATTCAAATTCCAATAAAAGTAGAGGAAAAGGAAGCTAAAATTGCATAAAATTTGGATTGCAGATGACGACGAAGCGATTAGGCTTGTTCTTGAAGAAAGCTTAAAAGATTCAGGATTCAAAACAGAAAGCTTCTCATGTGGAGAGGATTTAATTAAAAAATTAGAAGACGCCCAACCTGATCTAATTATTACTGATGTCCAGATGCCAGGTATGCTCGGCTATGATCTGCTAAAACATATCAATAATAATTTTGATAGCATCCCTGTAATAATCATGACTGCCTTTGCAGATATGCAAGCAGCTGTAGACTCTTTTGGCGGAGGCGCTTTTGAATATTTACCTAAGCCATTTGATCTTGAAGAAGCCACTGAAATTATTGAAAGAGCACTTGAAGAAAAGCCTAAAACAAAAGGTTTAAAACAAGATACCAAGTTAGACATTATTGGAGAATCTAATGCCATGCAAAATGTATATAGATCAATAGGTAAACTATCTAGCACAATTGCAACAGTATTAATTCAAGGAGAGTCTGGAACTGGTAAAGAACTGATTGCTAAATCACTTCATAAGAACAGTCCGAGACATGATATGCCTTTCATTGCTTTAAATATGGCAGATATACCAAAAGAATTAGTTGAATCAGAATTATTTGGACACGAAAAAGGTTCCTTTACTGGTGCAGTAGATAAAAGAATTGGAAGATTTGAGCAAGCTAATGGAGGTACATTATTTCTAGATGAAATAGGAGATATGCCTCTTGATTCACAGACAAGACTTTTAAGAGTTTTATCTAATAAAGAATTCTATAGAGTAGGAGGAGATAAACCTATAAAAGTAGACGTAAGAATAATTGCTGCTACACATCAGAATCTCAACAACCTAGTTTCTCAAAAAAGTTTCAGAGAAGATTTGTTTTATAGATTAAATGTAATAAAAATTGAAGTTCCACCCCTTCGTGAAAGAAAGGAAGATATTTTTGATCTTTCAAAATATTTCCTAAAAAATTATTCGGATTCTTTAGATGAAGAGTTGAGAGTTATTTCGGATGAGGCAATGAATTTAATGAATAAATATGATTGGCCTGGAAATGTAAGACAACTAGAGAATGTATGCTACTGGTTGACGCTGATGTCTCCATCTCAAAGTGTAAAAGCTCAAGACCTCCCTACAGAAGTAAAAGAATTTGAATTGACTGATATTCCCTCAACCTCATGGGAAGATGGTATGCAAAATTGGCTTAAAAATGTATCAATGAATATTGACTCTGGCCTTTCAGAAATAGCAATAACTAAAATAGAAAAGATGCTTATTAAAACTGCGTTAGAAAGATCTAATGGTAAGAAAAATGATGCAGCTCAGATCCTTGGTTGGGGAAGAAATACTCTTTCTAAAAAAATGAAAGAGCATGGAATTTAAACCAACGGGAGATTATCTATTTTCCACTGATTAATTCCACCTTTTAAGATAAGAATATTATTATGTCCTTCCTTCTTTAGTATTTCTCCTGCATTTGGAGAGGAGCTTCCCATTTCACAGACTAGTACAATTGATTTTTCTGAACTAATAATCTCATTAGACCTTCTTGATATTTCGTTTAAAGGAATATTTTTAGAGGCAGTTATATGTCCTGCGCTAAAAGATTCAGAATCTCTTAGATCAATTATTAATGCGCTATCAGAGTTAGATAGACTTATTAAAGTTTGTGGAGATATTTTCTTACCGCCCTTATTCGCATTAGAAATTAAAAAAAGAACAACTGCTATTATTAGTGGAAGAGATAAATAGTAATGCTCTATTAAAAAATTAACTAGTTCCATTGATACATTATCTATTAAAATGGATAAGAATAATAAAAAAAATAAATGAAAGAAAGAAATCTTATACTTGTTCGGCATGGTCAAAGTGAGTGGAATGAAAAAAATCTATTTACAGGCTGGGAAAATCCAGGCCTAACTAAAAAAGGCCTAGATGAAGCAAAGAATGCTGGAATATTAATTGATGAATTAGATATTGAATTTCACTGCATGTTTACTTCAGCATTAATTAGAGCTCAATTAACAGGCTCAATAATCTTAGAAACCATAAATCAGACAAAAATTGAGGTCATTAAAGATAAGGCTTTAAATGAAAGATTTTATGGAGATCTTCAAGGTTTGAATAAAGATGAATGTAGGGAAAAATGGGGAGAAGAACAGGTTCAAATATGGAGAAGATCATATGATGGAGGTCCTCCTGGAGGAGAATCATTAAAGGAGACTGGAGAAAGAGTTCTTCCATATTATCTAAATCAAATACATCCATTAATTAATTTAGATAAGAATATTATTATTGCCGCGCATGGAAATTCTTTAAGATCATTAATAAAGCATTTGGATACTATTTCTGACGAAGATATAGTTAAATTAGAAATCCCAACTGGTGCGCCTATTCATTATCTATTTGATAAAGATGGTTGCGTAATTAGTAAAAAAAACTTAATTGAATAATTTAGATCATATTAACAAAAACTTTTCTCAGAAAATAATTGAGTGGTATCTCATTAATGGCAGAGATGATCTTCCTTGGAGAAAAAAAATATCACCATATAGGGTTTGGATTTCTGAAATAATGTTACAACAAACTCAGGTAAAGACTGTTATACCCTTTTTTAAGAAATTCATTCAAAAGTATCCTAATTTAAAGTCAATTGCTTCGGCTTCAGAAGATGACATTCTGGCTATGTGGACAGGATTGGGTTTCTACAGAAGAGCAAAAAATATTTATAAAACAAAAGAAATAATAAAAAGAGAGTATGGCAATAGATTTCCTAAAGAATTTAATGAATTACTTATGCTACCTGGCATAGGCCGATCAACTGCAGGAGCTATTATGTCAATTGCATTAAGAAAACCATATCCTATTTTGGATGCCAATGTAAAAAGAGTAATTTCTAGATATAAAAATGTTAACTTAAAGAAAAAAAATAGTACTAAAAACCTTTGGTTTTTATCTGAAGTCCTAACTCCTGAAGAAAAAATTTTTGAATACACTCAAGGAATAATGGATTTAGGTGCAACAAAATGCATAGCAAGAAATCCAGATTGCGAAGAATGCCCTCTTGTAAATTCTTGCCAAGGCGCATTTAAAACTTTCGAGCTTAATAATATAAGTAAAAAAGATAAATCAAAGAAAAAAATCTTCTTTACTTTGGCTCATTCAAACGAATCTTTTTTGTTGTTCAAAAAAAATGAAAAAACTTTTTGGGAAAGCCTTTGGGTTCCGTATGACAATCAAGATCAGAAAAAATCAAATTTTTTTAAAGAGCCGTTAAAAAGTGAAACTAAAAATTTTAATCATGCTTTATCTCATATGGATCTTGATATTACTATCGAAATCTTTGACTATAAAACTCCATTTAAAATTGAAACAAATTTAGAGCATAGATGGGTAAATAAAAATCAAATTGATAAATTTGGTCTTCCAAAACCCATAAAGACTATAATAGAAAATTATGTCTAAGAAAATACTTTGTAAAAAGCTTAATAAAGAACTTCCAGCTTTATTGGTACCACCAATGCCTGGACTAAAAGGCCAAGAAATTATGGAATCTATATCTGAAGAGGCATGGGAAATGTGGAAATCACATCAGACAACTTTAATAAATGAAAAGCACCTGGATATGTCAGACCAAGAAAATCGAAAATGGCTTCAAGATCAAATGGAGAAATTTTTTAATAATGAAGATTACGAAAAAGCATCAGGATTTAAAGCTCTAGACTAAAAATTTTTCTATCTTTAATAGTCATAAAATCATGAAATATTTTGATTTACAAAATAAAAGAAATGGCGTTTAATTTAAGAAGTTTTTTTATTCTTAATAGGGGCAAAGTATGGCTGATAATACAAACTCTAAATTTCCAAATGAAGCTGAAGTTGTCATTGTTGGTGTAGGGGGAATTGTAGGCTCAATGCTTGCCTACTGGCTTGCAGAACTCGGTCAAAAAAATATTGTAGGATTAGAAAAATCTACAATAATTCCATCTGATATTGCCTCAACCGCTCACGCATCTGATTTTGTGTATAACACTACTCATGACAAATTAGGCTGCTGGACTACAGCATTCAGCAGACAGTTTTACGAAGATAATGGATTCTTTTTAAAAAAAGGCGGTTTAGAAATCTGTCGTAAAGATGATGATGAACGTTGGGAAGAGCTTAAAAGAAAAGTTGCGTCAGGGAAGGCATTTGGTACAAACGTTAGATTAATATCAGCAGCTGAGGCAGTTGAAAAATTTCCCCTACTTGAGGAAGAATCTATGCGAGGTGCTATGTGGGATCCAGACGCAGGTCTTGTCGTTCCTCGATCACAAGAGGTTGTTAACTTTGCTGTAGAAAGTGCTAAAGATAAAGGAGCGCTGAAGACTTTTACAAATACTCCAGCAAATGATTTTGAAATAGAAGACGGCAAAATTGTAGGTGTTAAAACTGACAAAGGAACAATTAAAACTAAGAAAGTTGTAATTGCTTCTGGAATTTGGGGACCTTTAATGGGTAATAAGGCAGGTGTTGGTGTTCCTTTGATGCCAGTTGAACACCCACTATTATTTTTTGGACCATACGAAGAAATTCAAGATACTGAAGAAATGCTAGTCTACCCTCTTCTAAGAGATCAAGGTAATTCAGCCTATGTTAGAGATACAGGTAAATTTCACGGTGGTATGCTCGAATGGGGATATTATGAAGATAAAAATCCTAGATTGGTTGATCCTGAAGACATAGGAAATCCTGATAAGACCATGTTGTCAGATTCTATGAGATATTTAGAACTCGAAGAGATTGCTGAACCTCTTGAAAAGGCTTTTGAAACAACTCCAATTCTTAGTGAATTGGGCTGGGATGAAAAAAGCTCATTTAACGGACTTCTTTCTGTAACAGCTGATGCGGGTTCTTTAATTGGTGAAAGTCCTGAGGTTAGAGGATTTTGGTTATGTGAAGCTGTATGGGTCAAAGATGGACCAGGCTGTGCCAGACTTTGCGCAGAAGCAATGGTGAATGGTAAGACTCAAGTAGATATGCATTCTTTTGATATATCAAGATTCTATCCACATCAAAAAGAAAGAGATTATGTAAAGACAAGAGCTTTTGAAAATTCTCAAACTATTTATACCCCTGCCGTTCATCCTAGAGAACCTTATATTACTCAAAGAGAAATGTTTGTTAGTCCATTTTATGAAAGAGAAAAGGAACTTGGCGGGCATTTTGAAAACGAAGTTGCTGGATGGGAAAGAGCCCTTGCTTATATTAGTAATAGAGAAAAACTTGATAGCTATTTAAAAGAAGTGCCTATAAGGGAAAATGAATGGGATACTCGTCATGTACCTTATGACGTTGCCAATGCTGAGCATCTTGCAATGAGTGATTCAGTTGGCATGATTAACTTATCTCATTTTCCTATCATGGACATTAAAGGTCCAGATGCCGAACGTATGTTGGAATACTTATCAGTAGCAAAAGTTGGCGGAAATACTCCAGAAGGAAAAGTTATTTACACCAACTTCTTAGATGAAGATGGCGGAGTTCATGCAGACCTCACCATTTCACGTTTAGGTTCTGATAGTTACAGAGTTGTAACTGGTGGCGCTGATGGTAATCGTGACTGGGTAACATTGAGAAACTATAGAGATGACAATGGCTTAAATGCAGATATAAATATTAGAACACATGATATTGCGACTTTAGGTTTATGGGGACCAAAAGCTGTGAATGCCCTTGGTAATTTCATTGATCCAAATGAAATTCATATTAGTAATTTTCCATTTGTAACTGCAAAAAACTTAACTCTGAATTTGTCAGGTGGAAAGAAAGTTGATGTTTGGGCAGCTCGAATCTCTTATGTTGGTGAAAGCGGATGGGAAATATACTTTAACAATAATAAAGAAGATGGTTTGGCTTTATATGATTCATTGCATGAAGTTGGAGTAGTTCCAGTTGGTATTGAAACTTATGCTAATAGTAGAAGGCTTGAGAAAAGTTTCAGACTTCAAGGTGCAGATCTGGAAACAGAATACACAGCCATTGAAGCAGCCATTCAAAGGCCTCTTGTAAAAGAAGCTGATTTCCATGGCAAAGCAGCTCATCTTTCTCAAAGAGAAGAAGATCCATGTGCAATTCTATGCACAATGACATTAGATGATCTCAATGTATCTGGAAAGACAAGATACCCTGTTGGTACATCACCAATTATTGATCCAGCAACAGGCGAAGTTCCAATAGATAGTAAAGGAAGAAGGTCATATACAACTGGTATGTCTTATTGCCCATCTTTAAAGAAATTTGTAGTTATGGGCTATCTTCCAAAAGAAATTGCTGTCCAAGGAAAGTCACTATTAATCGAATACTTTGATGAGGGTGGTGATGGCTTGTACCCTATGACTGTTCAAATAGTTGGCAAAGGATCGCTTTATGATCCGACCAATGAGAGAGTTCGTGCTTAACTGGTTAGACTTAATGACAACAGTTGTAAACTTGCCTATAATCCAAAGTTCAATTTAAGCCCAGATAGCTCAGTTGGTAGAGCAAAGGACTGAAAATCCTTGTGTCGGTGGTTCGATCCCACCTCTGGGCACCATTTAATATAAAAAGTTACAATATCAAGATGATTTCTTCACTACAAAAACCAATTAGCTCAGGATTTAATTCTAAATCAAACGCTAATGATATAACAAAAGATGTCGATCTGAATGGGAAAATTGCTATTGTTACTGGTGGCTACTCAGGTATTGGTCTTGAAACTACACGGGCATTGGTTGATATAGGAGCTGAGGTGATTATTCCTGCCAAAAGATCAGACGTAGCTATTAAAAATCTTGAGGGAATTGTTTCTAAAAAAAATATTGTTGAAATGGATTTAAGTGATTTAAATTCTGTTAAAAATTTTACTGACGGTTATAAAGAAAACTTTAAAAAATTAGATTTATTAATTAATAATGCTGGAATTATGGCCTGTCCTGAAACAAGAATTAGTAATAACTGGGAGAGCCAGTTTGCCATAAACCACATAGGTCATTTTTTACTTACGCGAGAATTAATGGACTTAATGGCTGAAAATGTTGGTGCAAGATTTGTTAGTCTTTCATCCTCAGCACATTCTCTTACTGGAATACTCTGGGATGATATTCACTTTCAAAATAATCCGTATGATAAATGGATGGCATATGGTCAATCTAAAACAGCATCGTCATTAATCGCGATTGAATTTCATAGAAGAATGATAGATAAAGGTGTATCAGGTTATTCCGTTCATCCAGGTGGTATCATAACTCCTCTTCAGCGTCATCTTCAAAAAGAGGAAATGATTGCTTTGGGCTGGATGGATGAAGATGGTTCACTATCAGAAATGGCAAAAAATTTCTTTAAGACAACTAGTCAAGGAGCATCAACCAGTCTTTGGTGTGCTACAAGCCCAAACCTAAATGATATAGGTGGTATATTTTGTGAAGACTGTGATATAGCAAAAAGAAAAAATGAGGTGGATGAGTCACTTCAAAGATATTTTGGTGTAGCTGATTGGGCTGTAGATACTGACGAGGCATCAAGATTATGGGATATCACTGAAAAAATGCTTGGATCGTGAGTCAAATAAATACACTTTTTGAAAATATCGAACCATATTCTTCAGGCTACTTGGATGTTGATGAACATAAGATTTATTATGAAGAATGCGGAAATCCGAATGGAAAGCCTGCTGTTTTTCTTCATGGAGGACCTGGTGGTGGAGGAAGCACAAAAGTAAGAGGATTTTTTAACCCAGACTTATTCAGAATTGTAATATTTGATCAACGCGGCTGTGGTAGAAGTCAACCTCATGCTTGTCTAGAAAACAATACAACATGGGATTTAGTCGATGATATTGAGAAGCTTAAAGAAAAACTAGAAATCAAAAAATGGCTTGTTTTTGGTGGTTCATGGGGTAGCACACTTTCACTGGCTTATGCTCAAACATATCCTAATTCAGTTTCAGAATTAGTTCTCAGAGGCATCTTTATGTTAAGGGATAAAGAGCTTAAGTGGTTTTATCAAGATGGAGCTAGCAGAATATTTCCAGAAGCCTGGGAGGGATTTTTAAGACCTATTAAAGATGAAGACAGACATGATTTAATGGATGCATACTATAAAATTTTTACGGGAGATGATGATAAAAAGAAAATGGAGGCCGCAGTAGCTTGGTCCAAATGGGAGGGATCTGTAAGTACGCTAAGTCATAAACCTGATATGATTTCTTCATATTCTGAATCTAAATTTGCCTTAGCTTTTGCGCTTATTGAAAATCATTACTTTGTAAATAGAGGTTTCCTTGATAATGAAGATCAGCTCATTTCACCATCTTCTATTGATCAAATTCGCGATATACCAGCTAAAATAATACAAGGTAGATATGATATTGTCTGTCCAATGGAAACAGCATGGGAGCTTTCAAAAAATTGGCCTGAAGCAGAATTAATAGTTGCGCCCTCTTCAGGACATAGCGCATTTGAAAAAGAAATTACTCATGAACTTATTAGGGCAACTGAGGAATTTGCAAAAAATGATTAACATTAGTTTCATTGGTATGGCGGCTTGTGGTAAATCTACAATCGGAAAAGCTGTTTCAGATAAAATAGGTGTTACCTTTGTTGATACTGATTTGCTTATTGAACAAAAGCATAAGGCCACACTTGAAGAAATCAAAAATAAATATGATTACAAATTTGTAAGAGATGAAGAGGAAAAAGTAATACTTGGTCTAACCTCATCTAATAGAATCATCTCTACCGGAGGAAGTGCTATCTATTCAGCAAAATCGATGGAACATCTTAAAAAATTTTCTAAAGTCATATACATAAATACTCCTCTTGAGATAATTATTGAAAGAATTGATATTAATCAAAAAAGAGGTCTTGCAGTGCCAGAAGGAATGTCAATTCCTGAGATCTATTCTGAAAGAGAACCTATGTATCAGAAATATTGCGAGATAATCTTAGATGGGTCCAAAACTATTGATCAGCTTGTTGATGAAACCATAAAAGAATTACATGAGTAAAAAAATTTTAATTGTTGGAGCTTCTGGTTTGGTTGGCGGAGAAATACTTGAAAACTTAAAAACAACCAACAATGAGTTAATTCTACTCAGCAGAAAGAAGCTTTTATGTGAAAATAGTATTAATCAGATAGTTATTGATTTTGAAGATATTGATTCTTTGGATACAAATCTTAAGATCGATGAAATTTATATCGGAATTGGGCACAAGTTAAGCCTTTCTGAACTTATTTATATTAAAAAAAATAATAGAAAAAGTTTTGTTAATGTAGATTTTAATTACATTAAAAAAGTTGCTGAATTTGCTAAAAACTGTGGAGCTAATTCACTTGGTTTGATATCTGCAATTGGAGCAAATTCTAAATCTTTTAATACATACTTAAAAGTTAAAGGTGATATTGAACAAGAAATTAAATTAGTTGGATATAAAAAAATTATTATTGCTCATCCAAGTCATTTATTAGGAAAGCGTGCCGGAGAAGATATTGCTATGAATGTAAAAGTATTTGAAAAAATAACGAACTTTTTTGGCTTCCTTATGATTGGGTCATTACAAAAATTTAAAAATGTAGAGGCAAAAAAAGTAGCTAAAGCAATCATTTCTAAAATGGATTCAGTTGAAGAAGGTATTCACTATATAGATTATAGATATTTCAAAAATTTTTAACCCTCTTATTTTTAGTTTTAATTATTTTCTTTATGCCGTTACATGCATTGAGAAGCCAAAATGCATTTGCAAATACAAAGTAGTACAAACCTAGATAAAGTTGGACAATTATCGCGAAAAAACTCCCAGCAATAACAGCAGAAAGCCCCATCATTCTTTTTTTAGCTTTTTTTGAAACAACAAGAGGTGCGGCTATCAAAGTACCGAAAAAAACACTCAATAATTGAATTAAATCAAGTATATTCATACTAATAAACACTCAGAATATGCTTATTAGTATGAATATTGGCGCATTATGAATACTTAAAATTAAAAGTAAAGATATTTTTGGAACTTTTATAAAAAAAAATGTACCCTAATATATATCAACAAATATAAGGTGAAAATTATGAAAAATTTTACAATGATATTAAGTTTTTTTCTTTGCTTTACTCTTGTCGCAGACGATCATATAGACAAGAAAGAAACTATGAAGGATAAGTTTATGAACAATCCAAACTATCTTTTGGATTTTAAAACATGCAAAGAAGTTAAAGATGGAATCTTTGGATTGCTCTCTTTAGGCGACTCTGTTTGGAAAGAAATTGAACTCAATCCTGAGAACGAAGAAAAATGGCTTGAGGTTAGTGTTTTAGCAGATATGGCAGCTAACTATTCAACTATTTATAATGTTTGGTGCAAGGACATGATTAATCATAGAATGAAAATGAGAAAAATGTCTGAAAAAAAGAATGACAAAAAAGAAAAGCAGGATAATTAAAATTTACCTCTTTGGAACCTCATTCTAATTGCATAGACTCTTATTAAGGCTACTACAGTAATAATAAGCTGAATGAAAACTGATATTTTAAGTGGGTCTGACCACTGCCAATTATTAATTGTTAGCCATAAAAGATAAGTTTGTAATGGAAAGTTAATTACAGCTCCCATTAAGACCACAATTACTGCTTCTCTTAAAGCAACTTTTTCTGTTTTATTCATATTATTTCCTATTTAATTTTTACAGCAGTTCCATATGCCAAAATCTCTGCTGCTCCTTGAGCAACGGTTGATGTTTGAAATCGAAATCCTAATATTGCATTTGCCCCTTTAGATTTAGCATCTTCAAGCATCCTTTCATATGCTTGATCTCTTGAAGTTTTTAAAAGCTTAGAATATCCAACTAATTCTCCACCAATAATATTTTTAAGAAAGGCAAACATATCAGATCCAACATTTCTTGACCTAACAGTACTGCCCTGAACAAGACCTATATGTTCTTGTATCTCTACATTTGCAATATCATATGTCGTAATAACTTTAATATCTTCATTCATGACATTTTCCTAATAATGGTTTAAGTTATAAATATAATGCAAGAATTAGTAGAAGCAAAGTTCTCAATCGGAAATATTGTAAAACATAAATTTCTAGATTTTCGAGGTGTTGTGTTTGATTTAGATCCATCGTTTAACAATACCGAAGAATGGTATAACGCAATACCAGAAGATTTTAGACCACGTAAGGATCAACCCTTCTATCATGTCTTTGCAGAAAATAAAGAAATTTTTTATATAGCTTATGTTTCTGAACAAAATCTACTTGATGATTTGGAAGGCGGTCCTGCAAATCATCCAGATATTAAAAAGATTTTTTCTCACTTTGATGGAAAGTGTTATATTCCCCATAATGTCGCAACAAATTAGATTTCTATTCCAAAATGGGCCATCTCAACAGAAGTTGTAAATACATTCATAGCATCAGCTAACTCATCTATTGTTACATATGTCGGAGCAATCCTAATAACACTATCATTGGGATCATAATTATTAGGAAATGTTGATCCAGCTGGTGTTATTAAAACCCCCATTTCTTTACACAATTCAACAACTTTTGTGGCTATAGGCTTTGAGGTTGAATAAGTAATAAAGTATCCACCAGTAGGTCTTGAAAAAGTTCCACACTCTTCAGGTAATTTTTCTAAATATTCATATGCTAATTCAAATTTAGGCCTAATTAATTTGGCATGTTTTTTCATATGTGATTTAACTGTTGCAGCATCTTTAAAAAACTCTACGTGTCTTTTTTGATTTAATTTGTCAGGACATATAATCATTGTTGTTCTTACTTTTTTAATTAAATCCATAGAATGTCCTGATGTCGCCATAAATGAAATACTACCGCCACCAAATGTTACTTTTGAAAAAGAAGTTGTTATTACAGTTTGTTCCTGAACATTGGATTCTGTGACAATTTCCCAGATAGGTTTTTGTTCTGGAGTTGGTAAGAAATCATGAATTAAATAGGCATGATCAAAAAGGAATAAGAATTTATTAGAATAATTAGACCCTATTTCAAACATCCTTTGAAGATTATCATCAGAATATATTTCTCCCGAAGGATTGGAGTGTTTTGGAACACATAAAATTCCAACAAAGTCTTCTTCATCTTTTAGGGCTTCTTCAAAGGCGAGTAAATCTATTCCATCTTCTTTAAGAGGAATTGGTACTGCTTCTATGCCAAAGTCATCAAGCATCATAAAATGCCTATCAAATCCAGGAACTGGACAAACAAATTTAGGGTTTTTTATATCTTTCCAGGGTATTGGGTCTGCAAAAAGATAATTTGAAAGAACTGTTTGATAGGCAAGCAACAAGCTGGACTGCTCTCCTGCTAAGATATTTTCAATAGGAGCATTAAGTAATTCAGATCCTAATCTTCTTGCCTCTATAATTCCAAAAGGTTCTCCGTAATTCCTTAAATCTATTCCATCTTCAGATGATATTGGTATTGAGAGATCTATTAAGTCATTTGATAAGTCTAATTGATCTTTATCTGGTTTACCTCTTGTAATATCTATTGATAATTGCTTCTCTTTAAGAGAATCAAACCTTGCTATAATTTCTTGGTGCATAATATAAATGTCATTTTATACTAACATCATGATTAATTATCTAATATTTATATCTTTAATCCTTATTATTGGAATTCTAGTTTATATGTTATTTAGCATAAAAAATAAAGAAGCCACAGATCAAGGTGGAGCCCAAAACCTTCAAAATAAACTTAATGAGGTTTCTAATGATATTAATAAGATTGAGATTGATTTAGCCTCAGTAACTACTCCAATTAATGAATTAAATAGGTTTCTTGGAGGAAATGTTACAACTGGAAGACTTGGAGAATGGAGCTTGGAGTCAATTGTTCAAGATATTATGCCAAATGAAAGTTATGATTTTCAGGCACAAATTAATCCTGAATCATCTGATAGAGTTGATTGTTCAATTACTACTGCTGAAGGTTTTAGTGTGCCAATAGATTCAAAGTTCTATGCGGGTCAATATCAAAGTTACCAATCTGCTGATAATGATTCTGATAGAAAAAAGGTATTAAGAGATTTGAGGACTGCTGTATTAAGAGACGCGGATGATATTTCTAAAAAATATATCTATCAAAATATTACATCAAATTATGTAATTCTATACATAGCTTCTGAAAAACTTATTGACCTAGTAGATCAAATAGATAATTTAAGGCAAGAGTGTTTAACAGAAAAGAGAACTTTGATACTTGGTCCAAATACCCTTGCAGCTTTTTTAGATACTATAAGAGTAGGACATCATTACCTTAAGTTAAATGAGACAGCTGCAACAGTTGCCAAAGTTGTTAGAGAAATCCAGAGAGAGTTTTCAAATTTTGATTCAAGTACAGATTCTGTTATTAAAAGACTCGACGGAGCATTAAAGGATGTCCAAAAACTTCAAACTAGAGTTAATGTTCTTGGAAGTAAACTTGAGAAAGGTGCAGATAGTCTAGAAGAAGAAAAATAATGCAAAACTTAAAAATATGGAAATATCTTTCATTGCCCTGGTTATTCTTTGCGCTCACCTTCTTTGTGATTTTCTTTTTTTTAGCATTTTTTAATGAAGTTGATGTTAACTTTTTATCTAATGATTATTTGGCTAGCCTTTTTTTAAATACCATACTCATGTCATTTAGTTCCGCAATAATTTCTGCCCTTATTGCAGTTCCCTTAGCAATTTTAGTTACCTTCTATAAATTTCCTGGTAGTAATTTTTTTAGTTGGGCTCTTAGCCTTTCTATTGCATTTCCTGCATATGTATATGCTTTTATTTTTGTAGGTATATTTGAATACTCCAGTCCTATTTCAGAATATCTAAGAATATATGGTATCTCTTTGCCCTCAATTAAAAACATATTTGGTGCCTCCATCATAATGTCTATGGCTCTATTTCCATATATATTTCTTATTACTAAAGCTCAACTTTCTTCAGTTGGAGTAAAGGTTTTTAAAGCAGCAAAATCTTTAGGTGATAATGATTTAGAGGCTATCAGGAAGATAATTCTTCCGTCATTGCGACCTGCAATTATAGGCGGTATGGCTCTTGTTATATTTGAAACAATTGCAGATTTTGGTGGCGTTTCAACTTTAAGAGTGGATACCTTTACTGTTGGAATATATGATGCATGGTTCGGTTATCAAAGTTACTTTTCTGGCGCTCGATTGGCTGGTTATTTATTAATATTTGTTTTCATTATTATTTTAATTTCTAAATATTTTGGTGGAGATTATCGTCAAATAGCATCTAAAACGGCGGAAAAATATAATAAAATCGAGTTAAGTAAAATTAAACAAGCTGTATTCTTATTAATTTGCTCATCGATATTTGCTCTTGTATTTTGTTTGCCTCTAATACAACTAATAATTTGGCAAATATCTGATGCAAGCGTTAGTCTTTTAAATAATATTCATTTATTTGTTAATTCCTTAATACTGGGGATATCGGCTGCAATTATTACAATATTCTTTGCTACTGCATTATCTTTAGGTTACAGAGCATCAGAAAAATTAAGATTGCTTATTTCTATTTCAACCTCAGGCTATGCAATACCGGGTTCTGTAATTGCAGCCGGATTATTAATTGGTTTTGACGTAATTTTTAATAAATCAATTACTGTTTTTGGAGTTTATGGTCTCATATTATGTCTTGCTTTAAGATTTATGACGCCGGCATTTAATTATATTTCATCATCTCTAGCTAATATTTCTAAATCGTCTGAAAATGCATTGTCTTTGAAACCAACAAATTCTATAAAAGCATTTAATTTATTTTATCTACCTCAAATTAAACCAGCATTGCTTCTGAGCGCTATGATTGTCTTTATTGAGTGTATAAAAGAACAACCTGCAACATTGTTATTGCGTCCTGTTGGCTTTTATACACTCTCAACGAAAATTTATAACTTCACAAGCGAAGGACAATGGGAGATGGCAGCAAGTCCAAGTTTATTGTTGGTGATGTTAAGTCTTATCTTTGTTTATTTAATAAATAAGAATATAGACTTAAACAAAAATATATAAATTTATGAAGGATACAAGTTACAGATCAAATGTCGGGCTTATTGTTGCAAATAAAGAAGGCAAGTTACTATTATGCAAAAGAAGAGGCATGAACAGCTGGCAATTTCCTCAAGGAGGTATTGATTATACAGAAAACTCATTAAAAGCAGCTAAAAGAGAGCTACATGAAGAAGTTGGAATAAAATCAAACTCAATAAAGTTAATTCAGTCTTTAGATGAATGGTTGAAATATGATATTCCAAAAAAAAGTCGAAGAAGAAAACTTATTAACAATAATTTCAAAGGTCAAAAACAAAAGTGGTTTCTTTTTAAATTAAAAGAAGATGTAAACATTACTTTTGATAATGATCCAGATAATGAGTTTGATGATTTTAAATGGGTCTCTTACTGGTATCCTTTAAATGTGATTATTTCATTTAAAGAAAAGGTCTATAGAGAAGCATTAAATAAATTAAAATATTCTTTCTGTAGAGAATTTAATGTTTGATGAAATCTTAATTTTTGGAGCCCTAGGAATCCTTGCAGGTTTATTAGCAGGTATGTTTGGTATTGGTGGTGGATTAATTATGGTACCGGTCCTTATTGGTACTTTTTTAAGTTTAGATTTTAATAATGAGATTATAGTCCAGCTTGCTATTGGAACATCAATAGCATGTATTATTTTCACAAGCCTTTCTTCGGCTAATGCTCATAGAATTAAAGGTTCAGTTAACATAAATCATTTTAAACCTGTTGCAGCTGGAATAATTTTTGGGGCTTTTGCTGGTGCATTATTTGCTGTTCAAATTGATGGCCTAATACTTAAACTAACTATAGCTTCTTTCATATTGATTGTAGGCTTAGATATGTTATTAGATAAAAATATTATTCAGAAAATATTTCAATTCAAGCCAAAATCTATTTTTGTAGGATCTGGAATAGGTTTTTTGTCTTCTATTTTAGGTATAGGTGGTGGCACATTTTCTGTTCCTTATTTTAAGGGCTCTGGTTTGAGCCTAACCTCATCAATAGGCACTTCTGCTGCGTGTGGTGTGCCTATAGCAATTTTTGGAACACTTGGTTATATTGTTGCAGGTCTAAATATCGACCTGCTTCCTAATATGAGCCTTGGTTTTATTTATATGCCTGCATTAATTGGAGTTTCAATTACTAGTATATTTTCTGCTAAGTATGGAGCAGATCTTGCTCATTATTTATCAAAGGATACTCTAAGAAGGCTTATGGCATCTTGGTTCTTTATAATTTCAATATATATGTTCATTGTATGATTATCGAATTATCAGATTTTTTTAATAATCCTAGTCTAATTGAATTAGGGCCTCTAAAAATACAATACTATGCTGTCACGTGGTTGCTGTCTGCATTACTTATATATATCTTCTTAAAAAATAATAAAGTGATTCTAGAGGTTGGCCTATCTAAAGATGAAGTAAACGATATGGTTTTTTTATATGGGCTATTTTTTGGAGCAATGTGTGGAGGCCGAGTTGGTTACATGCTCTTCTATGGAATAGATCAATTAATAAATGATCCTTTATCATTATTCTATATTTGGCAAGGTGGATTAAGCTTTCATGGGGGTCTGATAGGCGTGATTATTAGCTTAATTATTTTTTGTAGAAAAAAAGGGGTTGAATTTTTAAGATTAATGGATAGTGTTGCCCTGGCTATGCCTATAGGACTTGGACTAGTAAGAATTGGAAATTTTTTAAATGGGGAGTTATACGGCAAAGTAACTAATGGTGATTGGGGTTTTATATTTCCAACAGATCCATTTGGAGCCTTACGCCATCCTTCTCAAATCTATGAGAGTTTTGGTGAAGGGATAGTGTTATTTTTGTTATTATTTTACATAAGTAAAAAAACTAATAATAAAGGTATAGTTTGTTCATCATTTCTTATTTTTTATGGGTCAATAAGATTTATAATTGAGTTCTTTAGGCAACCTGATGCACATTTAGGTTATATTGCTTTTGATTTTATTAGTATGGGTCAAGTGTTATGTATACCAATGATAATTATGGGATTTTTTATTTTGATGTATTCTAGGAAAAATATATGAAAGCATATTTAGATCTTCTTAAATATATCATCGATAATGGTGAAGAAAAAAACGATAGAACTAATACAGGAACAATATCATCTTTTGGACATCAACTTGAATTTGATTTAGAAGATGGATTTCCTGCCGTGACTACTAAATCATTAGCATGGAAAGGTGTTGTTTCTGAACTTCTATGGTTTCTTGAAGGTTCTGATGACGAAAGAAGATTGGCAGAAATAAGATTTAATAAAGATAGATCTGAGTTAACGGACTTGGAAAAATATTCAACAATTTGGACTGACAATGCTGAAAATCAAGGAAAAGAATTAGGATATGAAAATTCCGATACAAAGAAACTTCTAGGCCCAGTATATGGTGTTCAGTGGAGAAATTGGGGTGGTGTAGATCAAATACGAGATTTATTAGAAGGCCTCAAGAATAATCCTGATGGCAGGAGACATATACTTTCTGCATGGAATGTCGGTCAAATAGATAAAATGGCTCTACCGCCGTGTCATGTTATGTCTCAATTCTATGTGCATAGAGAAACAATAAGCTGTCATATGTATCAAAGAAGTGCTGATATGTTCCTTGGTGTCCCTTTTAATATTGCTAGTTATGCCTTGCTGCTATCAATCTTGGCAGAAATATTAAGTCTTAAACCAAAAAGGTTTATTCATTCATTTGGAGATGCGCATATTTATATAAACTCAATCGATCAAGTAAAGGAACAATTATCTAGGGATCCAAAACCACTTCCTAAACTTATTATTCCAAATATTGATAATTTAGAAGATATTAACAAACTTACTGTTAATGATTTTATTCTAGAAAATTATGATCCTCATCCGCCTATTAAAGCAAAAATGGCAATATAAATGATTACAATTTCTCATGTTGTAGCTCTATCTAATAATAATGTTATTGGTGTAGATAATAATCTTCCTTGGAACTTGAAAACTGACCTTGCTCATTTTAAAGATTACACAACAAACAAAATAATTGTTATGGGGAGAAAGACATTTGAATCAATTGGTAGGCCACTTCCAAATAGAAAAAACCTTATTGTCTCAAATACATTAAATGAAATTAAAGGTGCATATATTTATAAAAGTACTGAGGAAGCAATAAAAAATGCAAAAGAGATGTGTATTAATAATGAAATATATAATGAAATTGTAATTATTGGTGGAGGCTATCTTTTTAGAGATACGCTTAAAATAACAAATAAATTAGTATTAAGTGAAGTTGACTGCGAAATAGATGGCGATGTGTTTTATCCAAAAATTAATTTAGAAGAGTGGAATGAAGTGAGCTCAAAAAAATTTATCAAAGATTCAGATAATGATTTTAATTTCGTTGTAAAGGTTTATGAAAGATCCTAGGATGAAGAAGAATTCATTTGAATGAAGTCTCTTCTTAAAGCAAGATTCTTAACTCTAATTTCTTCATTTTCAGTGTATTTAATCCAGTTATTTGCCTGAGTTTTTATCTTTTTCTTTTTATCTCTTGCAGCTATTCTAAAATTCTTTTTAGCTTCATCAAATTCTTCAAGTTCAAAATGTGCTTGGCCTAGTGTTAAATACACTTGAGAAAGATCTTTAATTTTTCCTTTTTCTAAGCCTTTCTTAATTGCGCCTACAGCATCTTGTACTTTATCTTCTGACAAGTATAAGTTACCAAGTAGTACATAAGATTTGCCATCTTTTGACATCTTTGCAGCTCTCTCAAGTATTGGTATCGCTTTATCAATCTCCTGAGCCATTCTCCACGCATCTGCTAATGTTTTTAAATTTTTCTCGGTATCTCTTACTACTGGGCCTGTTTTCTCAATTTTAGTTTCTTCTTTAGTTACCTCATCTACGACAGTTTCTACAGTCGTAACTATTTTCTGTTGTCCAGAAACAAGAACTTCAGCCGCCCAATAAGGATTCTTATTTAATAAAAGAAGTTGGGCTAAAGCTAGATATTCTGACTCTTTGTCTAAAAAGTCTTTCTGATAGGCTGCTTTTAAAGTAATCATGTAATCTCTTTCTCTGCCAAGCTGTCCGTATACTCCACCTAATTGAATAAAATATAATTTTTTAGGGTAAAGATTTACTAAAATTTCAAATATATCGCGCTGTCTTAATAAAGATTCTTTTTCTCCAATTTCCTCTTTAAGCTCACTGATACAACCTGCTAAAAGTTGATACCAGCTTTCTCTTGGTTTATAACCCTCTTCTTCCGCTAAAGAAATTGCTGTTTCAAGAGAAGACATAGATTTTCTGTAATTGTTAATAGCGAAATATGCTTGGCCAAGAAGTGACCAGGACTGAGCGGTCACTGTTTCAACTTCATCCATCCATTGAAGAATTAATTGAATACCCTTTTGATAATTTTCTTGAGCTAAATTTAATTGAGCTAAAGCAAGTATTGCTCCATTTCTAAGGCCAATTGTTACCTCTGGTTCATTCATTAGTTTTGTGTAAGCATCCATAGCTTGAGGATATTTTCCATCAGTCATATATACATAAGCCCAAGCATTCCACATCACAGAACGATCATAACTTTTTAATTCATCTTTATTATTTCGAAGTTCTGTAAGAACGCTTAAAACAGTTTCCATATCTGGTTTTGGTTCACCTGCATCATCAACTTCTTCCAAAGCTTCATAAACTTTTGCCATCTTCTTAGCAGTAGATGTTTGAAGTGCTCTAGCTTTTTTATACTTGATAGGTTTTTTTGTATCAGATTGTGATTGTGCTTCAAGATTTATTGAGGAAAATGCAAACAATAATGCCAAAGTTGAAAATAAATATGTTGTAAATTTTTTCTTCATAACTTAAATTCTATTCTTCATCTAGTATATATGTAAACCTATGTAATACACCGCTAACTGGCACTGCTCTTCCATCAACAATTTTAGGTTTATATTTTAATTTTAGAGCTGCTCTTGCAGAAGCGCTATTAAACATTGTGCAAGGTCTAAATTCTGTTGCAGGATCGCTAGGATTAGAATTTGAACAATATCCTTCAAGGGCGCTTGCATCCTCAACGCTGCCTGTTTCGGTTATTGTAAACTCAACTAATGCATAACCCATCGTACCTCTTTCTTGAGCTCTTCTAGGATAAATTGGAACAACTTTAAATAATGGTATGTATTCGCCATCTCTAAAAAATGAACCTCCAGCTTTAAAGTTTGCTTTAGGTTTTGCAACCGTTACATCCATTCCAGTTAATGGTTGAAGATCAAGTTCTGGCTGAGCAATATCTTCTGGTTGCTCTTCTGGCTTATCAGGTTTATCAACTTCAGTCATAAAAGTATCGATTTGTCTTTCTGGCATCACTACGTCAGCAAGCTTTACAGATGTGTCTTCTTTTAAACCACTATCTCCTAAAGATATTAGAATCACCATTACAAAAAATAAAGCTAAAGTAATGGCTGAAGAAAAACCAATTCCTGCAGCATATTTATTCGCATTAAAAGCTTTAACATAAAGATCATGCATTGGTTTTGTAACAGTATTTATAGCTGCAAGAACTTGATTCATAATTTATTTTGGTTCTGATGCAAGTGAAATAGCATTAACACCTGCTTCTCTCGCTCCATCCATGACTTTTATTATGGTATCAGCTACAGCTTTTTCATCTGCTTGTATTACAACAGATCCTTTAGGATTATCTGCTAGCAACTTTACAACATTCGCTTTTACTTGCCTAACATCAATCCTTCTTCCATCCATCCATACTTCGCCTGTAGGACCAACAGCAATCAAAATTGCTGCATTCTCTTGTGTTTCTGCTGTATCAGAGTCAGGTCTATTTATCTCAAGACCAGGCTCTTTTATAAAGTTAGCAGTTACAATAAAAAAGATAAGCATGATGAAAACAACATCAAGCATTGGAGTTAAATTTATTTCACTTTCATCATCCTTTACAGCACTGCTTATTGCATTTCTTCTCATTTACTTTCTCCTATAATTCTCTTTTTATTAATTCTCTTAAATCATTAGTATGTCTGTCAGATGCGCTAGTTAAATATATGGTCGCAAAAACACCTGAAAGAGCAACCACCATTCCTGCCATTGTTGGAAGAGTTGCTTTTGAAACTCCACCAGCCATAGATCTCGCATCCCCACCTCCGTTAAAAGCCATAACTTGGAAAACTTCTATCATCCCAGTTACTGTTCCTAATAGACCGAATAGTGGAGCCAAAACTACACAAGTTTGGATTATTGTTAAATTTCTATTAATCTCTACCCTCGCCTGAGAAAGCATTTTTTCACGAATCTGCAATGCATGCCATGATGTCTTATCATTTCTATTATTCCATTTGCTTGCAAGGTCTTGGACATAAAACTCATGACCATGAGAAAAATACCAAATTCTTTCAAAAATCATTGCCCACATAAAGAAAACTAAGATAGCAATTAACCATAAAACACTACCTCCTGCTTCCATAAAATCTCTTATGGAAGAAAAAGCTTCAGTGATAGCAAAAAACATAATTAGTTATTAACTTCCTTCTGCTCTTTCAGCAAGTATGCCAGTGCTTTGCTCTTCAAGAACGCTAATGATTCCTTTAGCAGAAGATGCTGTAAAAGAATGTAAAAGCGTTGTTGGTATTGCAACTAATAAACCTAACACAGTTGTCACAAGTGCTTGTGAAATACCTCCAGCCATTAGTTTAGGGTCGCCAGTTCCATATAAAGTAATCATTTGGAAAGTAACGATCATACCTGTAACAGTACCAAGCAAACCAGCCAAAGGAGCAACAACAGATATTATTCTTACCGCTCCAATTCCTCTTTCAATAGATGGTCTTTCAGACATAATTGCTTCAGCAAGTTTTAACTCTAAGGTATCTATATCTTTCTTAAAGTTATCTTCACCAACTTTAAGAACTCTTCCAAGAGGATTTCTTACATCAAGAGTTTTTGATCCTGCTTGTGCCCTAACAGCTTTACCAAGGACATATAAAGTCCATAGTTTCCAGAAAGCTATACCAATACCGATTAAACCAACAAATATAATTGCATAACCAACTTCTCTACCTTGAGCAGCTCTCTCAGCAAGAGATGGTGTTTGTATTAAGTTAGCTAATAAACTTCCGCCAGTAGGACCTGTTGGGTCAATTCCAAATCTTACTTGTTCACCTACATCAGCATTTCCTACTTTTTTAGCAGTCTTTGTAAACCTTCCAGATGGTTGTCTTGGCAAGAATGCATATTGGCCTGTTGCAGCAACATATTTTAAATACTTACCATCACATACTGCATTAAATAAGCCAATTCTTGTAACATTACAAGACTCAGACTCGCCATCTAAATTAGTTACATTAGTATCAAAAGATACAACCTGACCACTAGCAACCATTTCTCTTTGAAGTTCATACCATAGACCTTCAATTTCTCTAATAGTGGGTAGTTCAGTTGTTTCTGACATTTTTGATGTTAAATCATTTAAGAAATCTACCCTTTCTCCACCATACTGAGCGCTTGTAAGCGATCCTGAAAATTGAACGGCTGCTTCTCCAGCAGAACTTTGAAGATGTCCAAATAACTCAACCAATGAGCCAAGCTCTTTTTGATAAGCTTCTTCTTTTACTCTGAGAATTTCTTCGTTCTTTTTATACTCTGCCTCAAGTTGATCAGCAATTCTTTCTTGTCTAGCTAATTCTCTTTTTTCAGCAGCTAAAATTTCAGCTTGTTTATTTTTATTAGCCATAAACTTAGCTTCACGATCTGCATTTTCAGATTGTTCTTTAGTTTTACCTTCTTTAACTAGCATTAGAAGAGCTTCTACAGATGACACTTCTGTTTCCTCACTTTCAGATTCTTGAGCTAATACAAAAGTATTAATCGTTAAAGATAGTACAAATAATATTGATAGATATTTCTTCATTATACCTCTCCTTTAACTACTGGCATTAGCATCATATCTGTTGGAGCTAATTTTTTTGCAATTCTTATAGCGTCTCTAATTGGTTTTCTATAACTTCCTGATAATTCTTCCCAAGTACCTGTTTCGTTATCCCATCTTCCGCTAGTTCTTTCATCTATTGTTTGATAAAACATACCGATTCTTCCAATCACAAGAATATTAACAACCGTTCCATCTGCTAACTTATCTTCATATGTATCAATTTTACGACCATATTCAGCTTCTATATTGTATGCTTCAAGTACTTGTCTGACTTGTTCTGATGCTGTTACTTTTGGTTTAGATAAAGAAGATCTAACCATATCAACTCTTGATCTTCTTTCTTCATTTCTAAAGGGAGTGTCTAGTTTTATGAAAGTTTCTAAAGTATCAAGCATCTTCTGGGCTAAAGGTGGAATTTGTCTCTGCATGACAACAACTTGAACTAACTGTTCATCAAGTTTATCCATTAAATCAAGCTGAGCTTGAATCTGAATTCTTTTTTGAGCGTTATATAATTTAAGGCCTTCAACCTGTTTAGAAACAACCTTGTATTCATTAACAATTTTGTCAGTTTGTCTCTCTGTCTGATCAATTTTATCTTGCGAATTTGCAGAAAGAGTTTGATTTTCTCTACCAACTTCTAAAATACTTTCCATATTTACTTCAACATTAACTTCATTAGCTGAAATCAAAACACTGAAGCAAAAAAGTGCTGGTAAAGATATATTCTTTATATAGTTAAACATTGTGTACTCCCTAAGTCTGAACATGTTAACAGCCACAGACTAATAAATAAATTAGTTTACCTTTATTTTATTTTAACGATTATTCTATCAAAAAGTATGTTAAAAGGACTATTTTTATATAATTTATAACTTTAAGAATAATCTAGGTGTATTTTTCTTATATGCCTTATATTCTTCTATGTGGCCCCATTTTTTATTACCCATATCATCAAGCATTCTAACACCGCTAATATAAACAAGCAGAACGTAGGTAAACACAGGAGATATCATGGTTAAGTATTGTGTACCTGAAAGAGAAGAAAATGACATTATTGCTACTGCTGACCATAAAAGAATTTCACCAAAATAATTAGGATGTTGAGATTTTGACCATAAACCGGTCGTAATAAATTTATCTTTGTTCTCTTCAATGGATCTAAATATTGTCTTCTGACGATCTGCTATTATCTCAGTTGAAAAACCTATGATGAAAAGAGCAAAACCAATATAGAATAAATTATTTGGTATTATTCCGTCTATGCTTGATATTCCAGTAATTGCACACATTGAACATATTGAAACCCACATACCCTGGAGCGTCCATGTCATGAAAAATTGAGACGCTGAAGTCTTTATTGTTCTAAACCTCTTGTCTTCACCATCTTTATGAATTCGAGCAAATAAAAAAGATCCCAATCTTACAGCCCATAAAGATATAAGAACTGTTAATAGCAGGCTTTGGGTATTGAATTCATTTGTTTGACCTGAAGAAAAATAAACAAACCAGATAACAGTTAAATAAGTTAAAGATCCTGTTAAATCATAAAATTTTTCAGTTTGAAATAAATAAGCTGGTATATAGGCAACCCATTGTATTAAAAAAGCTAAAATAACAGCATTTAAAACAATGTCGCTATTTGTAAGGTATGCGATAAGCACACATAAAGAAAAAGCTATCATTGCAAATAAAATATTTAAAAAAGACTTCATAAT
>CACELG010000004.1 GCA_902560315.1 uncultured SAR86 cluster bacterium | reverse complement strand
TAAAAGTTTCTTTAGATGAGAAAACCCCATCACAGATAATTAATAACTTTGAATCAAAACAACTTAAATCAGATCTTCCTGAATTTAGACCTGGTGATACTGTCGTCGTTTCAGTAAAAGTTAAAGAAGGTGACAGAACAAGACTTCAGGCGTTTGAAGGTGTTGTAATGGGTGTAAAGAAAGCAGGTTTAAATTCATCTTTTATAGTCAGGAAAATTTCCAGTGGAATTGGAGTTGAAAGAACTTTTCAAACACATAGTCCTTTAATAGATTCCATAAAAGTAAAAAGAAAGGGTGATGTTCGCCAAGCTAAATTATTTTATCTAAGAGAAAGATCTGGAAAATCTGCAAGAATTAAAGAACGTCTAGAATAATAAAAATGCAAAATCTAAATAAAGAAGATGCTAATCTTAGGTCTTTTTTAGATTATTTATATATTGAAAAGGGATTATCACAAAATACTGTGAAAGCTTATGAAGCTGATATATCAGCTTTTATAAATTGGATAAAAGAAAATACAAAACTAAAACTTAAAGATATAAAAGAGGAGAATATCAATAAATATATTTCATATTTATTTGAATTAAACTTAAAAAGCTCATCAGTTAATAGAAAAATTTCATCGATAAAATCACTTTATATGTTTTTAGTTAAGAAAAATATCTTAAAAAATTCACCTGTTAATGAAGTTATCTCTCCTAAACAAGAGAAATATTTACCATTTTCAATGTCAGAGGATGAAGTAGATAAATTACTCAATAGCCCTAAACCCTCAAACAAAATTGAGAAAAGAGATAAGGCTATGATAGAAATGCTTTATGCAACAGGAATGAGAATATCAGAGTTAGTTAATTTAAAAATAACAGATATTGATACACAAAGATGTGTCGTAAAGGTCTTAGGAAAAGGTTCAAAAGAGAGATTAATACCATTTGGTGAAGCGGCACTTGAGTCTTTAAACGCATATCTATCTGATAGAGAAGAATCCACATCAAAAGAAATATTTTTATCAAATAGACGAACAAAGATATCAAGAATTGCTTTTTGGCACAGAATTAAACTGTACCTTTCTAGAGAAAATCTAAAGAATTCTATATCACCTCACACCTTAAGACACGCTTTTGCAACACATTTACTTAATAGAGGCGCTGATTTAAGATCTGTACAGCTTTTATTAGGCCATAGTGACTTATCAACTACTCAAATATATACTCATATTGCAAAACAAAGATTAAGTGATGTCTTAAAAAAACATCATCCCAGAGGATAAAGTAATGAAAAAATATTTCTTATTTTCAATTTTAGTTATTTCAATAAATCTTATTTCACAAAATGCTATCTCAGAGGAATTTTTAGATAGATGTAAGCATGATAATTGTTATATGGATAGAATTGAAGAAATGATATCAATAGTTCTTCCCGAAGGTTCAAAAGTTGAGTCCATTGAAAAATCAGAATTTCCAGGCATTTATAAAGTATATTTTGGGGATCTTCAGCCTCTATATGTGTCTAAAGATGGAAAATATTTTATCTATGGACAAATGTTTAAAATAAATTGGGATTCAACTGGAGTGGGAGCTTATGCGGGTCAAACATATAAGAGTCTTTCACCAAACATAGATAATTTGACAGATCTTGATATCTTAAAAAAAAGGCTATCTTTGATGCAAGAAATTGAATCAAGTGAATTAATTAGTTTTAAATCAAATAAACAATTATACGAATTAACTGTTTTTACAGATGTAGATTGTGGTTATTGCAGAAAATTACATAAGGAAATTAAGGAATACAATGATTTGGGTATAACAATTAGGTATGCCGCATTTCCTAGATCTGGTTTAGGAACAGATGCTTTTACAAAAATGGTGGGTGCATGGTGCTCATCAGATTCAAAAAAAGCAATTACAAATCTAAAAAATGGAAAAAATCCGTCATTAACTTTTTGTGATTCTCAACCAGTTTCAAAACATTATGCAATTGGAAAAAAAATAGGAATTACTGGAACGCCTGCAATAATTACAGAGAGTGGAGAATTATTACCTGGATATTATTCGCCAAAAGATTTATTGAAGAAATTAAAGAGTTAAGCTATGAAAAGTTTAAAAATTGGAATATGTGGATGGGGAAATGTTGCAACAGGACTCTTTAAAACCATTAATCAAAATAAAGAATTAATTAAATCTAAAGGAAAACTTGATATCGAAATCTCAGTTATTGGAGCAAGAAGAGATAATCCAAAATGCAATCCAGGAAAGATTGAAATTGTTAGAGACATTTTTGATGTCCCTGATAAAGAAATTGATGTAGTTGTTGAGCTCATAGGTGGAGTAGAGGTTGCAAGAGAATTAATTTTAAAAGCAATTAGAAATAAAAAACATGTCGTGACAGCAAACAAAGCAGTCATTTTTAATCATGGTGATGAAATTATAAAAGAAGCTAATGATAATGAAGTTATGTTTCTTTATGAATCATCTGTTTGTGCAGGCACACCAATTATAAAAATTCTTAATGAAGAGTTAGCAGCTAGCAATATTACTAAGATTGCTGGGATGCTTAACGGCACATCTAATTTTATACTTTCAAATATGGAGGACGGGGCTGATTTTAAACCGACCTTAGAGCTTGCGCAAAAAGAGGGATATGCAGAACCAGATCCAACTTTTGATATTGATGGAATGGATGCGGCTCACAAAATAGGCATATTGTCCTCTCTTGCTTTTGGAACAACCTTACCACCAGACGATTTTTATATTGAAGGAATTTCAAAGGTTGAAAAAGATGATTTTAAATATGCATCAGAAATGGGTTATACGGTTAAACATCTAGCAGTCTCGAAAATTAATAATAATGAAATTGAATTGAGAGTTCATCCTGCTCTAATTAGAACTAATTCTTACTTAGCAAACTTAAAAGGAGTAAGAAATGGGATTGAGGTAGAAACTGATCTTTTAGGCACACTTCATATAGCAGGGTCTGGAGCTGGACAAGAATCCACTGCATCTGGATTAATTTCAGATCTTGTTTTTCTTGCAAATTCAAATATAAATCCTTCATCAAGTGAAAAAAAAGAAAAGAATGGGTTAATTAATTTCCAAAATTTAAGTTTCCAGTATTACTTTTATATAGATGCAGAAGATATACCAGGAGTTATGGCATCAATAACATCAATATTTGCTGAAAAAAACATAGGAATTGAATCAATAGTTCAAAAGGAAAATCTTAAAGAAAAGAGAGTTCCAATTGTTCTTATAACAGACTTATTTTTAGAAAGTAACCACATGAAATTATTAGAAAATATCCTAAAATTAAATTCTGTTAATTCAGTAAGGTCAATAAGAATTGAATCAGAGTAAAAATGATTTTTCATAGCACTAGAGGTAAAGATAAAGATAAGACCTTTGAACAAGTTCTAATGCAAGGACTTGCAGATGATGGGGGTTTGTTTATTCCAGATTTCTGGCCAAAAGTTGATATAGAGAAGTTAAAAAAATTAGATACATTTTTAGATGTTGCTAAATATATAGTACCAATGTTTACCAATTCCTCTTTCTCGGATAGTGAGGTTGAGGAGGTACTTAATAATACATGGCATGATTTTTCTCAAAAAGATCTCATTAAGATCTTTGATATTGATGAATCGACCAAAGTTTTAGAATTATTCCATGGTCCTACAGCAGCATTTAAGGATTTTGGTTTACAGTTAGCTGCAGCTTTTTTTAATAAAACTCTACAAGCTCAAAACAAGACAGCCGTTGTTTTTGGTGCAACATCTGGTGATACAGGCTCTGCTGCTATTGATGCCTGTAAGGAATTTGAATTAATTAAAAGTTTTATTTTAATTCCTGATGGCAATATGTCTGAGATACAAAGAAAACAAATGACAACTGTAAATAAACCAAATGTTTTTCCTGTATTAGTTAGTGGAACTTTTGATGATTGTCAGGATATTGTTAAAAAGGGTTTTAAAGAAAGAAATTTCCTAAAGGATGATCAATATCTTTTAGCAGTTAATTCTATAAACTGGGTGAGGATAATTGGTCAAATTTGTTATTATTTTTATGCATCGCTAAAAATAAATGCATTATCAAATCCCTTAAATTTTTCAGTTCCAACAGGTAATTTTGGAAACGTATTTGCTTGTTATGCAGCTTCAAAAATGGGCATGCCTATAGAAAAGATCATAGTTGCAGTTAATAGCAACGATATCCTAGATCGATTTTTTAAAAATAATGATTATTCAAAGAAAATAGTTTCTGAAACAACTTCTCCAAGTATGGATATAAGTGTTGCAAGTAATTTTGAAAGATTAATATATGATTTTTACTTAAATCGTAATAGCGAAGATTGTTCAAATCTATATAAACAATTTCCAAATCAAGGCATTAAAATTAACGATGCAATGTGGCAAAAATCAACAGATTTATTTATGAGCTATAGCATTGATGATGACTCAACTTTTGACGCTATGAAATTTTATAACAACAAATATGGCTATGTGATGGATCCTCATACTGCTGTTGCTGCAAAAGCTATAAATATCCTTAAAGATAAATTAAAAAATCAAACTGTCATTCTCTCAACAGCTCATCCAGCAAAATTTCCTGACGCGTTAAAAAAAGCTGGTATAAGCATTAATGAAATTCCAAATAATTTAAAAGAGGTCATTTCAAAAAAAGAAGTTGCTGTCCAGTTGACTGCCTCAGATGATTCAATTTTTAATTATATTAAAGAAAATAATTAAACATGGATATTAATGAACTAAAATCAAATTTATCTGATTTGGAAATTAGATTAAAAGATATTAAGGATAACGTTATTTTAGTTGATTCTAAAAAAGATAGACTAAATCAAATTGAAAGTGATCTTTCTGAAGAAAAGGTCTGGTCAGATTTAGAACTTTCTCAAAAACTTAGCAAGGAAAAAACTAGTATTGAAAAGGCACTGAGTTCTTTTAATGAAGTTTCTGATAAATTATCTGACTCAATAGTCCTATTAGATGTTTCTATTGAAGAGAGTGATGACTCTTCTTTAGAAGAAATCTTTAATGAAGTTAAAGATATAACATCATCTATTGAAGAACTTGAATTTAGCAGAATGTTTACAAACAAAATGGATTCTTCATCAGCATATATAGAAATTCAGTCTGGCTCAGGCGGAACTGAAGCACAAGATTGGGCAGAAATGTTATTACGTATGTACACTAAGTGGTCTGAGAATAGAGGCTTCTCCTCAGAATTAGTAGAAATATCTCATGGTGATGTTGCAGGTATAAAATCAGCATCATTGCACGTAGATGGAGACCATGCCTACGGATGGTTAAGGACTGAAACAGGTATACATAGATTGGTAAGAAAATCTCCTTTCGATTCTGGTAATAGAAGACATACTTCGTTTGCATCTGTTTTTATATCACCTGAGATTGATGAATCAATTGAAATAAATATTAATAAGGCTGATATAAGAACAGACACATATAGAGCTTCAGGGGCTGGAGGCCAACATGTTAATAAAACAGATTCTGCCGTTAGACTGACCCATATCCCATCAGGTGTTGTGGCTCAATCACAAAGCGATAGATCACAACATAAAAATAAAGAAAATGCATTAAAACAATTAAAATCTAAGCTTTACGAGTTAGAATTACAAAAACAGTATGAAGAACAACAAATTCTTGAGGATAGTAAGTCTGATATAGGATGGGGAAGTCAAATTAGATCTTATGTATTGGATCAGTCGAGAATTAAAGATTTAAGAACTAATTATGAAACAGGTAATACAACAGCAGTTTTAAATGGAGACTTAGATGATTTTATGAAATCATCATTAAAAGCAGGCGTATAAATGGATAAAGATAATTTAAGTGGCGAAAAAGCACTAATTGAAGAAAGAAGAAAAAAACTAGAGCAGCTAAGAGATAAGGGTAACGCTTATGGTAATTCTTTTAAACCTGAGAATAATGCTAAAGATCTTCATGAGAAGTATGATGAATTTTCTAAAGAGGAGCTGGTTGAGAAAAAAATAAAAGATATTTCAGTTGCTGGCCGTATTGTTTTAAAAAGGGTAATGGGCAATGCGAGCTTTGCAACTTTAAGAGATTCTTCTGGCGATATTCAAATATATGTTACCAAAAACAATGTAGAAGAAAGTGTATATGAGGATTTTAAAACCTGGGATCTTGGAGATATTGTTGGAGTTTCAGGGACCATTTTTAGAACTAAAACTGATGAATTGACAATAGATGTTTGGGATTTAGAGATGATTACAAAATCATTAAGACCTATGCCTGAAAAATTCAAAGGATTAACTGATATCGAAGCAAGATATAGACAAAGATATCTTGATCTTATGACCAATACTGATACAAAAGAAATTTTTATTAAAAGAACAAAAATTATTGATTCCATGAGAACAAAAATGAATGAGCGTGGTTATCTTGAGGTTGAAACCCCAATGATGCATCCATTGGCTGGAGGCGCAGTGGCAAGACCGTTTATAACTCAACACAATGCTTTAGGCCAAGATCTTTACCTAAGAATAGCTCCAGAGCTTTATTTAAAAAGACTTCTGGTAGGAGGATTTGAAAAGGTTTTTGAGATTAATAGAAGTTTCAGAAACGAAGGTTTATCAACTAAACATAATCCTGAATTTACCATGATGGAGTGGTATGAAGCATATGCAAGCATGCAAGATCAAATGGACTTAACTAAAGATATCATCTTAAGTGCTTCTAAAGCTGCTGAGTGTGATTCAAAAATTGAGTGGGGCGATTCAAAGATCAATCTAAGTAATTTTAAACAAGCTACATTATCAGAATTAGTTATAGAGCATAACAAAGATATATCTAGAGAGGATTTAAATAATAAAAAGAAAATAGAAGAATTTCTAAAAAATAAAAAAATTAAAATTGAAAAAAGCTGGGGGATTGGGAGAATGATCCTTGAAGTTTTTGAAGAAACTGTTGAGGATAAACTTATAGATCCTACTTTTGTTACGGAGTATCCAGTTGAAGTTTCACCTTTATCAAGAAGAAATACAGAAAATCCTGACTATGCTGATAGATTTGAGCTATTTATAGGTGGAAAAGAATTTGCTAACGGATTTTGTGAACTTAATGATCCTGATGATCAAGCCTCAAGATTTGAAGATCAGGTTGCTGCCAAAGATTCTGGCGATAAAGAGGCAATGGATTATGATCATGATTACATAACTGCATTGGAGCATGGCATG
This sequence comes from uncultured SAR86 cluster bacterium, assembly GCA_902560315.1. GTDB lineage: Bacteria > Pseudomonadota > Gammaproteobacteria > Magnimaribacterales > D2472 > SAR86A. The sequence goes on along the minus strand of CACELG010000004.1, from coordinate 68,295 downwards.
CCTCCAGCTGTAGGTGTTGGTATGGGAGTAGATAGGTTAGTTATGTTATTAACTAATCAATCATCAATAAGAGATGTTTTATTATTTCCGCAATTAAAGTCTTAGAAAAAATCACCATCTAAATTTATCAAAATTTTCTGGATTGGCCCAACCTTTAGGATTATTCCAAGCTCTTTTGTTGTTATATGTCTTTAAATTATAGGAATAGCATTTTAGCTTATTAGTTTTATCTCTTAATTCAGTTTGAAGACCTAGCTTTAACATAGTTTCGTCTGTTATTTTATCGTTTATAAAATCAGTAAAAATTACAATTTTTTGACTGATAAGATTTTTTACAGTGCCTATGTCAGCTTCTGAGAATTCCACATCATCTAAGATTATAAACAAATCAAAATTTTCAGTTGATATATTTTTGGTATCAGGACCAATTGATAAAGTTTCAATATTTAATTTTTCAATTCTCTTTAAAAGTTTTGATATATCTAGTTTTGTTTGAATAAAAATATGACGTGGTTTTTCGTCATCAATAATATTTGCTATATAACTTAAGAGAATTTTTTCTTTTTTTATCATTTCATTAGATGTTTTACAGCCTCTCTTTCAGAGATTAACTCATCTATTGATATTTTGAATTTTGACTTTGCAAAGTCTGAAAGAGATACATCTCTTTTGATTTCAATAGTACCATCATCTAAAGTTATTAGAGGATAACCACAAATGAGGCCTTCTGGGACATCATATGAGCCATCACTTGCAATTGCTGCGCTAAAACATTCCCCAGATGTTGTAGGACTTTCACAGGCAATTACCGTATCAATAGCTGCTTTGGCAGCAGAAGTGGCTGAAGATGCGCCCCTTGCATCTATCACTGCCTTACCTCGTTGTTGAACAGTTGGAATGAAATCAGACTCTATCCATTCCATATCATTGATTATAGAACTTCCTAGTTCACCGTTGATAACTACATTTTCTGCATCTGGATACATTGTTGGACTATGATTACCCCAAATAATCATATTAGAGACATCTGAAATATTATTATTTGTTTTCTTTGCAATAACTGATTTTGCCCTATTTGAATCTAGCATAGTCATTGCCAACCAAGTTTGAGAGTTATTATTTGCAGCATCTTTTCCAATTAAAGCATTTGTATTAGCAGGATTTCCAACCACAAGTATTTTTGCATTCTCTTTTCCATAAGCGCCAATTGCTTTACCCTGATCAACAAAAATTCCACCATTAATACTCAAAAGATCTGATCTTTCTTCTATTTTTTTACCGTTGTAAACTATTCCTCTTGGTATGCTTCCAACTAGGAGAAACCAGTCCGCATCTTTTGATGCTTCTTCAAAGTTATCTGTATAAGAAACGTCCCCCATATTTGGAAAGTATGAATCTTCTAATTCCATTACTAGTCCCTCAAGTTTGCTTACAACTTGAGGAATTTCAACCAATGACAAATCAACTATCTTATTCCCGAATGTTTTCCCATCTACCAGTCTTGGAATTAATGAATATGCAATTTGACCAGCTGCTCCTGTAACTACAACTTTTACTGATGAGCTCATTTATATCCTCGTTAAAAAATGTATCAATTGATAATTATATTCCTAAATTAATATCTAAGCCTTATTTTTTGTTTCATAGTAAATGTATTTTATTTTGATTAAAATATATTTTGTTTCTATAAATAATTTCAAAGTAAATTTGGAGAAAAAGATATGGCTATTAGATTTGATAATAAAGTGGCAATTGTTACTGGTGCGGGAGGAGGTATTGGTAAAGAGCATGCTCTAGAACTTGCTAAAAGAGGTGCTAAGGTGGTTGTAAATGATCTTGGTGGTAGCGTTGATGGAAGCGGGGCTAGTGATGCTGCAAATGAGGTTGTAGAGCTTATCAAATCAGAAGGAGGAGAAGCTATGTCTAATGGAGCCAGTGTAACAGACTTAGATGCAGTGAAGGTTATGGTCAATCAGACTATGGAAGAGTGGGGAAGAATAGATATCTTAATAAATAATGCAGGAATCCTCAGAGACAAAAGTTTTCACAAGGTCACTTTAGAGGATTTTAACTTAGTAATGGATGTTCATTTTCAGGGCAGTCTAAATTGTACTCATACCATTTATCCAATAATGCGCGAGCAAGAATATGGGCGTATTATTTTTACTAGCTCTGCTAGTGGGGTATATGGGAACTTTGGACAAACTAATTATGGCTCTGCAAAGATGGCTATGATTGGCTTAATGAATACACTCAAGCTTGAAGGACAAAATAAGAATATATTTACTAACTCAATTACTCCTGTTGCCTACACAAGGATGACAGAAGGACTGATACCTGAAGATTTTGGAAAAAACTTAAGTTCTGAATTTATTACTCCTGCTGTAATTTATTTAGCCAGTGAAGAAGCTCCTAATGGAGTAACAATAGCAGCGGGTGCAGGCGTATTTTCAAGAATTCTTATACATGAAACTATGGGAGTGTCCCTAGGAATGGGTGAAGACATGACACCTGAAAATATACATGCAAATTGGGATAAGATCTCAGATATGACTGAAGCTAGAGCTCTTCAAAATGGAGGAGAACAAACCCTAAAGTTTTTTGAGCTTATTAATAAATAGTTTATATTTAGGCAGAAAAGCTTGGCCTAGAAGTTATATTATTTATATATGCTGAAAGATTTTCATAATCATTAATATCAATTCTATTTAAACGAACTAGAAACTGAAGAGAAACAGCAGCTTGTATATCAGCATATGAAAATTTACTACACGCTATAAATTTTTTATTTAACATTACTTTGTCAAAATATTGCAAAGATTTAACAGCTAGTTCTCTTTGAGCTAAGCCAAAATCATTATTTTGATTTTCAAGGGCGCTCATATGAGGATGGGTATGACGAAAGCCGTGCATCAGAGGCATCATTAATTCAAATGAAATTCTTGAATACCACATTTCAATTTGTGCTATTTCTTCGGCATTTTCTCCAAACATATTTGGATCGGGGTGCAAACATTCAAGATATCTACATATAGCGGTAGTTTCTAGAATTACATCACCATTGTCTAATACTAATGCTGGTATTCTTGAGTTTGGAGCAATTTTCTTATATTCATCTGTTTTATGCTCCATTTTCCCAATATCAAGGTCCTTAACCTCAATATCCTTAATACCTTTTTCTGATATAAAGACAAGAACCTTTTTTGGACTTGGAGCAACAGGACTTGAATATAACTTCAAGTTTTATTCCCAGTTAAGTGCGCCACCAACTTGATATTCAGTAACTCTTGTTTCAAAGAAATTTTTCTCTTTTCTTAAATCAATAATTTCTGACATCCAAGGGAAGGGGTTAGTTACTCCTGTGAATTCTTCGTCAAGGCCTAATTGGGTAAGTCTTCTGTTAGCAATAAACTTAAGATATTCTTCCATCATCGATGCATTCATACCAAGAACACCTCTTGGCATAGTATCTCTTGCATATTGAATTTCAAGCTCTGTGCCTTCTAATATCATTTGAGCAGCATCAGCTTTCATTTGATCATCCCAAAGGTGGGGGTTTTCAATCTTAATTTGGTTGATAACATCGATACCAAAGTTAACATGCATCGACTCATCTCGCAGAATATATTGAAACTGTTCTGCGGTACCAGTCATTTTATTCCTTCTTCCCATAGAGAGTATTTGTGTAAAACCACAATAAAAGAAAATTCCTTCTAATACACAATAAAAGGCAATAAGATTTTTTAACAGCTGCTTATCTGTTTCTTCTGTTCCTGTTTTAAAATCAGGATCAGATATTTCTTGAGTATATTTAAGACCCCAGGAAGCTTTTCTGGCAACACAGGGTATTTCTCTATACATGTTGAAGATTTCTCCCTCATCCATTCCTAGCGACTCAATACAATATTGATAAGCATGGGTGTGAATTGCTTCCTCTAAGCTTTGTCTTAAAATATATTGTCTGCATTCTGGATTTGTAATTAATCTATATAATGCAAGAACAAGATTATTTGCTACAAGAGAATCTGCTGTTGAAAAGAAACCAAGATTTCTTTTTACAATTACTCTTTCATCTTCAGTTAATCCATCTTCAGACTTCCATAACACAATATCATTTGTCATATTAATTTCTTGAGGCATCCAATGATTAGCACTACCATCAAGATATTTTTGCCAAGCCCAGTCATACTTGAATGGAACAAGCTGATTAAGGTCAGCTTTGCAATTAATCATCATTTTCTGATCAACTTGGACTCGACCAGCATTTGCCATCATTTCATCAAGCTCTTCATTACCTGCCTTTTCATCTATTGCATTTACAGCTTTTCTTGCAGCTTCTGCTCTTGAACCTTCTCCAATATTAGATGGCTCTGTAGGTGCTGTTGGCTCAGATTGTTGAGGAGGTTCTGGTTGTTGTGCCTCGCTTGAAGTTGTTGACGTTTCTTCTTTTAATTCTGAAGTAACAGGAGGGCTCACAGCCTCTTCTTTTCCATATTCATCCCAATTTAACATTTCTTTCTCCTTTTAAATTATTGACATGCTTCACAATCTGGATCATCCAGAGAGCATGCTTCAGGAATTGGAGCTGGTGCACCAAGTTCCTGTGTTGAGGTCTGATTTGCATCAGAACTCACCGCGTTAAGTTTTCCTTGTTGAACAGTTGATTTTTCTGTGGAAGTGGCGGCAATCGATCTTAAGTAATAGGTTGTTTTTAAACCTGAATACCAAGCCATCCTGTATGTAATGTCTAATTTTTTACCATCCGCATTACCTATATATAAATTTAACGATTGAGCTTGATCAATCCATTTTTGTCTTCTACTTGCTGACTCAACAATATATCTAGGCTCAACCTCGAAAGCTGTTGAAAATAATTTTTTTATATCATCTGGTATTCTTGATATTTCTGACAGACTACCTTCAAAATATTTAAGATCGTTTATCATTACATCATCCCACAAGTCCAGATCCTTTAATTTTCTTACAAGATGGGGGTTCACAATTGTAAACTCTCCTGAAAGATTAGATTTTACATATAGGTTTTGATATGTAGGCTCAATTGATTGAGTAACTCCAGTTATATTTGAAATTGTTGCAGTGGGCGCAATTGCCATAACGTTGGAATTTCTCATACCATCTTTAACAACTTTTTTTCTTAGTGAATCCCAATCCAAAGTCTCAGATTTATCAACTTTTAAGTACTCACTTCCTCTATTTTCCTCAAGAATTTCCAGAGAGTCTTTTGGAAGAATTCCTTTGCTCCATAAAGACCCATCAAATGACTCATATGCACCTCTTTCTTTAGCGAGTTCGGTTGATGCATAAATTGCGTTGTAACTTATTAATTCCATACTTTTATCGGCAAATGCAACAGCCTCATCACTACAATACGGAATATCTTGAAGATATAAAGCATCTTGGAAGCCCATAAGACCAAGTCCAATCGGCCTATGTTTTAAATTAGAGTTCTTTGCAGTATCAACAGAATAGTAATTAATATTAATTACGTTATCCAACATTCTTATAGCTGTTGAGACTGTTCGTTTTATTTTTTCCTCATCTAATTTTCCATCATTCATATGATTTGCAAGATTAACAGAACCTAAGTTACATACAGCTATTTCATTATTTGCACTTGTATTAAGAGTAATTTCTGTACACAAGTTTGATGAGTGAACAACACCAGCATGTTGTTGAGGAGATCTTAAATTACAAGAATCTTTAAATGTTATCCATGGATGTCCTGTTTCAAATAGCATTGTTAACATTTTTCTCCAAAGTTCTTTTGCAGGTATAGATTTAAACTGATCTATTTCTCCCTTCTTAGCTTTTTCTTCGTATTCTTCATACTTTTCTTCAAAAGCCTTTCCTATAAGATCATGAAGCTCTGGAGCCTCTCCTGGAGAAAACAATGTCCAATTTTTATCTTGTTCAACTCTTTTCATGAATAAGTCTGGAACCCAGTTTGCTGTGTTCATGTCGTGGGTTCTTCTTCTTTCATCACCTGTATTTTTTCTTAAATCAAGGAATTCTTCTATATCTAGGTGCCAGGTTTCAAGATATCCACACATAGCTCCTTTTCTTTTACCACCTTGATTAACTGCTACAGCAGTATCATTTGCTACTTTCAAGAATGGAACAACACCTTGACTCTTACCATTTGTTCCCTTTATGTAGGAATTCATTGCTCTAACAGGCGTCCAATCATTCCCTAATCCACCTGCCCATTTTGATAGGAGAGCATTATCTTTCATTGCAGAAAAAATTCCATCTAGGTCATCAGGTATTGTTGTTAGGTAACATGAGGATAATTGAGGTCTTTTGGTGCCTGAATTAAAAAGAGTTGGAGTTGAGCTCATATAATCAAAACTGGAGAGAAGGTTATAGAATTCTATTGCTCTTTCTTCTCTGTTTTCTTCTTCTATTGCTAATCCCATTGAGACCCTCATGAAAAAAACTTGAGGAAGTTCATATCTTGTATCATCGCAGTGAATAAAATATCTATCGTATAATGTTTGCAAACCTAAGTAAGTAAACTGATTGTCCCTTGTGAAGTCTATTGCCTTTCCAAGTTTCTTTAAATCAAAGGTTTTTAATTCAGGATTTAAAATATCTAATTCAATCCCTTTATCAATGTATGCTTCAAAAGCTTTTGGATAATTTTTTTCCATTTCTTGATAGGTTGACTCTTCGGCAATACCCAAAAAGCCCAATGCTTCTCCTCTAATTTGATCCATAAGGATTCTTGCAGTAACAAAAGAATAATTTGGTTCTTTTTCAACTTTTGTTCTTGCTGACATAACCAAACTTGTTCTCATATCAGAAATAGAAACACCATCGTATAGATTTTTTAGCGCTTCATCCAAAACCTCATTAACAGATACCTCTTCTAAATCTTGGCAAGCATCGTTTATTAATCCTGCAACCTTTTCAACATCAAGAGGAACTAAACTTCCGTCACTTTTTGTTACATTGATTTTTGGAATATTAGGTATATCAACTTCTATTGTTTCTTTTTGTCTTTCTTGAGATCTTTCTGCTCTATAAAGTATGTAACTTTTTGCCACATCTAATTCATCTGATCTCATCAGCTGAAGCTCCACTTGATCTTGGATTTCTTCAATGTGCAGCGTCCCACCTGAAGGCATTCTTCTTTTAAATACCTCAACAACACTTTCAGTGAGCTGATTTACTTTTTTGTGTATTCTTTCACTTGCAGCAGCATTGCCTGATTCAATTGCTAAAAATGCTTTTGTAATAGCAACCTTTATTTTGTCATCTTCAAATGCAACAACTTTTCCGTTTCTTTTGATAACTCTTAGTTTGCCTGGTGCAGTTGTCTCTATATCTGTTAATGGTTTATTTATATTGTTTTGATTTTGTTCTTGTAATTCCATTTTTTTATTTCCCGCCAATATCTATACTCTTTTGAGTTTTCTTTGATATTCGTTTGTTTGAAAAATCTATGTGTATCTGCAGTAACGTAAATTTTTTCTCTCAGTCACTAATATACTTATTGTTGACAAAGAATCAAGTAAAAAAACACAATATATTGTGACAATTTCATTTTTTTACACAATATGCTGTATATATGGTGTTTTTTACTTGTTGGTAAAAAGTTAATAAATTGTGGATAATTAAACTTGGAGCATTGATTATGAAAAACTTTTTATCTATAGACCAAGGAACTACTAGCTCGAGATCAATAATTTTTGATTCTAATCTAAAATTAGTTAAAGACTCGCAAAAAGAATACGACCTTGAATATCCCAATGATGGATGGGTTGAGCTGAAACCAGAAAATGTAATAGAGACAGTCTTAGAGACTCTAGAAGACGTTTTAAGTGGTAATCATGATATAGAAGCATGCGGCATAACAAATCAAAGAGAAACGACTATCGTTTGGTCAAAACTATCTGGCGAGCCTATTTACCCAGGAATTGTTTGGCAGGATAGACGTACTCATGATTTATGCACTAAATTAAAAGCTGAAGGCCATGAGGAAGTCATTAAAGAAAAAACAGGATTAGTTCTTGATCCATATTTCTCAGCTTCTAAAATAAAATGGATTTTAGATAATGTAAAAGGGGCAAGGGAAAAAGCCAGCAAAGGCGAACTGCTATTTGGCACCATCGATTCATATCTGGTTTACAAGTTATCAAAAGAGAAAAATCATTTTACAGATGTGACAAATGCTTCAAGGACACTTCTTTTTAATATAAAGACTATGGACTGGGATGATGAGCTACTGGATTTGTTTGATATACCCAGAACTATGATGCCCGAAGTATTATGTTGTGATGGCAATTTCGGCAATTTGAATATCAATAATAAAGAAATCCCAATTAGAGGTGTCATAGGAGATCAACAAGCAGCGCTAGTAGGACAAGGGTGCTTTAAAAATGGAGATATGAAATCAACATTTGGTACGGGATGTTTTTTAATGGTGAATACCAAAGAAAAACCCGTTCATATTGAAGAAGGATTGCTAACAACTATTGCATACAGCTTTAATGGTGAGGTGAACTATGCAATAGAAGGGAGTATATACTCTTGTGGGAATATTATTAAATGGTTGAGAGATAAGATGAACTTCTTTGAAACAGCAAAAGATAGTGAAAAATTTCTAAACAATAATGGAGAAACTAACAATGTACTTTTTCTACCTGCATTTAATGGCTTAGGAGCACCATTTTGGGATTCAGATATTCGAGGTGGTTTCTATGGCATTACTCAAGATTCTTCTATTGAGGATATGGTAACAGCAGCTTTTCAAGCAATTACATTTCAAACAAAGGAAATAACTTCAATCCTTGAAAAATATGACATAGAAATTAATAATTTATTAGTTGATGGAGGTATGGTCGGGAATAATTCTTTTTGTCAAGCATTAGCTGACACCTTAAATAAAGAGATATTTCAACCAGAAAACATTGAATCTACAGCAATTGGGGCGTGTAAGGTTTGCATGATGTCATCAGGATTAGATATAGAAAAAATAAATAACTCAAAAATTAAGCCTTTCAAACCAAATAAGCGATTAACTGAAACGTATTCTAAGAATTATACGAAGTGGAAATCTTATATATTAAACTCTCTTATCAATTAACCAATAGTAATTTCATTTGTGATTGATAAAGTTTCTAATTGGCTGGGGTTATGCGAGACTAATAAACAAGGTATTTTAAATTCATTTAAAATATTTTTTATTAAATCTTGAGCAGAGCTTATATTTTTTTGATCTAAATTAGAAAAAGGCTCATCTAACAACAATAAATTTGGTTTCATTAATATAGCCCTTGCAATTGCAACTCTTTGCTGTTGACCGCCAGACAGCTCATATGGCATCTTACTGAGATGATTAGATAAGCTTAGTTCATTTGATAATCTATCAAATAAAACATTCTCATTAATTGACATAGCATATTTAATATTTTTTTCAGCGTTTATGTGAGGAAACAAAGCAAAGTCTTGAAAAACATAACCTATATTCCTTTTTTCAGGATTAATGAATTCGCTTTCGCTATTAAGTACATTATTATTAAGGATAATGTTTCCATTATCAGGTTTCTTTAAACCAGAAATAATATTTAAAAGTGTTGATTTTCCAGAACCGCTAGCTCCTTTTAATAAACATATTTCATTTTGAGTAATTTTAAAGCTCAAATTTTCTATATGAAAATCATTATTAAAAGAAAAAGATAAATTATTTACTTCAAAGCCCATATTTATATGGTTAATATATGTCAAATTTATATATAATGCTTCTGTTTTTCAACATAAGTTTGAATTAACCTAACCACAAAATGTCTACATATAAAGTTTATAACAATATTGCTGAAGAGGGTATTAAATGTCTTTCTGATAGAGGATTTAAAGAAGATACAACCAATCCAGAGGCTTTGTTGATAAGAAGTCACATTATAGATGAATCTGACTTTAATGAATCATTGAGATGTATATGTAGAGCTGGAGCTGGTGTGAATCATATCCCTATAAATATGGCCACTGAAAGGGGTGTAGTTGTCTTTAACACTCCAGGCGGAAATGCTAATGCAGTCAAGGAGCTAGTAATATGTGGTTTATTGTTATCATCAAGAGGAATAATACAAGGTCATACATTTACCCAAGGTCTTAATAGTAAAAATTCAAGCGACTTAACTAATTTAGTTGAAAATAATAAAAAAAGATTTAAAGGTAGTGAGCTAAAAGGAAAAACAATTGGAATAATTGGACTAGGTTCTATAGGTTCACTTTTAGCACAAACAGTTGAAAATATGGGTATGAAAATAATTGGCTATGATCCAAATATTTCAATAGATTCTGCTTGGCAACTTCCAAAAGATGTTGAAAAGGCAGAAGACTTAAAATACTTACTATCAAATTCTGATTATATTTCTATTCATGTTCCTTTAGTTGAAGAAACAAAAAATTTAATTTCAAAAGATAATATTAAATACATTAAAAAAGGGGCAAAATTAATCAATTTATCTAGAGAGTCGATTGTAAATAATTTAGACATATTATCTGCTCTTGAAAGTAAGAAAATTAGTTCTTTTGTGACTGATTTTCCAACACCAGAATTAGTAAATAGATCAATAGATTATTCAGATGTAATTCTTCTTCCTCATCTGGGAGCAAGTACAAAAGAAGCAGAAATAAATTGTGCAATCATGGCTGCCGAGCAAGCAAATAATTTTCTAATCAATGGAGAGATAATTAACTCCGTTAATTTTCCGAGAGTAAGACTCAGAAGAACTTCAAAAAATAGATTAGTCATCGTTCATAAGGATGAGCCAGGATTAATTGGAAGTATTACTGGAGAGTTAGCATCAAAAAACATTAATATTTCGGATATGATAAATAAAAGCAGGAACGAAATAGCAATAACCTTAATCGATATTGAAATAGAACCATCTAAGAACTTATTAAGTAATATAAATAGAATTGATAAAGTTTTGAGTGTCCGTTGTTGCTAATTCTTAACAAAATTCTTAATATTTCTTAAGAACATCTGTCTAAAAACATTTTTTATAAATTAAATTAAAAAATAACTTGTCAACAGAAAAAATAAGTGTTAAAAGCAACCATCATTTTTTATGTTGAGTTTCATCTAATAATAGTTGAAAACGAATTAAACTACTGATATACCGTTATTTTTAATAGAATTGTATAATTTTTATACAACTTCTAGAAAAAGCTTATTTTAAGCCTCATATTGTGGTATAAATAAAGTTATCCATAACTTTATCCACAGTTTCTGTGGATAAAAAATTTGTAAAAATGAACAATAAATTTTTTAATTTTACTCTATCAAAATCTTGGGAATATGAACTAAAAAAAATCTCTGATTTATCTTCTCTTAAGAAACCAGTTAACTATGTCTCCAAAGAAATTTCTAGAAACAAGGAAATATCTCCAGATATAAATGATATCTTTAAAGCATTCGAATACTGTTCTTTTTCCTCAACAAAAGTAGTGATTTTTGGTCAGGATCCATACTTTCAAAAAGGTGTTGCGAATGGATTAGCCTTCTCTGTTAAACCAAATGAAACCATACCGGCATCTTTAAGAAATATTTATAAAGAAATAGAAAATGATATTGGCATGACATCTAATATTGACGGATGTCTTAAGTCTTGGGCAATCCAGGGAGTATTATTATTAAATTCCTCTTTGACTGTTGAAGTTGGAAAACCTGGTTCTCATTCAAATATAGGCTGGCAAGATTTTATTTATGATGTAGTTAAAGTCTTAAATCAAAAAGAGAATATTGTATTTATTTTATGGGGTAATGAAGCAAAAAAATATAATAAATATATAGATCAAAATAAGAACCTAGTTTTATCATCTGCTCATCCATCTCCACTTTCCTCCTATAGAGGATTTTTTGGCTGTAAGCATTTTTCTAAGTGTAATAAATATCTTAAAAGTAAAAATATTAGAGAAATTAATTGGTAGTTTTAGTAAATATCAATAATGCCAGATAATTTTTTAATTTCATCCAGTTCGTCTCTTTTCACAATAGCATTAAATATCTTTTTTTCTTTAAGTTTAATTGTTTCACCTAAAATTTTGATCTTTGAAAATTCATTGAAATCATTCTCTGTTGTAAATGTACAAAATTTTCTTCTATTGATTCCTAGGTATTTCATTCTTGCAACTATTTCTTGTCCTCTATAGCAACCTTTTTCAAAAGAAACTCTTAAATTGTCAAAATTTATCTCCAAAGGTCTATATTTTCCAGAATCTTCTTTATTAAGAAAGAAAATACCCAATAACTTATGCGCAACGATCCAATTTTCATAACTTATTGAATTTCCTTGACTTAATTCATTGCTATTTAGCTCTATTGAAGTCTGAAAAAGATCGTTTGAACTATAGCAAGGCATAGAATTATCTTTTTTTGATACTTTGCCAATGATTTTGTCGTCTGATAATTCAAATGTTGTAAAAAAAAACTTTGCAAATGGAGCTAATTCCTCTTTAAAGAGCTCTACACAGGTCTTTTTAATTATTATTTTAAATTTATTGTCTAGTTTGTATGTTATAAAATCAGCTATAACCTGGCCCTTCTCATTACAGATAGACGATAGCTGGGAGGTATTATTAGTCATTATACTGATATCAGAAGTAAGTTGACCTTGAAGAAACTCTTCTACTTTTATTAAATCACCAACAACATTTAATGCACACCAATCATTTATATGATGTGTTCCAAATTCTATTAAATTATTATGAATATCTGTTTTCAAGTAAAATCTATGATGTAAAACTTTATTTTAACCAATGAATGATGAAATAAACAGAATTAACTGGAAGTGCAGAAGAGGCATGAGAGAGATTGATCTTTTGTTAAGAGAGTTTTCTTTAACTTCTATTAAAAAATTAAGCAGTGATGACTTATCAGTATTTGATGAAATCTTAAACTATGATGATCAAAAGTTGTATGATTTTATATTTAAAAACGAGTCTCTAGGAAATAAACAACACGAAGACTTTATTAATAAAAATTTAAAAACATTTTCAAAACAAGGAAACTTTTAAGTATATTTCTTGTCAGAAGGCATAGGAAACATAATTACATGAAAAAAAATTCAGATGATATTGATTCCGTTTTAATAGAAAAAGCAAAAAATGGTAACAAAGGAGCATTTAGCATACTAGTGAATAAATACTATCCGAGAGTATATGCAACATTATTTTCTTTTACAAAATCAAAAGAAGATTCTGAAGATTTATCTCAACAAACCTTTATAAAAGTATGGCAACAACTAGATTCATTTAGAGGCGATAGCGCATTCTTTACATGGGTTTACAGGATCGCAATAAATTTAGCCAAAAATTTTGTAGCTAGTTCTGGATATAAAAAACAAAAAATAAATACTTCTATTGAGCAAGCTGAAATTGATATTAGCTCATTTGAGGATATAGAATCTGCTGTAATTCATAAACAATCTTTAAATGAAATAAAAAATTTTATTAATACATTGCCAGAATCTCTTAAAACAGCATTTACTTTAAGAGAGGTCGAAGGAAGAAGTTATGAAGATATAAGTGTTATAACAGACACTCCAATTGGAACTGTTCGTTCAAGAATATTTAGAGCAAGAGAGTCTATTATAGATTTTATGCAAAAGGAGCTTATTACAAATGAATGAAATAAATGAAAAACTTTCAGCTCTATATGATGGTGAGTTAAATGCTGCTGAGGTTGATGAGTTAATTGATATTATTAATAAAGATAAGAGCTTACAGAAACAAATTTCAATGTATAGCCTTATAGGAGCTGCTGTAGGTCAGCAATCAAGTAATGTTATTGCGCTAGATACTAAGAAGAATATTAAGAATGCTTTTTCAAACATATGGTTCACAAATGCATTAACCGCTGCAGCATCTGTATTGTTAACTTTAACATTTATAAATAACGTCGATTTTTCTAGAATGGATATAAATATCAGTTCATCAAAGCAGATTTCGTCTGCAATAAATAGCAAAGAAGCCAAGAACACCGCTGAAAAATCGAATGAATATCTTGCAGATCACATAATGAATATTATTAATGACCCAAATTACATGTCATCAAAGAATCCACTAGACCTCCAAAATGTTGGTTATAAAAGTAACTCAGATAATGGCTATATTCATTCAAAAGGAAATGAGAGCTTCCAATTACGTATAGAAAATAAGAATTTTGGTATTAAACAAATAAGATATTGGAAACACGGAAATAAAATGATTTATTTAGTTCCGTTAAATGATGGAAGAGTTTTAACGCTCTATGGTAATATTTCACTTTCATCAGCTTTGAGCATAGCTGAATCAGCAAATAAGTAATTAAAAATGTATAAAATTTTAAATAAAGGCTTAATAATTCTGTTTTTTGCAATTACATCATCTAATTATGTCTTTGGAAATTTACCAGAAAACATATCAGAACTAGTTGATAGTTCTGCACCTGCAGTTGTAAATATAACTGCAAAGAAAGAGGTATCACAAAGATCCTCATACGGATATGGCGGAATACCAGATGAAATGTTAGAAAGATTTGGTATACCGAGAGAATTTAGGGATGCACCTCAACAAAAAAGAGAAGCAGTCTCATATGGATCTGGTTTTATTCTAAAAGATAACTATATTATGACTAATTTTCATGTTGTTGAAGACGCTACAGAAGTTGTCGTATCTTTATCAGATAGAAGAGAATATATTGCTGAGATAATTGGAGTTGATCAGTTGTCTGATCTTGCTGTTTTAGAAGTAAAAGGAAAGAATTTACCAACCGTTGATGTTGGTAATAGTGATGAATTAAAGGTAGGTGACTGGGTAATTGCAATTGGATCGCCATTTAGTTTTGACTTCTCAGTAACTGCTGGAATAGTTAGTGCTAAGGGAAGAAGCATCCAAAATAATAATATTGGAAATTATGTTCCTTTTCTTCAAACTGATGTAGCTATTAATCCTGGTAACTCTGGAGGACCTTTATTTAATTTAGAAGGGAAAGTTGTTGGTATAAATTCACAAATTTATTCAAGAAGTGGGGGATATCAGGGCTTGGCATTCGCTATACCTATAAATGTTGCTATAGACGTAGCTGATCAAATTATCAATAGTGGTGAAGTTTCAAGAGGCTATCTTGGTGTTCGAATGAGTGAAGTAGATAGTGATTTAGCCGACGCGCTTGGTATGATGAAACCCTACGGAGCATTAATTAATGACGTTGAAGAAGGTGAATCTGCTGATATGGCTGGATTAGTTCCTGGTGATGTCATTATTGAATTTGACAACAAAGAAATTAAATTTAGTTCCGATCTTCCTCATGTTGTTGGTCAGATTAAACCTGATTCAAGAGCATCTGCAAAAGTTATCAGAGATGGAAAACAAATCTCTCTTGATTTTGTTCTTGGCGAACTTCCTATAAACAATGAAACGTTTATTCCTGCCAAGACTCAGTCTTCATCGGATCCAATTGGATTAAAAGTCGTAGATATTGATCGTGATAATCCATCTATGGCAAATATGCCAGATGGTGTAATTGTTTCAAGGGTAAATCCAAACTCAGCTGCTTCAGGAAAGGTAGATAGAGGCGACATAATTACAATGATTCAGTATAAGGGCAAAAAGTTCGATGTTAATGGTGTTGATTCATTTAATGAAGCACTAAATAATTTTTCATCTGGAAATAAGATAGCCATTCATTTAATAAGAAATGGAAGCAGACTAATTACCTCAATAACCCTTAATTAGTAAAAACTATATTTACTTATTTTCATGGTTTGCTTGTAAAATAGCTGCGAATTATGAAGAATATTAGAAATTTTTCTGTGATAGCCCATATTGATCATGGGAAATCAACCCTGTCTGATAGGTTGATAGAATTTTGTGGTGGACTTTCATCAAGGGAGATGGAGGATCAGATATTAGATTCTATGGACATTGAAAGAGAGAGAGGGATTACAATTAAAGCTCAAGCAGTATCACTAAACTACGAAAAAGACGGTGTTAAATACCTTTTAAATTTTATAGATACTCCTGGTCATGTAGATTTCTCATATGAAGTTTCCAGATCTTTGTCAGCTTGTGAAGGGGCGTTATTAGTTGTTGATGGTTCTCAAGGAGTAGAAGCTCAAACCTTGGCAAATTGTTATACAGCAGTGGAAGAAGGCTTAGAGGTTGTGCCAGTTATTAATAAAATTGATCTTCCTCAAGCTGAGCCTGATCGGGTTAAGGATGAAATAGAAGAAATGGTCGGAATTAATGCAAATGAGGCACCATTAGTAAGCGCCAAAACAGGCGAAGGAGTGGATATATTATTAGATAAATTAATTTCTGATATACCATGTCCAGAAGGCGAGTCTAATTCTAAATTACAAGCTTTAATAGTCGATTCATGGTTTGACTCTTATCTTGGTGTTGTTTCATTAATAAGAATTAAAAATGGAAAAATAAAAAAAGGACAAAAGTTTAAAATCCATTCAAATAATCAATCTCACATTGTTGATGATATTGGAATTTTTTCTCCCAAAAAGGTTTCTAAAGGTGAGTTATTTGCCGGTGAGGTAGGATATCTAGTTGCAGGCATTAAAGATATTAAAGGCGCACCGGTCGGAGATACTCTTATAGATGCAAATGATGAAGGCACAGAGGCATTACCTGGCTTTAAGAGAGTTAACCCTAAAGTTTTTGCTTCAATATTTACTTTAAATTCTGATGATTATGAAAAATTTCGAGATGCTCTTTCAAAACTAGTATTAAATGATAGTTCACTGGTTTATGAACCAGAAGTATCAGATGCTCTGGGTTTTGGCTTTAGGTGTGGCTTTTTAGGTACACTTCATATGGAGGTTGTCAGAGAGAGGCTTGAAAGAGAATATGATCTTGATTTAATTTCTACGGCTCCTTCAGTTGAATATGAGGTATTAAAAACAGATGGCGAAATTCTTAAATGTGATAATCCATCACAATTACCAACCCCAAATGAGATTGATGAAATTAGAGAACCGATAGTTAATACTACAATTATTTCTCCAAATGAATATGTGGGAAATATTATTACACTTTGTACTTCAAAAAGAGGAATTCAAAAAGACATGAAATATTTTGGTAATCAGGTATCTATTGTTTTTGAGATGCCATTATCTTCTGTAATAATTGATTTTTTTGACCAGATTAAGTCATCTACTAAAGGATTCGCATCTATAGAGTATTCTTTGATTGGGTTTCAAAAATCTGATTTAACTAAAATAGATGTATTAATTAATAATAATAAAATTGATGCCTTATCAATGATAGTTCATAAATCATTCTCAACATCCAAAGCAAGGGAAATAGCAAAGAATCTTCAAAAATTAATACCTAGACAGATGTTTGATGTTCCAATTCAGGTAGCCTTAGGTGCTAAAATTATATCTAGAGAAACTGTTAAAGCTTATAGAAAGAATGTTACTGCAAAACTTTATGGAGGAGATGTAACAAGGAAAATGAAATTACTTGAAAAACAAAAACAAGGTAAGAAAAAAATGAAGCAACTAGGGAAGGTGTCTATCCCACAAGATGCGTTTTTAAATTATTTTAACTCGGAAAAATAATATGTTATCTGATCCATTATTTATTGTTGGAATACTCGGGATGACGATATGCTTAGTTAGCTGGATAAGATTTACAATTAGCAATGAGGCAACTGAGCCTTTTGTAGTTAGATATATTTCTACGTTGAGTTTTATTTCTGGAGCGGCATTACTCTATAGCATATTTGTTAATTCTGGAGATTTAGGAATTGTTTTATTGGTTGGTTCAGTTATTGCATTTATAGTTATGGTTCTCGGCTTTATTCTTAAGAATAGTGAGATTTCATCAACTGCTAGAGGCTATTTTATTCCTATAATAATAATTTTTATCTTAAGAACTTTCTTATATGAACCATACCAGATTCCTTCTGGATCAATGGAACCCCAGTTAAAAAAAGGCGATTTCTTATTAGTAAACAAATACGCATATGGTCTTAAAGTAAATAGGATTGGCACTCCAAATTATTTCAGAAAAGATCCTCAATATGGTGATCCTGTGGTTATATTGCCTCCGCATAATCCTGTGCCTTATATCAAGCGACTAATTGGGAAGCCTGGAGATACTATTAGAATAATTAATAAACGACTTTATCTTAATGGAATTGCTTTAGAAAGAGACTTTATCGATTCTGAAGAGTATTCTTTTGACAGAAGAGTTATATATCAGTCCACTGGCGAAATTAAAATAAATAAAATTGATGCAATAGGGGATTTATATTCTGAAAAGATAGGTAATGCAGAATATATAATAAGAAATACTAGAGGACTTAATGAACAAAATCCACAAGAGTGGACTGTTCCACAAGGTCACTACTTTGTGATGGGTGACAATAGAGACAATTCGAATGACAGCAGAAGGGATGTAGAATTTGTTCCCAGAGAAAACTTTTTTGGAAGAGCAGATTATATTTGGATGAGTTGGGAATGTTATCTTTGCCTTCCTTCATTTGAAAAAGCTGGAAAAATTAAATAGTGGAATTACAAAATCTTGAAAAGCAATTGGACTACACCTTTAATAATATTAAATTATTAGAATTGTCCTTAATACATAAAAGCTCAAATAGCTCATCTAATAATGAAAGACTGGAGTTTTTAGGAGACTCGATCCTAAATGCATCGATATCAAAGTACTTATTTTTAAAATTTCCAAATGAAACTGAAGGACTCTTGACTAGAATGCGATCATCCATTGTCAAAGGCGAAACATTAGCAAAGAAAGCAAGGGAGCTTAATGTAATTAAATTTATTAGTCTTTCAAAAGGAACATCAAACTTATCTGATAATAGAAAACACTCAATTTTAGAAGGCACAATTGAATCAATTATTGGTGCAGTATTCTTGGATAGTGGATGGGATTCTGCAGATAAATTTATTCAAGACCTATTTAAAACAGAATTATCTCAAATCACTATTAATGACGAGTTTAGGGACTCCAAAACTGAATTACAGGAACTTTTGCAATCTAAAAAATTAAGTCCTCCCATATATCAAATAACAGAGCTTAAAGATGGATTTGATTGCAAAATTGAATTAAATGAAATTAGTTTTATTGCATCTGGCAATTCAAAAAGACAAGCGGAAAGAGCTGCAGCACAGGCAGTGTTAACTCATCTTAAATCAAATAATGCTTAAAGAATATTGCGGTTATATTTCTATAATTGGTAAGCCAAATGTAGGCAAGTCAACAATATTAAATGCTATTCTTGGAAGGAAAGTATCTATTACTTCTAGGAAATCTCAAACAACACGCAATAATATTCTTGGAATTAAAACGAAT
Organism: uncultured SAR86 cluster bacterium; assembly: GCA_902560315.1. GTDB lineage: Bacteria > Pseudomonadota > Gammaproteobacteria > Magnimaribacterales > D2472 > SAR86A. The sequence continues at coordinate 48,951 of CACELG010000004.1, read as the reverse complement.
GACAATAATCAGATGATTTTTATTGATACGCCAGGAATGCATGTTAAATCTCAAAAGACGATGAACAAAATTTTAAATAAATCTGCTCAAAGTATTATTGAAGATTCTGATATTGTGCTTTTTGTATTACAAAGATTAAGTTTAGATAAGGACGATGAATTAATTCTTGAAAAACTTAAGGAAAAAGATCAAAAGGTTATATGCGTTGTTAACAAAATTGATCAAGTTGAAGATAAAAATAAATTATTGCCTTTTATGGATAAAATTTCTATGGCTTTTGAATTTAAGGAGATCTTATTGATATCGGCTAAAACAAATAATGGCTTAGATGACTTAATATCCGTCATTAAAAATAATCTTCCAGAAAACAACCATATTTATGATGATAATTTTGAAATTAATAATAAAGATAAAAAATTCATGTTTTCTGAATTAATCAGAGAAAAAATTATAAGAAAACTTGGAGATGAATTACCTCACGATACTTATGTTCAAATTGACTTGATTGATGATAAAAATGATATTACTGAAGTTCATTCCACAATATATGTTAATAGAAAATCACAAAAGCAAATTGTTATTGGCTCAGGTGGGGATGTTCTAAAACAAATAGGAAAAGAAGCAAGAAAAGAAATGGAAGAAGAATTAGATAGAAAAGTTTTTTTAAAAACATGGGTTAAGGTTAAAAAAAATTGGAATACCGATTCAGGCTTTATTCAAAGCTTAGGTGTTGGCGGTAATTATGAGTCAAAGTAATACTGACCAGTGTTTTCTTCTTCATCACAGGTCATACGGTGAGACAAGTATGATTGCTGATGTTTTTACAAAAAATAGTGGGAAGATGTCTCTCATTGCAAAAGGAGCAAAGAAACCTAAATCAAAATTTTTTGGATACTTAGTTCCATTCCATAAACTAAATATAACTTTTTCAGGAAGATCTGAATTAAAAACATTAACTAGTATTGATAGAAATTTAGCAGACTCCTCAAACAGTATGTCTAAAGTAAGTTATAGCTTGCTTTATATAAATGAATTGTTAATTAAACTTCTTCCTAAGGACGCAAAACACGAAGAATTATTTTTGCTTTACGATAAATTTCTTGAAGATATTAATAATAAAAAAAATCTGGAATTAACATTAAGACATTTTGAATTAGACTTGCTAGATATGCTTGGATATGGATTTGATTATGATGTTGATATAGATGAAAACAATCCAATAGAACTTGAATCTGGTTATTCATTTGTTTCAGAAAGAGGCTTTAGAAAATCAAAGAATTCAAATTTTACTGGTAAAGATATTATTAATTTAAAAAAAAGAAAACTTAAAGAAATTCCAAGGGAGTATTTAAAAGAAATAACTACAAAAGCTATAAGTATTTGTCTTGAGGGGAAGGATTTAGCTAGTAGGAAAATATTTAAAAAGATTAAACAATGATATTTGGTATTGGAACAGACATCGTAGAGATTGAAAGAATTAAAAAAATTAGCTCAGTTGATAAGTTTGCTAAAAAAATTCTTAGTCAAAATGAATTGAATATTTTTAATGAATTAAGTAAAGATAAAAAAACTTTTTTTCTTTCAAAACAATTTGCTGGAAAAGAAGCAGTTTCAAAAGCGCTTGGTACCGGTGTTGGAAAAGAAGTTAGTATGAAAAATATAGAAATTTTAAGAGATAACAAAGGTAAGCCAATATTTAATGCGATTGATGAGCTTGATACCTATATGAGCAACTTGGGGATAACTAAAACACATGTTAGTCTTTCAGATGAGAGCAATTATGTTATCGCTATGGTTGTATTAGAGAAATGAATAATATTATTTTATTAGGTCCGCCAGGTGCTGGGAAGGGAACACAGGCAGATTTAATATGTGAAATGTGTGACATACCCAAAATTAGTACTGGCGATATGTTAAGAGAGGCAGTTGCATCTGGCAGCGATCTTGGAGTAAAAGTTTCAAATATTCTTGATTCTGGAGGCTTGGTTTCAGACGACATTATTGGATCTTTAATTAAAGAAAGGCTTACCAAACCAGATTGTGCAAAAGGTTCTTTGTTTGATGGCGTACCTAGAACAATTGGTCAAGCAGAACAATTAGCTCATATGGGAATTAATTTCACACATGTTATTGAAATATTTGTTGAAGATGAAACTATTGTTAATAGAATGTCAGGCAGGAGAGTGCATCCATCTTCTGGTCGAAATTATCACATAGACTTTAATCCACCAAAGAATGAAGGAATAGATGATGAAACAGGAGAACCTTTAATTCTAAGAGAAGATGATAAACCAGATACCGTTTTAAAAAGACTTAGCGTATATCACGAACAAACAAAACCATTAACCGACTTTTATGCAAGCTTATCAAATGATGGAAGTTTAAAGTTTTTTAAAGTTGATGGATCAAAAAAAGTTGATGAAGTATTTAATAGCATTTCTTCTCAGATATAGATATGAAAATTCTAGCAATGAAAAGTTCTGGTGATCGAACCTCAGTGAGTGTAGTTTTGAACGACGAAATAAATTCATGTTCAATGACGCACCAAAGAAAGGAAAGACCTAATTGGGAAATGTTTTTAAGCAATATAGGACTTAATAAAACCTTTACTCTTAAAGAAATAGATCTATTTGCTTTTGCAAATAATCAAAATTCTTATACAGCAACTAGAACCGTTGCTAGTTATATGAAAGGATTAGCAGTCGCTTTAGAAAAGCCTCTAATTTCAATTAAAGATGAAAATATAGATGATTTTGATGCAGACTCTATTGCATTGAAAGCTAAAGAAATATTTATAAAAGAAGGAGTCGACTTAACAAAGTTTAATCCTAAAGATGCAAATCCATCGTATGAAGAAAAAACTAAATTTAAAAAATTAAATGAGTGATTTCTTACTTAGTTTTATTCTTGGCTTAATTCAGGGGCTAACTGAATTTCTTCCGATATCGAGCTCTGCACATCTGCTTTTACCATCATTATTATTTGGCACAAACGACTTAGGTTTATATTTTGATATATCTGTCCATGCTGGTACTTTAGCAGCAGTAATATATTATTTTAAATCAGATATTTTTTTAATGACTCAATCAGTTTTAACTAAAAATATCGACTTACAGAAATATAAAAATTTAACATTCCAGTTATTAATAGCAACGATTCCAGTAGTACTTGTCGGATATATTTTTAAAGACTTAATTGAACAAAGAATTTTTAGTATAGAGAGTATAGCTATATCTAATTTAATTTTTGCAGCTATTTTATTTTTGGCTTTTTTAAGAAATAAATCTGGTAAAGGAATATATGAAATTACTTTATTTACAGCATTATTTATTGGCGCATTCCAATGTTTTGCTCTCATACCAGGTGCATCAAGATCAGGAACAGCAATTACAGCAGCATTACTAATTGGATTAAATTTAAAAGATGCATCCAAATTTGCATTTATGTTAGGTATTCCAACCATACTCGGTGCATTGGTCTTGCTTGTAATAGATATGCAAAATACTGATATTCAATTTGATTTTTTAATATTGATAACTGGATTTTTAACTTCAATGATCTTTGCTTTCTTTACAATCAAGCTTTTCTTAAGTTTTGTAGAAAAAATTGGAATGGTCCCATTTGTTCTTTATAGAGTTTTGCTAGGAGTTATTTTATTATTAATGTAAATGCAAATTTATATTAAAAAAGAAAACATCGATCAAAACATTCAAAATATCTCAGATCATCTTGAATCAAATATAGTTTTTGATGAACCTAAAAAAAGTCACTATTTGGTCTATGATTCAAATGGCCTTTCTTTTATAAAAGATTCAAAAAATCCTCGTGAAATTCTCCATATTAATTTTTTAAAAGGAGCTTTAGGGTGGAGAATGAAACGTGCTCAGCATGAAAGTAATTTAAAAAAAGCTTTAGGCAAAAATAATGATCAATTAACCATCTTTGATGCAACTGCTGGATTGTTAACTGATGCTATGATTTTTTTATCTCTTGGACATAGAGTCATTGCAGTTGAACAGAGTAAAATATTATTTTGCCTTGTTAGTGATGCTATTTTTAGAGCAAAAAAGGATATTCCTGAATTAAAAAATTTAGATTTTATAAATGATGATTCTATTAATGTTTATAAGAGAAAAAACCAACAATTAGATGTTATTTATTTAGATCCTATGTACCCAATTACAAAAAAAAATATCAAGAAATCAGGAAACATAAATGCAATAACAAAAATTTTGAAACTTGAAAATTTAGAAAACAATGAAGATGAATTTATTAGTAGCTTTATGGAAAGCAATTATAAAAAAATAATTTTAAAAAGGCCTTTAAAGTCTAAAAAAAATTATAGTAATATTAATTATCAAGTAATAGGTAAAACAACAAGATTTGATATTTATTTATGATAGAAATTAAAGAGGATTCAATTCTTTTGTCAGATGGGTCAAATCAATATGATCTTCCTTTTTTATGGCTCAGAGATAATTGTCAGTGCGATGAATGTAGAATTACTGAGACCCAGGAAAAACAATTTTTATTACATTCAGTTCCAGTTGATATAGCTCCAAAGCATGTAGAAGAAATCGGAAATAACATTAATATTATTTGGCCTGACGATCATAAAACTTTTATTCCAATTGATCTTATCAAAAAATTGCATTTACCTCGCTATCCTAAACATAGTTCATGGCCAAATGAATTTGAACCAGAAAAATACAATTGGTCAGAATTTCTAGATAGTAAAAAAACAGCACTTGAAGCCCTTAAAACTTTTGTGACTTTCGGCGTCATTATTCTTAAAAATGCACCACAAGAATCAAACTCATTAGAATTGCTTGCTAAAAGACTTGGACCAATAAATGAAGTTCTTTTTGAAAGAATTCACAATGTTTCTGTTACAGGCCATATATATAATGTTGCGCATACTCCAAAAGGACTCCCGCCTCATAATGACTTTGCCAGTTATAACTCACAACCAAGCGTTCAGGTTTTGCATATGTTAGAAAATGAATGTGAGGGTGGAGAATCTATAATTGTTGACGGGTGGCAAGTTGTAAAAGATTTAAAAGACGATATACCAGAATATTTCTCTATTCTTCAGAATTTTAATGTCCCATTTAGAGAATTTGATGAAGACAATGAAACTTATGCTGAGGCTCCTTTAATCAAGTGTGCAAGTGATGGAACAATCGAAAGTTTTAGATTTTCAAATCAATTAATGCAAATGATAGATCCAAGAAAAGATGGCGTGGGCGAATTTTATAAGGCATATCATGAAATTTCATCAAGAGTACATGACAAAAAATATCATTCAACTTTTAGACTTAATGGGGGAGAGGCTCTAGTGGTTGCAAGTTTAAGAGTCTTGCATGCTCGTGAACCTTTCGAACCTAATGGCAAAAGACATCTCCAAGATGCTTACTTTACCTATGATAATGCAGCAAATAATATAGTCTTATTATCAAATTAAATGAATTTATCTGAAGCAGACATATCAAGGATTATTGAAATGGCATGGGAGGACAGAACTCCGTTTGATGCAATTGAGGCACAATTTAATTTATCTCATGATGAAGTTGTTAAGATCATGAGAGACAATCTCAATAGAAATAGTTTTAATTTATGGCGTAAAAGAGTTAGAGGGAGAAAAACAAAGCATTCAGAATTAAGATCCTTTAAAGTTGGCAGGCATCATTCATATGACCAAAACAAACATAAGTGAAGATAAGATAAAATTTTTTAACCTTCATAAATCCTTTTTTAATGATTTAAATAATACTTCATGTGAAGTATCTGATAACAAAGTAACTATTTTTGAGAATTCGAATGAAAATGCAGATCCAGCTTCAGTTGAACTGGAAATAAAAAATGATGGTCTTTTTTCTATATATTATTGGGATGGTTACTCTTTGGCGGATAGATATCAGACTAGAGATTATAATTCTGCAATGAAGCAATATAAAAAGTTTGCAAAGAAGTTAGCAAAAAATTTAAGAAGATATTAAAAAAAATGCGACCAATTGGCCGCATTTTCAATGCATGCAGTTAGACGCAATTAATAATCGTCACTAATACTGTCATCACCGGTTGTTACATAGTGAGATTTTGCTTTAAATGGTGTATCTGTACTGGATGTTTCAGAGCCATGATATCCTTGATCAGCAGGCATATAAAAAGTTAATCCCGGATATTCATGAAAAGTATGAGTATGTTCTGACCCGCCCTGAGAATTTAGATATACTTTATAGGTATAACCAGATGCACCTTTAAAAGGACCAGTTGCAACTGTTCCTTTAACTTGAAGAGCATCAGTAGAACTTGTAATATCAATATTCGCCTGAGTATATGAAGATACTTTTACGATTTTTCCCTCTAAATACATTCCAGAGTGAAAATCACAATAGGGATAAAGAGTTTCTGGAGTTGATGAACTCACAGTTAAAGTCATCGTATCCTGATTCCATCCTTCAGCAGTTCCAATTTGACCTGAATCAGTGCTAGTAGCATTTTGAACTGTTGACATCTTAAACGGATGACCTGATTGAAGAGCAGTAGAAGCTTCGAATTTAATGACATCTCCCTCTTTTACATAGATTATAAATTCTGTATTGGAAGGATCAACATTATCTACCAAATAATTCACACTTCCAGCGTTTGAAAGAGTATAGTTCATTGCATTAAGGTTTGATTCGTTATCGGCAATCGTTCCACCACTCCATGAAGTATCATCATTAATCCAATCGATAGTATTAAAAACTAATTTATCTAATTCAGTAGATGAGGCAGTGCCATCCATAACAGCACTCATTAGAGTTTTAAGCTCAGACACACCAACTTGCAAGAAATGTGAATGTGAATTAGTGGAGTTAGCATTAATTTTTTGCATATAAGCTGATATGCCTGAGGATAAATCGATTAATTGTTGACTTGATGGTGTAAATTCAGTGTCATAATTTGTTAAAAGATCTTTTATAAAAGTAGTATCGCCAAGAGATGTCTCTGTTGTTGATCTTCCAATGATCGCATCAGCAACCCTATTACCGCGGCTTCCAGTGTTAACTGTGTGGATCTCTTCTAATACCTCACCTAAAACAACTAGTTGTGTATTAATTACAGCAGCTTTGTTATTTGCTGCATTATCGAGATTAGAAAATGGATTATCAAATCTAATCATAAAAGATGGATCAATACCTAATTTAGTTTTGAATGAATCATAATCAGTACTATTGTCTTCATTCATAAGTTGACTAATAGCAGAAATAACTAAGCTTTGATCAGTAACAGGTTGACCCAGGGCAAGACTATCGCCCTCACCAAATTGAAGATTTGTAACAGGGTCAAATCCACCTTCACCTCGAAGGACTCCAGTAGTGCCTGAGTCAACTGTTAATGAAAAAGTTCCGTCTTGTGAAGTTGAAGTTGTATATTGAGCTCCAGTACAGTTTCCAGCTTCTACTTGAATACATATAGTTGCTCCTTGAACTGGACCTGCAGCAACTAGTGTGCCATCGAAACCCTCTGTTGTTACATCATCTGAAGTATCGTTTGTGACTGTAACCATAAAACTTTCTGAATCAGTTAATGAGCCATCAGAGACTGTTGCTGTAACCTCATAAACATTGTCAGAGTTAGAATCAGATGGATTTTCAAAGTCTGGTGCTGAGTTGAATGTTACAACACCACTAGAAGAAACACTCATGAGAGCGCTATCTGTTCCGGATAAAGAGTAGGTTAGTGTGTCACCATCTGAATCAGATGCTGAAATTGTAAATGCAGAAGTTTGATTTTCTTCAACAGAAATATTAAATACGGTATTTGTGATTGTGGGTGCACTGTTTGATGGAGTTGGAGGAGTATATGGATCCTCGGAGCCGCCTCCGCCACCGCCACCGCCACAAGAGGCAATGACAAAAAAACTAGATAACAGAACAACCCTATTTAAAGTGTTCATAAATTCTCCTATGATTTATTTGCCGGGCGTCTGTAAAATGTAAGAAGAGTTTGTGCCCAAACTAACCAAATTTACAGCAAAGCGACTTGATGTAGTACATTTAACAATAAATACCTACAGTATGTCAAAATATTTATAAATCCTTTTAAAAAAGGCGTTTAAGCAATTAATTTTTTGTAGTTTTACTACTTTAGTCTTTATTTTTAGATAAAAAATGAATAAAAAATAATCATAAATTTGAGTTGGTGCCCCATATCTGAGTCGAACAGATACTCCCGAAGGAACGCGATTTTGAATCGCGCGCGTCTACCAATTCCGCCAATGGGGCTAGCCGAGCATTGTAGCCAAGTATTATCTATTTTAAAATCTGCAACTCATGAAAACTTCTGATTTTGACTATAACTTGCCAGAGGAGCTTATTGCTGAGTATCCACTTGAATCAAGAAGTGCAAGCAGACTACTTGTTTATAATAATGAAATCGAGCATAAATTTTTCAAAGATATTCTAGATTATTTTGATGAGGGTGATTTATTAGTTTTAAACAATACCTCTGTTATTCCAGCAAGAATTTTTGGTAAAAAAGATTCAGGTGGTCAGGTAGAAGTGATGCTTGAGAGATTCATGGAAAATAATAAGGCACTTGTTCAAATCAAATCAGGTAATAGCCCAAAGATTGGCACCAGAATCTTTATAGAAAATTATGAAACCATGTGCATTGATAGAAAAGATAATTTTTTTATTCTTAAATTTGAAGATGATCCAGTGGAAGTTTTTAATAGCATTGGTCATATCCCGCTTCCTCCATACATAAAAAGAATAGACGAAGAATTAGATAAACTAAGATATGCAACAGTATATGAAAACAAAGATTTACAAAGCTCTGTAGCTGCTCCAACTGCTGGACTTCATTTTGATGAGGAGCTATTAGATAAAATCAAAAAAAAGGGACTTGATATAGTAAATATCAATTTAAGTGTGGGAGCTGGAACCTTCCAACCAGTTAAGGTTGATGAAATAAAGGACCATAATATCCATGAAGAATTTGTAGAGGTAGAACCAGAGATCATAGATAAAGTTAAAAAAACTAAGGCAAAAGGAAAAAAAGTAATTGCTGTTGGGACTACAGCTACTAGGGCGCTTGAAACAGCTTTCTTAAATCATGATAAAGGTTTTAAGGGCTATACTAAACTGTTTATATATCCTGGATTTGAGTTTAAGGCTATTGATCTTTTGATAACAAACTTTCATTTACCTAAGTCTTCTTTATTAATGCTTGTCTCAGCCTTTATTGGTTTTAAAAATATGAAGAATATATATCAAATAGCAATTGAAAAAAAATATAGGTTCCTTTCTTATGGGGATGCTATGCTTTTGAAAAAAAATGAAATTTAAAACTAATAATTTTGTAGAAATTGCAAGAGAATCTGAGATTAAAACTTCAAGAGGAATTATACATACTCCTGCTTTTATGCCAGTTGGTACAAATGGAACTGTTAAAGGACTAACAGTTGATGATCTAGACGAAACTAACTCAGAAATTATTTTAGGTAATACTTTTCATCTTATGTTAAGGCCTGGCGATGAATTAATAAGAGATCAAGGCGGACTTCATAAATTTATGAACTGGGAAAAACCTATATTAACTGATTCTGGGGGTTTTCAAGTATGGAGTTTAGGAGATTTAGCTAAAATTTCTGAAGAAGGCGTTAAATTTAGCTCTCCATATGATGGAAAAAAAATATTTATGAAACCAGAGGACTCAATAATGATTCAAGAAAATCTTGGTTCAGATATCATTATGGCCTTTGATGAATGTACTAATTACCCGTCAAGTCACGAAGAGGCAAAAACATCAATGGAGCTTTCTATGAGATGGGCAAAAAGATGTAAGGCTGCTCATAAATCTCAATCCGCTTTATTTGGTATTGTTCAGGGAGGAATGTATAAAGATTTAAGAGAAGATTCACTAAATAGATTAATAGATATTGACTTTGATGGAATTGCCCTAGGTGGTTTGAGTGTTGGGGAGTCAAAACAAGAAAAAACTGAAATACTAGAATTCATGTCTGATAAGTTGCCAAAAGATAAACCAAGGTATCTTATGGGGGTTGGAACACCAGAGGATATCGTTGAGGCTGTTAGGTATGGGATTGATATGTTTGATTGCGTTTTACCAACAAGAAATGCAAGGAATGGACAATTATTTACCTCCGAGGGCGTTATAAATATTAGAAATGCAGAATATAAAGATAGTGATGAACCTATAGATAAAAATTGTGACTCCAAAGTATCTCAGAAGTATAGCAGGGCATATCTTAATCATTTGCATCGAACCAATGAAATACTCGGATCCATGCTCGCGACATATCACAATATTTATTATTATCAGTCTTTAATGAGAGACATTAGAAATGCAATAAAAGATAATTTATTCGCGAAGTTCTTAAAAGACTTTTATAATAAACGAAATTTAGATATGCCCAATGGGCCAATATAGGATTTATTATGGAAGGAGCAGCACCCTCACTTTTCTCACCACTACTTTTTTTAGGTTTTTTATTGCTATTTATGTATATAGTGATAATCAGACCACAAAATAAAAGAAATAAAGAAATCAATGAAATGCTTTCAAATCTTGATATAGGAGCAGAAGTTATAGCTGCTAGTGGGATTATTGGAAAAGTTAAAGCTATTAAAGGAGAATATATCTCACTTGAAGTAAGTGATAATGTTGTTTTTAAACTTCAGAAGTCGGCCATTGCAAACATTCTTCCAAAAGGCACTATTGATTCAATTAAATAGATAAAGTGAATAAATTTTCAATATACCAATATTTATTAATACTAGTTATATTGATAGTGGGTTCAATTTATGCGCTTCCAAATTTATATCCAACTCAACCATCTATTCAAGTTGCATATACAGATTCAGGCAGGTCAGCAGACCAATCGCTGTTGAATGATTTAGAAAATATTCTTGAAGACTCAAATACTGAATATGAAGATATCTTTTTACGTGAAAATAAAATAGTAATTAAATTCCAGGATGTTGATACTCAATTAAGTTCAAAAACTATTTTACAAAATGCTTTATTAGACAGGGTGATTATTGCTCTTTTTCTAGAACCAGCAACTCCACAATGGCTCAAAGACCTTGGAGCTAATCCTGTAAAGTTAGGACTTGATTTATCTGGTGGAGTCCATTTTCTTCTTGAGGTTGATATTGATACAGCTCAACAGGGAAGACTTGAATTATTACTAGACACATACAGAAAATCGTTTAAAGAGGACAGAATAAAATTTGATAAATCATCAATTAAAGATTTAAAGCTTAATTTTGAATTCTCAGATAACCAAAGTTACAACAGAGGACTTAAAAGATTTAGAGATGACAGCCCAGTAATTAATGGAGTTCAATACATCATTACAGAAAAACCAAGTAGCAATGTACTTATGCTTGAATATTCTGACATTGCATTAAGAGAAATTAGAGATTACGCAGTTGGACAAAACTTAATTACATTAAGAAATAGGGTAAACGAGCTTGGTGTTTCAGAGCCTATAGTACAACGACAGGGATCAAATAGAATTGTTGTACAACTTCCTGGCGTTCAAGATCCAACAGCTGCTAAAAAAATTATTGGTAAAACTGCTAATTTAGAATTTAGACTTGAAGCAAATACAAGAACCTCCCCATTAAGAAAAGAAGAATTTAGTTTTAAAGAAAATGAATTCCAAACTGCTTTTCTTGAAAAAGCGGTAGTTGTTTCTGGTGACAGGGTGACAAATGCTAGTACTGGGTTTGATGAAAGTGGTTTTTCTCAAGTTAATATCACTCTTGATATGGAAGGCGGAAGAGCCATTCAAAAAGCAACCTCTGGAAATATTGGAAGGCGACTAGGTGTTCTTTTCGTAGAGCAAAAAACTAAGTCTGAGCTTGTAACTAATCCAGAAGGCAAAAATGTTATTGAACAAACATCATACATAGAAAAAAAGATAATAAGCCTTGCTACTGTGCAAGCAGTTTTAGGAACAAGTTTTAGAATTACAGGAGTAGGGTCTCCTGCTGAGGCAAGTGAGCTTGCCTTGTTATTAAGAGCTGGTGCACTTGCAGCGCCAATGAAATTTGTTGAAGAAAGAACTGTTGGCCCTAGCTTGGGTAAAGAAAATATTGAGCTAGGTATGAAATCAATAATGATTGGTTTTTCTTTAGTAGTACTATTTATGATTTTTTATTACAGAATATTTGGGTTGGCAGCAAATATATCATTGATAATTAATTTGGTATTGATTACGGGAATTATGTCGTTACTTGGAGCATCCTTAACATTACCTGGTATGGCAGGCATCGTTTTAACAGTTGGCATGGCCGTTGATGCGAATGTTTTGATATTTTCACGGATCAGGGAGGAACTTAAAGAAAAAGATCCTCAAACAGCAATAAGAGATGGCTTCTCAAGAGCATTTGTAACAATTTTTGATGCAAATGTAACAACGTTAATAACAGCTTTAATTTTATACATTATTGGAACCGGACCTGTAAAAGGATTTGCCATAACGTTATCCATTGGAATTATAACTTCAATGTTTACGGCGATAATGTGTACAAGAGCAATGGTAAATTTAGTATATGGCAATAAAAATATTCAGGTGTTAAAAATATAATGAATATTAGATTTAAATTCATGAAATACAGGAAAATAGCTAGTCTAATTTCAATATCTTTATTTATTATTTCTGTTTTATCTTTAGGCTTAAGAGGTCTAAGTTTGGGTTTAGATTTTAGTGGAGGTACTTTAATAGAAGTTTCATACGAATCTCCTGTTTCTTTAGAATCAATTAGAAATAGTTTAGAAGAAAATGGATATCCTGATTCACAAGTTGTGAATTTTGGTACTAACTTAGATGTGCTTATTAAAGTTGCTGATCAAAGTGGTAATAGTTCGGTTGGAGAACAAATATTTAATATTCTTAACAATCAAGAAACTACAATTGAATTAAAGAGAGTTGAATTTGTTGGCCCTCAAGTAGGAGATGAACTAAGAGATCAAGGTGGGCTGGGTATGGTTGTAGCTTTATTTATGATACTTATGTATGTTGCTTTTAGGTTTCAATATAAGTTTGCTCTCGGAGCTGTAACTGCTTTAGCTCATGATGTTGTGATAATACTTGGGTTGTTTTCTATTTTTGGTTGGGATTTTGATTTAACAGTTTTAGCAGCACTTCTGGCAGTTATAGGTTATTCCTTAAATGACACGATAGTTGTATCAGACAGAATAAGAGAAAATTTTAGAACTGAGAGAGTTCTTGAACCAATAGATTTGATTGATTTGTCTTTAAATCAAACTCTAGGCAGAACTTTGGTTACATCATTTACAACGTTACTAGTTCTATTCGCATTATTTATTTTTGGTGGAGAGCTAATCAAAGGGTTTAGTTTAGCCTTGATAATTGGAGTTTTAATAGGAACCTATTCTTCAATATACGTAGTTGCAAATATGTTGATGTCTTTAACATTAACTCAAGACGATCTTGCCTTACCAGAACCAGAAGGGGCGGATTTTGATGGAATGCCTTAAGCTTTAAAATACGGTTTTACAGATTTTAAAATTGATTTATATATCTTTGATGCCGATGCAATTATATTATTTCCTTCTAGGAATTTTGGATCACCATTGAAATTACTTACCAATGCTCCGCCTTCTTGAGCAATTAAAGCTCCAGCAGCAATATCCATTAAGTTTTTATCGTAAGCCCAAGTGCCATCTAATCTTCCAGCTCCAACATATGAAAGATCTAGAGATAAACATCCACTTTCTCGCATATTAAGCTTTTGATTGGATAACTCTTTATATGATTTTTCAAAATCATATTCTTCAACTTTATTTGATTTTGAAAAAGATAGAATAGATTCTTCTAAATTATTTTGTTTACTAGATCTAATCTTATTATTATTTAAATTTGCACCACCACCAGAGTATGCTGAAAACTCTTCCCTTCTAATTGGATCAATTATCACTGCTGATGTAACAACATTATCGATCACCGAACACAAAGAGATTGAAAAGTGAGGATAACCATTTAGAAAGTTTTCCTTGCCATCAATAGGCTTTAATACCCATGTTAAGTTTGAATTATTAATAACATGACCTTGCTGACTACTTAAGAAATTATCTTCTTGATGAAATTTTTGGATTTCTTCAAATACTAGATCTTCAACCCTTCTTTCGATTGCTTTCAGATAGCCTTCAGGACCGCCTTTAGAAGCCTCAAGGCTATGAACTTTTTTTACAGCAAATTCTAACTCAGCCGCACCTTTTCGAGCAGCCAACTGGTTTACATTCAACAAAGCTTGTTTTGACATGTCGCTATTGTAATAGAAATGAGGATAATAGTTATATGAGTTTGCAAACTAATTTAATAAATATAGTTTTAGTAGATACCATTCATCCTGGAAACATAGGCTCTGTTGCAAGAGCTATGAAAACAATGGGTTTAAAAAGATTATCTTTAGTTAATCCGAGGGTTTTTCCTTCTGGAGAATCCAATGCGCTTGCTGGAAATGCCACAGATGTTCTTGAAAACGCAAAGATTTTTACTTCAATAAAAGATGCAATAATGGATAGCACCTTTGTTTATGCAACTTCTTCAAGGGATAGGTCTATTCAATGGCCATTGATGGATGCAGAAACTGCAGCAAAAGATATTTGCGAAGAAGTAGGCTCAAAGAAAGAAGTTTCAATTATTTTTGGAAAAGAGGATAGGGGGCTTACGAATGATGAGCTTGAGTTAACAAATAAATTAATAGAAATACCTGCAAATCCCGAATACCCAGTTCTTAATTTAGCTATGTCTGCTCAGATTATTTCTTATGAGATTCATAAGGCATCATCAATAAATCAAAATAAGGAATGGAGAGACTATCCTGAGGTTAATTCAAAGCAACTACAGATGTTAATAGATCATTTTATAGAGACAGCAATTGATATTGATGTAATAGATCCTGACAACCCAAAGAAGATTATTTCTAGGATTAAAAGAATGTTTACAAGACTCCAGCCTGATGAAATGGAGGCAAGTTTTATGAGAGGTTTTTTATCGGGAATTAAGAAAAAATTAAAATAAATATGCTTTGATAATCTTTTATGATTCCATATAATACATCCCATCCTGTCCCGTTCGTCTAGAGGCCTAGGACACCGGGTTTTCATCCCGGCAACAGGGGTTCGACTCCCCTACGGGATGCCAATTTACAATAAAGCCCACACTAGTGGGCTTTTTTTATGGCATTATAATTAATATGTTTTTTCTTAAGATAATGGAGAAATTAGGACGTAAAAGAGTTGTGATGGACAGAGGTCTTTCACACCCAGAATATCACTTAGCTAAACCATGGACTGACAGGTATTATTTACTATTTAGAAAAAGACCAAAATGGTTTCCTTTCAATATATTTATTAATCATATTATAGATAATGACCATGGCATTGGACTGCATAATCATCCCTTTCCATATATTACAGTTATTTTAAGTGGTGGTTACTGGGAGACAAACATTAAAAAAGAAAGAAAATGGCGTGGAAAATTCTATATAGGTTTTAGAAGTGCTGATAATTTACACCGAGTTGACTTAGAACCAGGCATTAAGCCAATTACAATTTATTTTGCTGGTCCTTACGGACTTAGAAAAAAAGGAAGAAGTGAATACGGGACTTGGAAATAATTTTTTTCTGAGTTGGGCTTTTTTATCCCCATTAAGAAAAAGATATAATAGACGTATGAAGCTTAAAATATTTATTTTTGTTCTATCTATATTTACTTCAAACCTAACTTATTCAAAAGAATATTTAATTGGATTTGGTTCATGTATTGATCAAGAGTTTCCTCAACCTATTTGGAAATCTATTGAAAGTAAAGATGTCGATGCATTTATGTTTCTTGGAGATAATGTATACGGAGATGTTCCAAGTGGAGATCTAAAAAAGCTAAAACAAAGTTACTTAGTCCAAGCATCTAAATTTCCAAAATGGCTGAAAGAAAAAAAAGTTATCAGCATTTGGGATGATCATGACTACGGAATAAATGACGGTGGTGCAGACTTCAAAAATAAAAGAGAAGCACAAAAGTTATTTTTAAATTTTTGGGACATTCCAAAAGATGATATTAGACGTTCAAGAGATGGCCTTTATTTTAATGAAATATTAGACATTGAGGGCTTTAAGATAAATCTTATAGTTCTTGATACAAGATTTTTTAGGTCTAAATTAACTTCTGATAAATTCCCATATACCCCAACAGATAATCCTGATACAACCATTTTAGGAAATGTTCAATGGAAATGGTTTGAAGAAGTTATAGAAGAAGAATCAGATCTAATATTGGTATTGTCTTCAATTCAAGTCCTACCAACTGAACATGTTTTTGAAAGATGGAATCTTTTTCCTCATGAAAGATCAAAGATCATTAAAACTTTAAATTCTGTTGAAACCAAGAGTTTAATAATCTCTGGGGATAGGCATAAAGGAGGCTTATATAAAAAAGATTCATTAGTTGAATTGACATCCTCTTCACTTAACAAACCAGTAAAGGCTGCAAGAATTAGCAATTTCCTTAAATATATTCCAGAATTCATTATTAACTTTATACCAAAGACAACAAGAGAGTTACTTGTAGAAAAGGATAAGCTTTTAATAACAGAAATATATAATTTTGAGAATTTTGGTTTGATTAAAATAAATACTGAATCAGAAAAAGTTGAGATATCATTAAATGATATTAATGGTAATAATATATTTTCCGATGAGATTTAATTTTCATGTAATCAACTTGGGAATTATTTCTAGCTGAGCAAGAATTCCAAAAAGAATCACAAATAAGAAAGCAAATAAAATTTTCAGATTCTTCCTTTGAATCCATTCAAATGAGTTATCTGCGAATTTTCTTATCCAATCGTCAGCTTTACCCATAAATTTAACAGCTTTTCTTGTCCATTGATCTGTAACTTCAATCAACGGAAGTAAAAATGCTGCAATGATAAGCCAAATAATTCCATTTAAGATCATATCAATAATCCAGCCAACTACTTTCCAGTTAATTTCCATATATTTAATAAGATTAAAAGAAAATAAATTAAATTAAAAGTTTTTAACTATTATTAGCATATTTAATGTAAGATGCATTTTTTAATAAGGATATTTAATGAATATATACGTAGGTAACATATCTTGGGGATTAACAGACCAAGATTTAGAAAATGTTTTTGCTGAACACGGTACTGTGACTTCTGCAAAAATTATCACAGACCGAGCAACTGGACGTTCTAGAGGTTTTGGTTTTGTTGAAATGAGTGATGGTGGCGAAGCTGCTATTGAAGCATTAAACGAAACTGAGGTTGATGGAAGAAGTTTAGTTGTAAATGAATCAAGACCTAGGGATAAGAGCTAACCCAAACTTTCTAACGCTTCTACCATTTTTTGTTGTACTTTTTGTACTGCTTTAAACGGCCTGATCATAACTTTAAAGTTTACAATCTTTCCTTCTTCATTCCACTCGATAATATCAACTCCGTTGACTGATATGTCATCGATATAGGTTTCAAATTCAAGAACAGAATTCATGCCATCATGAATCTCTTTCGTATATTGAAACTTCTCCATATTGAATGATTGACCAGCAGCGGATAAATACATCATGGTTATCTCTTTTCCCTCCATGGGTGTAAAAACTACCGGTGATGAAAATAAAGCATCATCTGCAATAAGATTTTTCAATAAACCCTGATCGTCATTTTTTAACACTTCATGCCATTTTTGGATAAGATCTTTAGCTGTATTCATTTTTAAAGTTGTATAAAAATATTGATATATTTTAAACATAAATATATCGATATATGTTCAATATAGTAGTATCTTATACAAACTTAAGAGATTTATGAATATAAGGAGATATAAATGGAATACTTAGTTATAGCAGACTTCAAAGCGAATGAAGGCATGGCTGAAGACATGGCAAATGTTTTCAAAGAAGCTTTGGTAGATACAAGAGCCTTTGAAGGGTGTAATGGAATTGATGTTTATTTTGAGGAGAAGACAAATACCTTCACTCTTATTGAGGATTGGAAAACATTAGAAAATTATGAAACCTATCTTCAATGGAGAATAGATACTGGTATTGCAGACATTTTAGATCCATTACTTGTTGGAGGATGGGACGGAGTTGTCCAAAGTGTAAAGAGGCTTGGAGTACCTAAAGATATTTAATGACAAACCAAGAGCAAATAGAACAATGCATAGATCTTTATTATGCAGGATGTTGTGAGTCAAACTCTGAAAAAATTAAAGAAGCTTTTGATGAAAACGCAATGATCTCTGGTTACTTGCCTGATGGGCTGCATGAAATGAATCTTGACGATTTTGCTGGCTTTGTTGATGCTCAACAACCTTCGCCAAAAGAGAAAGGAGATGAGGAATTTCTAGAGATAATTTCATGTGAAATAGTTGGAGACACTGCAATTGTTCAAATAAGAGAGGCATACTTGGGAATGACTTTTATAGATTCATTCTCTTTTTTAAAAAAAGAAGATACCTGGAGAATATACACAAAATTATTCCATGTTGAATCATAAATAAAACACATATATTTAGAGGAGAAAAATATGTTTAAAAATAAATTAATAATAACTGGTGTACTGGGTGCTTTTTTCATTGCGAGTTGTTCAAATGAGATGGCTGTTGAACCTACAGCAGAAGATAATAGCTATTCAGAATTTGTAGATGCACTAGAAAGCACAGGTGGTAAAGCTTTTGCAGAATTTATGGCTTGTGAAGCTGGAGCAGATTTTAATGCTGAAAATGCAACTAAGATGATATCAGATTGGCAGAAATTAATTACTGCAGAGTCATTATTTGGTGTTTGGGGATACGTTCCTGCAGCTGACACAAATGCATTTGGAGATACATTATGGTGGGAATTAAATTGGAACTCAAAAGAAGAAGCAGATGCTGAGTGGAATGCCTGGGTTCAAAATAAAGATGCGCAAGCATGGGCTGAACAATATTCTAATGTAATGGTTTGTGATGGAGAAGGAAGAAACTCTTTTGACGGCGTATATCCAATTTTACCCAATACATATGGCGATGTTAATGAAAGTGGATATTTTTATGCTGAATTCTATCAATGTAATTATATTGATGAGTCTGGTAGAACTGATGCTGAAGCATTTTTACCTGGTTTTACTAATGCAGTAAGTAATTCTGACTATAATGGAACTGGTTATTCATTTGCTAATTATTTTGCATATAAAAATGAAGATGGCTCTCATGTAGATGCTGATGTTGATTTTCTTTGGGGTAATTTTACAAAGGGTAAAGATGCAATGGATAAAGCAACTGAATCATTTGAAAATGATGTCAGAGACGAAATGTTTCCTTTATTTAGTGAATTTGCAACCTGCTCAGAAGTTCCAGATGTTTATCATGGTTGGACATTCTACGTAGGCGACAATAAAGAATTTATGCCTGATTTTACATCTAGAGATTAATTTTTCTTAAAAAAATGAAGCTGCTTTATGCAGCTTCTTTTTTTTATGGTACATTTTACTTATTATGATTATTGGAGTTCCCTCTGAGGTTAAAAATAACGAGAATCGAGTAGGTCTTACACCTAATTCTGTTCAATCACTTGTCAGCTTAGGCCATGATGTTTTAATTCAAAAAAATGCTGGAGCAAATATTGGATTCTTGAATGATCAATATATATCTGCTGGTGCAAAATTAATAGATTCCGCCGAAGATGTTTATAAATCATCTGAAATGATTGTAAAAGTTAAAGAACCGATACCAGATGAGTATAAATTTTTAAGGAATGATTTAACTCTTTTTACTTATCTTCATTTGGCTGGAGATCCTGAAAATGCAAAAAAATTAATTGATACTGGAGTTACAGGTATTGCATACGAAACAGTAACATCATCAGATGGTTCAATGCCTTTACTTGCTCCGATGAGCACTATTGCAGGCCAACTTGCTTTTATTGTTGGTTCATATCATTTACTTAAACACAATAAAGGAAAGGGGGTAATGATAGGAAAAATGGAAGATATAGATCCAAGAGTTGTTACGGTCATTGGTGCTGGTGTTTCAGGGACTCAATCTATTCTCAAAGCGATAGATAACAATGCAATGGTAAAGGTTGTTGATTCATCTCAATCAAAACTCGATGAACTTCAATCAAAATATGGCTCTAATAATATTGAGTATGTACTCTCTACTCAAGAATCAATTCAGTCATCAATCAATGACTCTGATTTAGTAATTGGTAGTGTTTACGTTGTAGGAAAAGAAGCTCCTAAAGTTGTTAAACGAGAAATGTTGTCTTCCATGAATCCAGGGACTGTAATGGTTGATGTATCGATAGATCAAGGTGGGTGTTTTGAAACAAGTAAGCCAACTACTCATGATAATCCAACATTCTTAGAAAATGATATTGTTCATTACTGTGTAACAAACATGCCTGGTGCTGTTCCATTAACAGCAACTGAAGCTCTTAATAAAGTCACGCTTTCATACGTTGAAAATCTTGCAAATAATGGTATTCAAAATGCTCTTGATTCTGATGAACATTTGAGAAATGGTCTAAATATTCTCGATGGAAGAATTGTTCATCCTGGAGTAAAAGAAGCTCTAGAATAATTTTTACATAAGAGATGTTTAAAAAGTTAAATTCATATACATTTTTATTATTTTTTTCAATATTGGTTAATGCATCTAATGATGAAAAGAATTCTCTTATAGAGATTTACCACAGTCCATATGATACCAACTTAATTAATATTGTTATTAAAGATAATATCGATATTGGCGGCAAAGTTACATCTGCTGGATCCTTGGCACTTAAAGATAACATTGCAGCAACTGATGCTTTCATAATAAATAAATTAAAAAGAGCAAATTATTATATTTTTGGGAAAGCAAACTTATCTGAATGGGCAAACTTTAGATCTGATGATTCAGTTAGCGGCTGGTCAAGTGTTGGTGGTCAAACTAAGCATTTCATAGATGATGCTTATAATCCTTGTGGCTCAAGTTCCGGATCTGCTGTTGCTGTTTCAATGGGGATTGTAGATATTGCAATTGGTACTGAAACAAACGGATCAATTTCATGTCCATCATCTGTAAATGGAATTGTTGGCATGAAACCAACCAAAGGTTTGGTTAGTAGATCTGGTATTGTTCCAATATCCTCTTCTCAGGATACAGCTGGGCCAATGGGAGCAAATGTTGATATTGTTGCAAAAACATTAGAAGTTATTTCAGGATATGATGAAAATGATCCGGCTACTTCTTTAATACCAACTAATTTTGATTTTAGTTTTTCTAATGCAACAAAGAATATTTCTCTCAAAGGTGTTCGATTAGGCTTGTTGGACTCAAAAAACTTAAATCCACAAGTTATTGAATTACATAAAAAATTAAAAGAAATTGTTAATTCTTTAGGTGGTGAAGTAATTTTGATAAACGATGATAGGGATTATCCTGGAGAAGCTGAATCTTATGTTCTTCTGTTCGAGTTCAGAGTAGGACTGGAAGAATATCTAAAAAATGCTAATTCTTCTATGAAAAAACTTACGGACATAATTGATTTCAATAATGCTAATAAAGATATTGTTATGCCATATTTTGGACAAAACATTTTTTATGACTCCATCGAAAGCACTAGTTATTTAAAATATTTTTGGTCTAAATACAAAATAAGTAAGTCTTATAAGTCTACAAAAGATCTTATACATAAATATGATTTAGATGCCTTTATTGGTCTCACCAGAGGTCCTGCTTGGAAAATAAATTATGATGGAGGGGATTATATTGCTATTGATAGCTCTCTTGAATTTGGTAGTGGGGGTTATGCTGCACATAACGGGATGCCTCACATAACAATCCCTTACTTTGAAATTAATAAGTTTCCTGTAGGAATTTCAATTATTGGAGATCGCTGGACTGATAAGGCAATAATTGGATATGCATCAGCAATTGAAAAATCAAGATATAATTTAGATACTCAATAATATAAGGATTTAATATGGAAAAAGTTTTAGTAACAGGAGCAACAGGCTATATCGGCTTGCATTGTATTCAGCAACTTCTTGATCAAGGTTATGCTGTTAATGGTTCAGTAAGATCTCCTGAAAGAAAAGATGAAATATATGATGCTCTTAAAAAACATAATACTCCTACAGAAAACCTTAAAATTTTTACTTTTAATCTTACTGAAGATGACGGATGGGATGAAGGTATGGAAGGTTGCGATTATTTAATGCATGTTGCATCCCCTTTGGCATTAGCAAACCATGGTGAGGAATTTTTTGTTGGGCCGGCAGTATCTGGTGCAAAAAGAGCTCTAAAGTTTGCAAAAAAACATAATTTAAAAAAGGTGGTTCTTACATCATCAGTAGCTGCAATTTATGAAACCACTGTCCTTAAAGAATACTATGATGAAAGTGATTGGTCAGATCCAAATAAAGATACTATTAATCATTATGCAAAAAGTAAAACACTTGCAGAAATGGCAGCATGGGATTTTGTAAAAGAAGAAAATAATCCCTTTGAACTTGCTGTAATAAATCCTGCCTTGGTAATTGGTCCATCATTGTCGGGGGATATTGGGGAATCAAATAAAGCTATTGAATTGGTTGCAACTGGAAAAATGCCAGTTGGAGTTCCAATTCAATTTGGATACGTAGATGTAAGAGATGTTGCCGCTGCACATATACTTGCAATGCAAAATCCAAATAGCAATGGGAAAAGATTTGCTTTAAGTGAAAAAGATCTTTGGTATAAGGATGTTGCAAAAATCCTAAGAGCTAACGGTTTTGATAAAGCACCAAAATACAGTGTTCCAGCATGGATTACTCCTTTACTAGCAGTTTTTAGTAAAGAATTAAGATTTTCTCTTCCATATGTTGGACGAGTAAGAAGTGTCAGAGATGCAACAAATGCTAAGGATATTCTTGGCTGGAAACCAAGGCCTGCAGAAGAATCTATTATAGAAATTGCCGAGCAGATTAGAGAATTAGGATTAATTAAATAATTCCTGGAATAATAGCTCTCCTATTTTTTGGATAATCACTGAATTTTTTCTTATACCATTTATGATGAGCTAAAGCTCTCGGGAATAGATTTGCTATAACCCATATCAAAAAGACTATTCCTGAAATACTCCAAGTTAAGATAGCCCACCCTAACCATTCAATAATCTCACCAAAATAATTTGGTGCAGATAAATATTTATATAAAAAAGCATCTGGAACATGGTAACCAGGCCCATTTCTTTTTTTCATAGCTACAATAATGTAATCAGATCTTATATTTATATACATGCCAATTAAGAAAACTGATAAACCTATTATAAATACTGGGGATGATGCCCAATTATCTGAATATTGAGTAAAGTAAAAAATACCAAATGCTTGAATGCTTACGTTAATAATATTAAAAAAGATGGCAGAAAATGCTATTGAAATTGGCATTTTTGGGTTGGTTAATTCAATTAAAAATGGATATATAAATGTCCTATGAACATAGTGAGTCATCCAAATTAGAAGAAATATATAGTGAATTATTTCTAATTGATCTCTCACAATAAGAGCATAGATTGCCATTAAAATAACACATGGTGATTCCATCATAACCCAGCCAAGTCGGGCAGGAATTTCTATACCCCAACCATCTTTAATATGTCTTCCATATGGAGCATTTTCAAAAAATAAATAAGTAAATGTTGCTAATGCAATTGCAACCCAAATTAATAAAAAGATATAAAATGTGCTCATAATAAATGTTTAAAACAAAGTTTACAGTTATGATTCTAAAACATAAACTTATTAGATAGTTTTTTTGGAGAGATTGTCAAAGTGGAAAAATATGATTTTATAATTTTAGGCGCGGGCTCAGCTGGTTGTGTTCTTGCAAATAGGTTAAGTTCAAATCCTGATTATAAAGTTTGCTTAATTGAAGCAGGCTCAAAGGATAGTGATCCAAGAATACATATTCCTATTGGATTTGCATTTTTTGGAGAGAATAACCCAGTAAGTTGGAATTATGAAACTGTGCCTCAAAAAGAATTTGAAAAAGTTATTGTTACAGAGCCTGAGGCAGCTGTTGTTGATTCTGCTGGTGGAGTCCATAAAGTTGAATCAGAGTCTCTTGAACACAGAAAAGGATTTCAGCCTCGAGGCAAAACGTTAGGGGGATCTAGTTCTATAAATGCAATGTTATATGTTAGAGGACATAGATGGGATTATGATCACTGGTCTGAATTAGGAAATGAGGGTTGGTCATATAATGAAATTCTTCCTTATTTTAAAAAGGCTGAACATAATGAAATGTTTGATAATGATTTTCATGGTCAAGACGGACCCTTAAATGTATCAAAAATAAGGCATGAGAATAATCCTGTAAAAGATTTTGTTAAAACTGGCTCGGAAGTATTTGGATATAACGAAGATTTTAATGGAGAAAATCAAGAGGGAATAGGATTTTATCAATGCACACAGAAAAATGGTAAAAGGTGCAGTACTGCTAAAGCATATTTAGTTCCAATTTTAAATAGAGACAATTTAACGGTCATGACAGATACAAATATTAATAGAATCATTATTGAAAATAAAAAAGCTGTTGGAGTTGAATGTATTAATAAAGATGGCGAGCACTTTACAGTCAATGCTAACAAAGAAGTTCTTTTATCATCAGGAGCTTTTGGTTCGCCACAAATAATGCTTAGGTCTGGAATCGGTCCAGCTGAAGAAATCCTAAAACATGATATTGAACATCAGCATGACTTACCTGGTGTTGGTAAAAATTTACAAGACCACATAGATTACCTTACAGTTCATAGATATAACTCAATGGAACTAATTGGGATGTCTTTAAAATCAATATTTTTTAAATTTCCATTTGAGATATTAAAGTATATTTTTGCTAAAACTGGGTTGTTCACTTCGACAATTGCAGAGGCCGGAGGTTTCATTAAATCAAATAAAGAAAAAGACATTCCAGATATTCAGTTACATTTTATTCCAACTATGGTTGTTGATCATGGAAGAACTCAACTCTGGGGTCATGGCCTAGGATGTCATATGTGTCTTTTAAGACCAAGGTCAAGAGGTGAAGTCACTCTTAATTCTTCAGATCCATTTGAAGACCCAAATATTGATCCAAAATTTTTATCTCATCCTGATGACATGCAAGATATGATCGCTGGTTATAAGCAAATGATGACAATTCTCAACAAAGAATCTTTTTCCAAGTATACGTCTGCGCATACAATGAGACCAATTGATATAACCAATGATGATGATATTGAATTAGCTATTAGAGAAGAAGCTGACACTGTCTATCATCCAGTTGGAACATGTAAAATGGGTAATGATGAAATGGCTGTTGTTGATAACAATTTAAAAGTTCATGGTATTGAAGGTCTAAGAGTTGTTGATGCATCAATAATGCCTACCTTGATTGGAGGAAATACTAATGCTCCAACAATTATGATTGGTGAAAAGGCTGCTGACATGATTTTAAATGACTGGGCTTAAAAGAAATTGAAAAAATCATTAGTTCTTCTTTTATTAAGTTTTCAATTATTTGCAAGTAATCCAATCATAATTGATGTTAGGACTCCACAAGAATTTGAATCAGGGCATGTCGAAAGTGCGATTAACATAGAATGGCAAGACATAGCGTTAGTTGAGAATAGTACCAATAAAGATAATCGTATATTTTTATATTGTAGAAGTGGAAATAGGTCTCAAAAAGCTACAGATATTCTTATTGATATTGGATATAAAGATGTTATTAATCTTGGAAGTGTAAAAGAAGCTTCAGAATTCTTAAATAAAAAAATAACGCGATGAAGAATTTTTTTAGTTTCCTTTCAAAGTTTAATCATAAAAAGATTATATGTTTTGATGGTGGTGGTGTAAGGACAATAGCATCGATTGTTTTTTTAAAAAAATTGGAAGCTGAGAGTGGTAAGAAAGTTTCAGATATATTTGATATGTTTATTGGTACAAGTGCTGGAGCATTTAATGCTGCTTGTTTTGCATTCGGAGGATTTTCAGCTGATAAAGTTAAGAGCTATTGGACAAAAAGTTATTTAGATAAAATAATGAAAAGTTCTTTTTTCTGGGATAAAGCATCTTTATTTCAAGCTAGACCAAGATATGAAAGCGATGGTAGATTAGAGATGTTAGATGAAATCTTCAAAAAAAACACACTAAGAGAATCTAACAAACCTTTTTTATGTTACGCCTATGATATTGAAAAAAGAAGTCATGTCGTTTTTGATTCTTCAAATACACCAGAAGTAACTTTTAAAGACGCAATCGCCGCCTCAAGTGCAGCCCCAATGTATTTTCCTACATATCAAATGCAAGACAAATCGTGGATGATAGATGGAAGTATAATTACAAATAATCCAACTTTAATTGGTTTTTCATACTCAAAAAAAATTTTAGAGACAAATAATATCAAAATCTTAAGCTTAGGATCTGGACAAAATAAAAATAAAATAAATGGAGACACATCTACAAAATGGGGAGGCGTTGGTTGGCTAAGAAATGATATTATGGGAATGCTATTAGACTCGGAAATTCATAATGAAATTTCAAATGAATTCTTCACTGATAATTATCTTAGAATAAATTCTCCTCTAGGAAAAATTAATAGATTCTTAGACGATGACTCTGAAGAAAACCTTGAAAAAATCCACTTAATGGGCATGGATTGGTGGTCTGAATTTGGAGAAGAAACTCTTAAATTTATTGATTCATAATCTCATCAAATCTTATCTTTAAAGTATGTTTATATAATATATATTTTACCTTGACATGATTTAATCAAAAAAGTTTAATAAGCATATTCAATGTACATTTACCTAGGGGGTTTTTGTGAATAAGTATTTATTATCATTATTATTGGTATTACCAATGTCGTTTATTGTTATCGCTCAAGATAATGAATCGGACGACGATGTTGAAGAGGTTGTAGTAACTGGAATCAAAAAAAGTCTTATAAGCGCAATTGATATTAAAAGAAATAACGTCGGTGTTGTTGATGCTATTACTGCTGAAGATTTTGGTAAATTTCCAGATAACAATTTAGCAGAATCTTTAGCCAGAGTCGTTGGTATTGGTATTGATAGAAGTAACGTTGAGGGTGAAAGAGTTGCTGTTAGAGGATTTGGCCCTGAGTTAAATTTAGTTACACTTAACGGTCGTCAAATGCCTACTGTCCCTGGACAATGGGGCGGCGGAAGATCTTTCAATTTTGGAGACATATCTTCCCATGGTATTGCAGCTGTTGAAGTTTATAAATCAACTAATAGCTCATTACCCTCAGGCGGTATAGGATCAACTATAAATATGGTTACAACAAAACCATTATCGATTGATGGAAGCCTTAGCTCTTTTTCTGTTGATGTTCTTAATGACTCAACAAGCAATGAAGACCTAAAACCTGAAGTAAATTTTGTTCATAGTTCTAATTTTGGTAACTTTGGTTTTGCAATATCAGGATCCTTCCAAGATAGGAATAATATAGAAGAAGGAACAAGAGAATCAAACTGGTTATCTGTAGAAGATATGGCAGCAATTGAAGGATATTCAAGAGTTGATAAAACTGCTGCAGGTATTACAGATAACAATCAAAGAGCAGATGGTAAAACTTTTTATCAAGAACCATCAGCATATCAGATTAAAGAAAATGATAGAGAAAGAACCAATGCTCAATTAACCATGCAGTATTCATTTTCAGATGATTTAATTGCTACAGTTGATTACACATATTCAAAAGTTGAATTTAGTTCAGTAGGTCAAATGTTTGGATCTTGGCTGGGTGGTTGGACAACAACACTTGGAACAATTAATGAAAATGGTGTTTATACAGATGTCACTGTTGGTGATAGAGGATACGATCACCAATTGATATGGGGCGATACTGAAAACCTAAATCAATCTGTTGGTTTAAATTTAGAATGGAATTACTCAGATGCTCTAACTTTCGTTCTTGATTATCATGATTCGTCTGCAGAAAAAGAAGGAACTGAATTGCCAAATGAGATGGGATTAGTTGCTCCTGCAACTGCAACCATTACTCATTTTAATGGAGGAACATCTGGAATAAATTCTTTCATATACGATAGAACTTTCGATACAGATGATTATACATATGGCTCTCTTTATTATAGAGACGCATTTAAAGAGAACCAAATGGAACAGTTTCAATTTAAAGGTTTATGGGAAAATTTAGATGGCAAAATTAGTGAATCAATAAAATCGGTAGAATTTGGAGTTTCAAGAGCTGATTCAGTTTTTCATGATATTAGAATGGAGGAGATTAATAACGCTACGCCTGGAACTGCAGCAAGTAGCGCAATGTTAACAAGAACTTCTCTAGATGGTTTTATGAGTGCTTTTAGAGATAATCCTAGTTTACCTGCATATTATTTTGCTATTAATAAAGATCTTGCTCTGGCAGATTGGATAGCAAATTTCGGAGATATTAGCGCTGGACCAATTGATGTGAATGATATGGTTGAAGAAACCCTTGATGCAGCATTTATTCAGGTAAATATGGAGTTTATGATTAACAATAAACCCCTTAATGTTGTTGCAGGAGTTCGGTATGAAGAGTCTAATACAACTTCAACGGCTCTTGAAGCAACTCCGTCTGTAATTAGATGGGATATGATAAATGGACTCATTTATCCTAATGGTGGTGAGGTCGCTGCTGCAAGATCTGGAAGTAACGATATTGTCTTACCTCAACTAGCAATGGCATACGAATTAACTGATGATCAGGTGTTAAGACTTAGTTATGGTAAATCAATGGGTAGACCATCTCTACAAGATCTAAGAAGTTCGTTTCAATTTGGTAATAGAGATTATTTAATACCAACTGCATCAGGTGGCAACCCTGGTTTAGAACCATTAGAGTCTGAAAATTTAGATATAGCTTATGAATATTATTATGATGAAGGAAGTTATTTTTCATTAAATTACTTTAGAAAAGATATTGATAACTTTATTAGTTCTGATGTTTCAACTGGAAGTATCGATGCTTTAACTAATCCAGCTAATGGAGAAATTGGTGCCTTTGCTCAGGCATGTGTTCAGGCATGGGATCAAGCTGGTAGACCTGATCCAGGATTCCCAGGTGAATGGGGATCAGGTGATTGTGTTTCTCAGCAAGCTTTATGGGCTCAATCATGGATGAATATATATCAACATATGGGTTGGGTTGCTGTAGCAATGTCTAGAGGAATTGATGTTACAAATGGTTTCCCATACGGTGCATGTGATTATGATGGTTGGTGGAGATGTGAGCCTGGTTATTTAGATGGTACAAGTTCTGATCCATTAGCAATCTTCGAAATTACAAGACCTCTAAACTTAGAATCTGGTTCGGTTGATGGTTTTGAGGTTGTGTTACAGCATCTCTTTGGAGATTCTGGTTTTGGTACTCAGATTAATGCAACATTTGTATCTGGTGGTGATGTTGAGATTGATCGATATGATACAAGCCGTCAATTCATATTACCTGGTTTAGGTGATTCAAGTAACTTTTCTCTTTTCTACGAAGATACAAAAATTACAGCAAGAATTGCTTTAAATACTAGAGGTGAGACTATTGCAGGTTTTGGTAACTATGATCAGCCTTTATATGTTGAAGAAAGAAACCAATGGGATCTGTCAATGGCCTATAACATAAATGAAGACGCAGTAGTTTTCTTTGAAGTTCAGAATTTAAATGATGAACCAACAAGATTATATGCAAGATATGAAGAGATGTTATTCTTATCTCAAGATCATGGCCCAATTCACAGATTAGGCTTTAGGTATAAGTTTTAAGGTAAAATAATGAAAATAAAAAAGAGGGCTTAGTCCCTCTTTTTTTATATATAATTAAGTTATGCGTTTGAAACAATTATTATTGATTGCAATCATTATCTCTTCATGTGGTGGAGGAGGTGGAGGAGGCGGCGCAAAAGTACCCTTTGCTTTAACACTTGCTCAAAATACATTTTCAACCAATGAAGATACTTCTTATAATGGATCGATGGCAGCAAGTGCCAATGAAGTCGTTACACTTGAATATTCTTTAACCAGTTCAACTTCTAATGGAACTCTTACTTTTTCTACTATCAATGCTGCAATTTCATACACTCCGAATACTAATTTTTTTGGACAAGATGAATTTACATATTCAGTTACTGCTTCTGAAAAAAATATAACTAGAAGTAGTACAGTTTCTATTACAGTTAACGCAGTAAATGATAGTCCTCAAATTTTAATGACATCAAAGACAAATTTAGATAAAAACAACTTAATCTTTGAATCTAATCCAAAATATTCAATAACATTCTCAGATGTTGATAATGATGATATTGATTTAGTTTTTTCTGCAAGTGTAAATCAAGAAGATATTCCAACTTCATTTGTTTCCACTGGTGAAGGAACTGGAGAAGTAACTCTTGATTTATCAGGTTTAATTAATGCTGGATTATTAAGTGCAGAACTTAAAGTATCAGATGGAGATCTTGTAAGTTCAGATACATTCAATTCGTGGTTCATTGCTGACAAAAAAATTGTAACAGTTCCAATGGATGATGATAAAAGCGATGGTTTTGACTCTGGAACAACTACTGATAAAGATTATTATGTTTATTATCTTGTTGGAGGTGATGCATCTTTTGGAAGAACTGATTATTTATTTGTAGCTGATTCATTAGAAGAAAGTCCGACAAATGGAACAAATTCTGATTTAGAAAATTTTAGAGATGCCTTGCTAAGGTCAATTAACGGTCTTAATGACTCTGATGTATCAGAATTTTTTGCAGGATATTTTGATATTATTGTTGCAGAGCCTGTAAACCCTGATGGCACTTCATTAGCTTCAATCGAAACAGGATGTTATGACTGGGATGAAGATGTTTATTGCATTGGTTCCAGCGATATCAATACATCAGTATTTGATGAATTATTTTCAGAAAATGATCTTGTCTCTGTATTAACAATGATTGATGGCAGAGGTGTAAATTTAGGAAATACCAATATTCAACCAATTGGTACAAGAACTGAATATGTTCTTATGCATGAGCTTGGACATGCTCATGGCGAAATGGGCGATGAATATATATCAGATGATGACAGAGATGTTAGTTTCTGGGCAGATAGGAATGTCAATACAACAACCCAGTCAGATCCATCCCAAGTAAAATGGAAACATCATATTGACGATTTAACAAATGTTGCTGGAAGTACTTTTAACGTTTGCTATAACTGGTCAGATGGGACGGTTGGACTTTATGACGACGATGATGATGATCCAACTGCATGTGATTGTCTTTATAACGTTTATGATGCAAATGGAAATAGAACTGGAAGAAATCCAATGTGTAATCAAGTTGGTTTATTTGAAGGAAACTATTATGGTGAATTCGATAATTACAGACCAAAATTTTTAACAATTATGGAAGTTAATACTGATCAATATGGTGAAGTTAATGTTGAGGGGTTTGCAATTGGTTCAATTCATAATCAAGGTTTTGTTTATGGAGATGATGTAGGTTTTATTTCAGATGATGCCGGATCAAGAACAGGTTTTGATATTGATATAGATGTTGCATATGATTCATCAAAATTAAGATTAAAATGGTATATTGACGGAGTAGAGGATCCCACATTAGAAAATCAAACCCAAATTACTTTTAATAGACCATCTGATAATTCTGTTAAGGTTTATACTTGGCGAGTTGATGACTTAACAGGAACAGTTACGGCGCCAGACGATGTGACAGATACCGATGATTTTTATGAAGGTTTATTTAATTCAGATTTTTATTGGTATGATTATAATTCTGAGCAGTGGGGTACTAATCCAACTGACAGAACGCAATATGATTATGGGTATATCAATGGTCCAATGGGTGGAACCTGGGGGATAAACTGGGAAAGATGGTAATCAAAAAAAATATAGTATTTTTTACAGTGATATTTAGTTTATCTTGGTCAGTCGAATCAAATGAAGTCATTGATAAGCAAAAACTTAATAAAATTCATGCAAATCCATTTAATGATGCTTATATTATTTCTTTTGATGGTTCTCCAAGCAACTTCTCTATAAAAAAAATTAAGGTTGATAAACCAAATGAAAGATTACTAAAAAAAATAAAATTTTTAAGTGATGATGATACTTATGCTATTAAAGTTTTTGGCAAGGATAATAAATACCTTTATGCAATTGGGATAGGAAATCCCTTTTATGCAACTTATCAACATATTGGTTATGAAGATAGAAAACATATGGGAGGTCCTGTTAGCTCAGCTATTGTTGAAATAGCAATACCACTTCATATAGAACCATCATCTTTTATAGTTTCAAAAAGAGATATCACCGGTAAATTTAAAGATATACAGGAAATATCATTCGAATAAAATTCAATATTTACACTGTTGAAAGCAGATGTTTAAAGGAGTATATTAACTCACCAATGCGGTACTAGCTCAGTTGGTAGAGCGTCTGCTTGCCAAGCAGAAGGCCGCCGGTTCGAGACCGGCGTACCGCACCAACATACAAAGATGAAGTCTACAACAAAATTTTTATTGTTATTTCTCATATCTTCATGCGGTGGAGGTGGATCCTCAAATTCTGATAATCAATCTGTAAGCCCACCAGATACAAATACTAATAATGAAAGTTGTGAAAATACTTCAATTGAAAATCTTCAAAAGTGTGACTTAAAACATGATAACCTCGATAGACACTACTATATCTATATACCTGAAAATTTAGATAACAATTCTAGTATTCCAGTATTATTTGCTCTTCATGGTTATGGTTCTTCTGCATATAGACACTTCAGTTATACAAACTATATACCAATTGCTGATTCTAATAATTTAGTGATTATTTATCCTCAAGGGGCAACAACAGACACATTATCTTCACATTGGAATGTTGGTGGTTGGACATCAAAAAGTACAGTCAAAGATATAGAATTTATTGATACATTAATTAATTTTACCAAAAATAAAATTATGATTGATGAAACTAGAATATATTCATCTGGAATGTCTAATGGTGGATATATGAGCTATCACTTAGCTTGTAATCTTGGAGAGAAATTTGCTGCAATTGCATCTGTAACAGGTTCCATGACCTTTGGAACTTATGATGATTGCTCTCCTTCTCATCCTACACCAGTATTACAGATTCATGGTCTGCTTGATTACGTTGTTCCATATGATGGTAATGCAGGCTCTAAAAGCATTCCTGATGTTATAGATTATTGGG
This sequence comes from uncultured SAR86 cluster bacterium, assembly GCA_902560315.1. Classification (GTDB taxonomy): domain Bacteria; phylum Pseudomonadota; class Gammaproteobacteria; order Magnimaribacterales; family D2472; genus SAR86A. Next base: position 15,660 of record CACELG010000004.1, on the reverse strand, counting down.
TAAATTATAATTCTTGCGGCTCAGATCCAGACAGACTAATTAAATACTCAAATGATTTTGATTTAATTCTTTACGATACTTATATAAATTGTTTAAACAACGTAAATGTAAAACTAATTCTTCATCCAACGATGGGACATACTTGGCCCTCCACAGCAGAATATAACGTAAGTGCTTCTAATGAAATATGGAATTTTGTATCACAATACGATCTTTACGGCTTAATAAATTAACTATAAAAAATATACATTAATGTAATTTATTTATACATTTATAATGTTATATTAATTAATCAAATAACAAGGGAGATATATATGAAATACTTTTTAAGTTTAGCTCTGATGTTTAGTTTTATAGCTATAGCAGATGATCACGAAACACCAGAATATAAATATGAACCAGATTGGAACAAGGCTGAATACTACATAGGCAATTTTAACGATAATAAAGATATTAATGACTTAGCAGCCTGGTATGGAAAATTTGCAAAATGGGCAGATGGTCAAGGTGAAACTTATGACTCGATGACAGTTGCATTACTTCAACCATATTTTCATTCTGATATGAGTAGCGCTGATGTTATGTGGGTTAGCACATGGCCAACCCCAGTAGCTCAATTTCAAGGTATGGAAACTTGGATTACAGGCGGAGGTCCAAAACTTCTTGAATCATTGCCTGTTACAAATAGCAGACAGGTAGATACATGGCAATGGGCTATATCATTACCTGCATCAATGGACGCTGGAAATATGATGTATGCTACTTATGCTGATTGTTCTTTAGAGGATGGATATGACATGCGACAGGTATATGATTTATACAAAGATTTTGCTATTTTTGCTAAAACACAAGGCGATACTGTCGGCAGAAAAATGATTGTGCCAGCTGCTGGATATGTATTACCAGATGGGGTTGATTTCATAAGATTGATGTATATGTCATCTATCTCAGAGAGAGGAACAAGCCAAAAATTATATCAAGATAAACTTGCTGACTCTGAAGCTTCAGCAAATTTAAAAGGTTTTTCATGCACTAATGCAAGATCATACTTTGGAATGTCAATGAGATCACCAAGTTAAATAACAATCTTATAATAAATTTAAAGGAGGCTTTATGCCTCCTTTTTTATATATAAGGCATAATAATTATATGAAAGATTATTCAAATCATATAAGCATTATTGGAGCAGGAATTGGCGGTCTTGCATTGGGCAATATTTTAAAAAAAAATAATATTCCTTGTATAATTTTTGAAAAATCTAAAAAAATTAGTGAGTATGGAGCAGGAATTTCAATATCTCCTAATGGACTTAAAGTTTTAGAAAAATTGGATTTAGATAAAAGATTTAAACAGGTATCAGCTCAACCAGGATATGCAGTTTTCCATTCAAATAATAAGATAATTACTGAAACTTCAACCAATGTGGTTACAAGTTCAAGAAAAAATCTTCATAGTGTTTTATTAGAAAATTATTTAGCATTAGACGGAGAAATTCTTTTTAACCATGAATTAGTTGATCTCGATCTAACAAATAAAACTATTTATTTTTCTAATAAAACAAATTGGAATGTTAATCATATTGCTGCATGTGATGGCATAAGGTCTATATGCAAAAAAAAATTATCTATATCAAATATTAAACCTGAATATAGTGGATATTCTGTTTGGAGAACAATAATGCCATCTCATCAGAATAAAATAAATTTTCATTTAGGATCTAATTTCCATATTGTGAGTTATCCAATAGATAAAAATAAAATAAGTTTAATAGCAGCTATCAAAGATAAAAATAGCTTTAATGAATCGTGGAAAGAGAAAGGTAGTCTTAAAGATTTATTTTCTACAATACCATCTTCGATAATAGACATGTATCCAACTATAAAAGATTCAAATGAGATATATAAATGGGGTGTTTATATTAGACCTAAAATAAAAAGTTTATTTAATAATAATATTACCTTCATTGGGGACTCAGCACATCCAATTGTGCCATTTTTAGGACAAGGTGGTTGTTTAGCATTAGAGGACGCATTCATTTTTGGCAATTTATTAAAAAAATACAAAAATAACTTTAATCAAGCTCAAAACAAATACCAACAAGTTAGGATAAAGAGAATAAAATCAATAAGTAAGCAGTCGTTAAACCAAGCAAAACTAAATCATTTAAGCAATCCTTTGCTAATATTTATCAGGAATATGCTTATGAAATATACGAATGTAATTTTTAATCGAACTAAAAATATTTGGTCATATGATATATCAAAAATTATAGACGTATGAAACATTCAATAATTGTTATAATTTAGCAATGAAATTTCTTTCAAAATTATTTAATTCCAATAAACATTCACCAAATGATATTAGTTTAAAAATTTCTTCAAGTTTACAAGACTTTGTTAAGGACGAAATCTTACCAGGCTTGGATATATCACCTCATTATTTTTGGAGCTCATTCGAAAATTTATTAAATAAATTTTCAGATAGAAATAAAGAGTTACTTGATAAAAGAAAGGAATTACAAGATCAGATAAGTGAATGGCATATTAAAAATAGGAATTTAGAATTTAATTTAGGAGAGTACAAGAAGTTTTTAAATGACATTGGATATCTTCATCAAAGAAGCGGTGATTTTACTATTAAAACATTTAATGTAGATCCAGAAATTAGAAAAATTGCAGGTCCTCAGCTGGTTGTACCTGTAATGAATGCAAGATTTGCATTAAATGCTGCAAATGCACGATGGGGCAGTTTATATGATGCTTTGTATGGTACAAATATTATTGATGAGGAAGATGGAGCAAAAAGGGAGGGGGGCTATAACCCAGTAAGAGGTGAAAAGGTTATTGCTTTCGCTAAAAAATTTCTAGATGAAATAATTCCGATGGAAGAAGGCACATATAACGATGCTATTAAATTTGAATTTATAGACAGTGAATTACTCATAACTTTAAAAGATGGCTCAAGTGTGAATTTGAAAAATAAAGATCAGTATGTAGGCTATAAGGACAAGGGAGAAGGAGCATATGGCTTATTATTTAAAAACAATAATCTACATTTTGAAATACAAATTGATAGATCAAGTCCTATTGGTCAAGAGGATTTAGCAGGCATAAAAGATATCTTAATGGAGTCTGCAATAACAACAATACAAGATTGTGAAGATTCAGTAGCTGCAGTAGATGCAGAAGATAAGATTATTGTTTATAGAAATTGGTTAGGTCTGATGAAAAGCAATTTAAAGAGATCATTTGATAAGGGCGGCAAATTTATAACTAGAGAATTAAATCCCGATAGAAAATATTTACTGAAGAATGGAAAGATGATACTTCTTCCAGGAAGAAGTCTAATGTTAGTTAGAAATGTTGGCCATTTAATGACTAACCCGGCTGTTAAAGATGAAAAAGGAAATGAAGTTCCAGAAGGGATAATGGATGCATTTTTTACAATATGCATATCAATACATGACATTATTGGTAATGGCATATACAAAAATTCTAAAACAAAGAGCATATATATTGTAAAACCTAAAATGCATGGCCCAGATGAAGTTCAATTTACTTGTGATCTTTTTTCTGAAATAGAAAAGATATTTAATCTACCTGAAAATACAGTCAAATTGGGTATTATGGATGAAGAGAGACGAACAACTGTAAATCTCAAAGAATGTATAGAGGTTGCTAAACACAGAGTAATTTTCATTAACACTGGCTTTCTTGATAGAACAGGGGACGAAATTCACACTAGTATGGAAGCAGGCCCAATGGTTACAAAGGCAGATATGAAAAATCAAAAATGGATAAATGCATATGAGAATTGGAATGTTGATATAGGCCTAGAAACTGGATTTAAAGGAAATGCTCAAATAGGCAAAGGAATGTGGCCAATGCCAGATGAAATGTTAGATATGTATAAAACTAAAACAATGCATCCTGAAGCAGGAGCTAATTGTGCATGGGTACCTTCTCCAACAGCAGCAACAATTCATGCAATGCATTACCATCAGATATCTGTTCAAGATCAACAAGATAAAATCATCAATAGAGATAAAGCTAAGTTGGATGATCTTCTTAATATACCTTTTTTGAAAAAAGATAAGATGCCATCACAAGAGGAAATAACTGCTGAATTAGAAAACAATGCACAAGGTATATTGGGATACGTTGTTAGGTGGGTAGATCAAGGAATAGGCTGTTCAAAGGTTCCTGACATTAATGATGTTGGCCTAATGGAGGACAGAGCTACATGTAGAATATCTAGTCAACATATTTCAAATTGGCTTCATCACGGATTATGTTCAGAAGTTGAAGTTGTTGAGACTATGAAAAAAATGGCAAAAAAGGTTGATCAGCAAAACAAAAATGATGTTAATTATAAAAAAATGGCTCCTTCATATGACGGAATAGCTTTTAAAGCTGCATGCGAACTTGCTATTAAAGGAAAATATCAACCCAGTGGATACACTGAACCAATTCTTCATGAGATGAGACTTAGAAGAAAATAATATGCCAAAAGGTTACTGGGTTGTAAGAGCAAATATTCATAATCAGGATGAATATTATAAATACGTCGAAAAAGCTTCAGAAATAGTTAAAAAGAATTCTGGAACTTTCCTTGCAAGAGGCGGTAAGCAAACAGAATATGAGATAAAGGGATATAAAAGAACTGTTATTGTTGAATTTGATTCATATCAACACGCAATAGATTGTTATAACTCAGAAGAATATCAATCAGCTCTCAAACATGTCGAGGATTCAGCTAATAGAATTTTTACTGTAGTAGAAGGAGTCTAAACTTTTTGTTTTTGAGTTTCGTCTCTATGTTTCTTTAAATATTTCATAAATGGAGTTCCGCCTGTCCCTCTTATAGTAGAACCGCCTGTACCAAAAGTATTTTTTATTTGTGCTTGTTTATGAATATAAGATGCTGCATATTCAAGATGTTGAGCTCTAAATTTTCTTATTTCTTCTAAACAAAGATTATATTCATTCATTAATTTTTTAGATTTACTAATAAATTCTTTTGCTTTAGATCTTTTTTCAACATCTTCAATCAACTTTCGATGTTTGGGAGGCATATAATCTCTCATTTCATTTAAATAATGTCTCAAACTATCATTAGTATGATAAATTCCAAGAGCTCCATCGAGTAATGGTATTATGCTGCTCTGTGCTCCAGTTTCTCCTCTAAAAAACTGTGGTTTATTATTAAATTGACCCTCATAAATCAAACCCTTCTTTAAGTCTGGATTATCTTTTGTCCCGAATATATAGGGTCTTACCCTGTGATAGTAAACATATGGATCACATTTTTCAGGCATTCTCGAAAAAATGCGATTAACTTTTTTTAATGATTTAGATATTTTTTTAAGGTAAATTGAAAAATCTTCTATTTTATGTTGCTTACTTAATTTTGATAACTTGGTTGCTGAATCAATCGCTTCACTAGCAGCGTCTTCAATGCAAACATGGATTGTTACAAACCAGTCTTCATCAACACCTCCAAGAAAGTTATTTATTAATGCCACATTATCTAGAGATATAGGCTCTTTATTATCAATCTTATACCAGTTATCAAGACAATAACTTGCGTAACTTAGAATAGGAGGTCTACCAAGATACTTAGATAAAGTTACCCATGGTTTAGCAATAACTTCAGGAAGTAATTTTTCAGGTTTATTACCTCCCCAAATATACGCATGGGCAATAAAGCTTAAATGAGACATAGCAAGTTTAATTTCTTTTTCTTTTTTATTTTTTACAAGATAGTCAACAGATAAACTATTTTTATTTAATTTTTTGATAGTAGTTTGAACCTTATTTGTTAAGAGCAATTTTGGAAGATGAGATGCAATATCACTTATTTTTAATAACGAAACTCTCTTAGTCCTGTAGTTCTTAATAGGAGGATTTCTTGGTAAAAAAGTGTGCATATTTATATACATTTTATACATATAAATAAAAATAAATACCAATTTTTTATTTCCTAAAAAAAACTATAACTTTTTTTCAAAAAAGTGTTGACAAGATTTCTAGTAGGAGTAATATTACTAATACGGATGGCAACCGACTAGTGACTAACTGCAGACAGGAGACCTAGAGAGAAGCCAGAAGAAGAGACCGAAGGGTGAAAGCATTTACAAGAGTCGATGAGAAAAAATAGCTTGTAGATCCACCAAGGATTCAAGAGAAAGAATCCAAGGCGCTAAAGAAAATCTCACTTTAGACCCCTGAGGAATCGAACTAAGAAAACAGAGCAAGTCTCTGTTTTTTTTTGCCTAAAATTTCTTTTAAACCATACTATTTTATTACGTAGAAACATTTATAAATTGGTACAATATGCCTTAAATTCAAATACATAGGGATATATGTTTAATACTTTAGATTGGATAATCGTTGGATTGTATTGTGTTGGGATAATTTCATTAGCAACATATGTATCGAGAAATAAATCAGGTTCAGAAAGAAGTGCAGAAGATTATTTTTTAGCAGGAAGATCTCTTCCATGGTGGGCAATTGGTGCATCATTAATTGCTGCTAATATTTCTGCAGAACAAATTATTGGGATGTCAGGTCAAGGATTTGTTGTTGGTATGGCAATAGCAGTTTGGGAGTTAACTGCTGCGATAGCTTTAATTGTTATGGCTAAATATTTTTTACCTTTATTTTTAGAAAAAAAGATTTATACAATGCCACAATTTCTAGAGCAAAGATTTGATAAAAGAGTAAGCTTAGTTTTATCTTTCTTTTGGCTAACCGTTTATATATTTGTTAATTTAACAGCCGTGCTTTGGTTGGGATCAATAGCAATTAATACGCTTACCGGATTATCCCTAGTAAACGGAATGATTTTGCTTGCAGCTTTATCATTAGCATACTCTTTATCGGGCGGTCTTAAAGCTGTCGCAATGACAGATATTGTTCAAGTAGTTCTTCTTATTTTTGGCGGCTTAGCAGTTTCATACATTGCTTTAACAAAAATTGGTAATGGATATATTGGAGATGGAATGCTTGAAGTTTATCAACAGATGCCTGAAAAGTTTGACATGATTTTATCACCAGATAATCCCTCTTATAACAATCTTCCTGGAATATGGATTTTAATTGGAGCTGGAGTTTGGATAGGTCATTTCGCATATTGGGGATTTAATCAATACATTACACAAAGAGCACTTGGGGCAAAATCTATCAAAGAAGCTCAAAAAGGCGTTATGTTTGCAGCTTATTTAAAGCTGCTAATGCCATTGGTGATTGTTCTTCCAGGTATTTGTGCAGCTGTTCTTTTCCCAGTCCTTGAAAAAACAGACCAAGCATACCCAACTATGATGATTGAATTATTACCAAGTGGTTTATTAGGTTTAACTTTTGCTGCTTTAATTGCAGCAATTGTTTCTTCATTAGCATCGATGACAAATAGTATAAGCACAATTTTTACAATGGATATATGTAGATCATTTTCTAAAAATGAAATATCCCAATCTTCATTAATTAAAATTGGTAGAAGTTCAGTTGTAGGATCAATGTTGATTGCTTTAGTAATGGCAAAACCAATTCTTGGAAACTCAGACCAAATATTTCAATATATTCAAAATTTCACCGGATTATTTACACCTGGAATTTTAGTAATATTTTTAGTTGCTTTATTTTGGAAAAAAGCGACAACTCTTTCTGTTTTAGTTGCAGCAATTCTCTCTGTTGTAATGTCTGTTTTCATTCAGGCATTATTTCCAGAATTTCCTTACATCCATAGAATGGGTGCAGTTTTCTTTGCTTCTGGTATTGGATGTTATTTAACTTCTAGAGCTCAAGGATATTTAGACCAAGAAAAGGCAATAGATTTAGCTGGAATAGATTTTTCAACCACCAAAGCCTTTAATATAAATACATTAATAATCGTATCTGTATTAACTTTAATTTATATAACTCTAGGATAATCTCTTATGAAAAAATTCCTTTCAATATTGTTGTTCAATGTTTCTGTTTTAGCTAATACAGATTGGTCCAATCCCAATGAATGTGTTTTACCAGATAACTCTAAGTTTATTGAAAGCATGGTTAATGGAATGACACTGGAACAAAAAGTAGGCCAAATAATAATGCCTGAAATTAATAGCATCACTCCTGAAGAGGCAAAAAGATTTCATTTTGGAACTATTTTAAATGGTGGTGGGGGTTTTCCAAATCAAAATAAAGACAGTGATATACAAGACTGGAAAAATTTAAGTAAAAATTACTTTGACGTTTCTACAGAAGTTAATGGAACTAAGATTCCAATATTATGGGGTACTGATGCTGTTCATGGACATAATAATGTTATTGGAGCAACTATTTTCCCTCACAACATTGCTTTGGGTGCAACAAGAAATGCTGAGCTAGTAAAGAAAATTGGAAGCGCTGTAGCAAAAGAAGTTGCGTCTACTGGAATTATCTGGACATTTGCACCAACCATTGCTGTACCCCAAAATGATTTATGGGGCAGAACTTATGAAGGGTATTCAGAAAATACCCAGTTAGTAACAGAACTCGGTAGAAATTTCATTCTAGGATTGCAAGGAATAGATAAAGACTTTTTAGATAATGATCATGTATTAGCTACAGCAAAACACTTTATCGGAGATGGTGGCACTGACAGAGGTATTGATCAAGGAAATACTATTGTTAATGAAGATACTTTAAAAAGCGTTCATGGAGCTCCTTATTATGCAGCAATTGACTCTTGTGCTTTGTCAGTAATGGCGACCTTTAATTCATGGAATGGGGTAAAAACTCATGGTAATAAATATCTCTTGATAGATGTTTTAAAGTCACAAATGGAATTTAATGGTTTTATAGTTGGTGACTGGAATGGTCATGGTCAAATACCTGGTTGTGAAGATGCAAACTGTCCTGAAGCATTTAATGCAGGTGTAGATATTTATATGGTTCCACAAGAATGGGAACCATTGTATTGGAATACTCTTGAGCAGGTAAGAAATGGAATTATTACAGAAGAAAGACTTGATGATGCAATTACTAGAATTTTAACTGTCAAAAAATATCTTGGATTATTTGATGGCAGGGTCCCTCATAATTATAAGCAAAATTATATAGGCGTCTCAGACCATAGAGATCTTGCAAGACAAGCTGTAAGAGAATCTATAGTTTTACTAAAAAATAATAATTCTTTACCAATGAACCCATCTAAGAAATTTTTAGTAGTCGGAGAAATGTCTCAATATATTGAGAATCAAATGGGAGGATGGACAATAACTTGGCAAGGTAAAACCTGGGAAGGTACAAAAATATCAAATGATGACTTCCCTAACACAAATAGTATTTATGAGTCTTTATCAAACCACGTCGAAGAATTCGGCGGAAATATTGAGTTTTCTGAAGATGGTTCATATACAAGCAAACCTGATTACGTAATTTTTGTTTTTGGTGAAACACCATATGCAGAAGGTGAGGGAGATATTGATAGCCTCAATTTTTCAAAAAATAACAAAGAAAATATTTCAAAAATGAAGCTTTTCCAAGAGAAAGGTATCTCAGTAATTTCATTATTTATTTCTGGAAGACCAATGATTGTTGATAAAGAGATCCAATACTCAGATGCTTTCGTACCTATATGGTTACCAGGTACTGCTATTGAAGGAATAAATGATGTAATTTTTAGCAAACTTGACGGTTCCATTAATTATGATTTCAAAGGTAGATTATCTTTTTCTTGGCCCGCACAAGATTCTGAAACTCCCTTTAATTATTCTCCATTATTTCAATATGGATATGGACTAACTTACAAATAATTATGAATAGGGCTTTATTGGTAGATGTTGGTGGGACCAATATGAGATATGCACTAGCAAATTATTCAGATGATGATCTATCAGATATAAATAAAATACCTTTCGATCATGAAAAATTTGAAAATTTTATTGAAGAAATAATCGATACCAATGAAGTGAATGTTTTAATAATATCAATCGCAGGCCCTAAAATTAATAATACTATAACAATGACTAATAGGGCTTATACTTTTGATGCAGATAATATTAAGAAAAAATTTAACTTAAAAGAATGTGTTCTTTTAAATGATTGGGAGGCAATAGCCCATAGCTATGATTTTATTTCTAATGACATTTCGTATATTAAGTCAGGATCAAAATTTAATGATGTAAAGTTATTTTTAGGACCTGGAACTGGATTAGGAGCCGCCATATCTGTTAGAAATAAAATTGTACTTCCAACAGAAATTGGCAATACAAATAATTCAAATTCTTTTCTGCAAAGAAACTACAATCTTAAAAATAATGAAGATCTTATTTTAGAGGACTTAGTTTCAGGTTCGGCTATATCTAAAATTTATCAATCAAAAACAAACCTTAAATTAACATCAGAAGAGATTTATAAAAAGTATATTGATAAAGATGATAATGCAATTGAAGTTATAGAAGGTTTTATAAAAGCTTTAGGAGAAACATTATCTGATTTAGCCCTAACTTTTATTCCAGGAGACGGAATTCTCCTAGCTGGCAGTCTAATAAGATCTATTTACTCTAGTATAAATAAAGACAAATTTAATGAAGTCTTTATTGGTAAAAAAAATGATGTACACAAAGAAATGCTAGATATGATCTCTATCGGAGTAATTACAAAAGAAAAAACTCCACTGTATGGCAATTTTAGTTTATTTAAAAAACTTAACTAAATAGCCATAAATTTAGAAAGTTTGTGTATAATTTGCAACCAATATGGCTGATAAAAAACAAACCAAAGTATATTTAATACCTGAAGATGAGACTAGAGATAGTCATACATATCATTACACAGCTATTAAAACCAGAAAGTTCACTCTTGAAAATAAAAAAATGCGTTTAAAAAAATTTAATCCTGTTAAAAGAGTTCATGAGTGGTTTGTTGAAGCAAAACTCCCGCCTCACAATTAATTCTTAGTCAATCTAATTGCTGTTGATGATATATCATCTCTAAAGGTATTTTCTTCAATACCAGTGCATCTATCCTTGATTAATTCAGGCACTTTTATTTTATCTAGTGAAATGAATCGTTTATTTACCTTTCTTCCGAATACCAAAAAGTTAATATTGTGATCATTAAATCTTTGGATATGTTCCATCATATCTTTGTAATTTTTATAAAATTTCTCATCAAATACTCGTAATAATGTATCTGCCCCAATTATAAAAACTGAGTTAGGAAACATTTCTGCTTTTTCACTAAATCGCCCTGCAGAAGTTAGCATCCAGCTTTCATCATTTTGAAATTGATCAATTGTTTTTTTTATTTCATAAAAAGTTAATGGCGGCTTATCTGCATTTTTTGCGCAGATTTCAAATGTAGTATGCATACCAGTTTTTTTCTCAGCTAATTCTTTCATTTTTATATGTCCCTCGTGAAGAGGGTTAAAAGATCCAGGGAAAATAAGTTCAGGGTTGTTTTTGTTATTAGAAATGTAACCCACCTTATTATTGAAAAGTTTTTCCCATGGTTTTTCAGCATCGACTTGATCAATATGAATCTCTTCCTTAACGGAAGGAAGGTCAAAATCAAATCCACATGAATTTGCTAAAAGGCTAATAACACATCCAGTTATCAATTCTTCCTCTTCTTCCCTTGTCCTTTTACCTTTATCTAAATAACACTCGAGATATTTTGTGTAGTTATAAGCTTGAATGACTATAAAAAATTTATGCTCTCCTTTTTTTTCATAAGTGGTTGCTAGATTTGCTGTAATAGCAACCCCGACAAGATATTTGCTTTTAGACTCATTATCAATCTGTTTTGACTTTTTAAAAGCATTTGCAGCCATGCTAAGACATGTTTCTAGAGAACAATAATGATCTGGTTTTTTATTTAAAAATGAATCCATAGATTCTTTAGAATAGGGGATGTATGACTCCAATATTGTATTACTTGCTCCTGGAACTTTTAGTAGAGCTGAAATAGCATTTGTTCCTCCGCCACTAGAGACAATCGTCAATTTATATGGCGAAGAATGGATCTTGTTTACGATTTTTAAGTATTTTTTCAATTGAGTAAATATTTATATGTTTATTTTAACCCAATAATAAGAATTCATTGTTAGAATAAATTTATGAAGATCATAAATTACGCAATCTGTATTTTACTACTCGTTTTTGCTTATGATCTCGAATCAAATCCAATTAATAAAGTAACTTATGCGTTATGGGATAAGCCAGATGTTGATATTTCATATACTTTACCAAAAGAAATAAATAAAGATACTAAGGTTTTATTTATTATTCATGGCCAATCTAGAGATATAAAAAAATATTTAAATCTATGGCTTGATGCTTCAAACAATAAAAATGTAATTTTAGTTGCACCTCATTTTAAAAAAGAAAATTATCCTTACTTTGCAACTTTAGAGACGGCAACCTCATCTGGAAAAATATTGAAGAATCAATCTAATAATTTAAGAGATTCGATATCTTCTTTTTATAACTATTTCCATAGCAAATATAATCTAAAAACTTCTACGTATTTAATATTTGGTTTTTCTGCTGGATCTCAATTTGTTCATAGGTATTTAATGTATGGCGAAGACACCAGGGCTGAGAAAGTAGTTATTGGAAGTGCTGGTTGGTATACCTTTTTAAATAATGAAAAATTTCCATATGGCACTAGAAATATGCCTATTGAAAGATCCCGTTATGAGTGGTTTTTATCTAGGCAGGTCTTATTTATCCTTGGAGCTCAAGATAACAATGAAGACCATGCGACTCTAAATACAAGTCGTGGCGCAAGAAAGCAAGGCGATAATAGATATCATAGAGGCCAGAATTACTTTAAATCATTAATAAATTTTGGAGAAAAACATAGCATACCTTTTAGATGGAGATACAAAGTAGTGCTTGATTTAGATCATAGCACTGAGGCTATGACTAAAGAGGCCATTCCTTTTTTACTTGAAGGACTTGATTATTAATAACTAAGTTGTATTTTTTTCAATAAATTCTTCTGCTTTCATAAAGATCATTTTTTTTCTATCTTTTTCCATTTTAGCTAGTGACCTAGTCATAATAGATAATCTTGGGTTTGATTCAAAAAATTTAATATTTTTATCAATAAACTTCCAATACAAACCATCAACAATATCGCACCATTCACCTTTTTTATAATTTGACATTCTGAGCATGTAACTTGAACCGCAGATATATGGTTTTGTCGAAAAAATACCGCCATCTGCATAAGATCCCATTCCATAAACATTAGGAACCATGACCCAATCATATGAGTCTATATACATTTCCATAAACCATTTATACATTTCATTTGGATTGATCCCAGATAGATTCATTAGATTTGCAATAATCATTAATCTATTAATATGATGTGAATAAGCAAATTCTTCTGATTCTTTAATAGCATCATCCAATGGAGGTATTCCAGTATTACCTGTATACCAATTTTCATTTAACTTTCTTTTATGAGACCAAAAATTTAAATTTTTGTATTGTGGCATATTTTCCCAATACACTCCCTTTATAAATTCTCTCCATCCTAGAATCTGTCTTATAAAACCTTCAACTGAATTTATAGGGATTTTACCTTTTGATTTGTTGTATTTTGTTATAGCTTTTTCTATGCATAATAATGGATCTAACAGACCACAATTAAGGTAGGGTGATAGTAAAGAATGAAACATAAAAGTATTATCTTTGTTTATTGCATCCTGAAATGCGCCATAATTCTCAAGATATCTATCTAGAAAATCGTCTAAAAGAATCTCTGCATCTTCGTGAGAAGTTGCCCAATTAAAATTTTCTAAATTGCCTACAGATTTTGGAAAACACTCTTCAACATCAACCATAGCATCAAAGGTAATTTGATCTGGTTTTATTTTTTTACGTCTTGGTATATCAGATTTAAGTTGCGATATTCCTTTTCTATTATCTTTATCGAAATTCCACTTATCACCAATAGGTTTATTTTCATCAGTCATGAATATGTTGTATTTTTTTCGAAGCCATCTGTAATAATATTCTTGGATTCTAGTTTTTTTATCTGATGCCCAATCAGCGAAATCATCAGCACTAGATATAAATTTTTTATCTTCTAGTATTTCTAAACCTAGATTATTTGATTGGCAAAAAAACATAAGTTCTTTATTTACTTTATAGTCAGATGGTTTAGAAATAACTATGTTGGTTATGTTATTTTCTTTTATTATTTTTTTTAAATAAGAATTAAAATCTAATTTATTTTTTTTTGATATTTTATGATGAATTATATTTTTATGATCAATAGTTTCTATGAAATGTCTAAATGCAGAGATAATAAAAGTGATTTTTTGTTTATGATGTTTTATTTCGTAAAAGGTATCGATCGGTTCATAAAATAATATCAAATCTTCATTATTTAAATTTAATAACACGGGGTTATTAATTGAAAGTTGATCAGCAAAAATAATTCTTAAACATTTCATATTATTGTGAATAGAATAGGTGCAATAAAACTATTCTATATTAATAAATAGATTTTTATAAAATACAAAAAATTAATTTTTTATTTTTTTTAACCATTAATTTATTAACTTTATTTATAATCTAACTATGCATTCATTATATAAATATTCATTAATAACTATTTTTCTTATTTCTTGTTCTTCTGAAAATGATAAAGGGGGGATAGAGGCAAATTTATTAATCTCTCCAGATTATCAATTTTCTAGTGAATTTTTTGAATGCAAATTAAATGACGGTTTTACTTTATTAAATCTAGAATCATTTCTTTCAAGTTTGGTAAGAAAAGAATCAATTAAAAGTGATGGCAATTACGATATTGAAGTTTTTTTCCCTAAGTCAAACTATGTTAATGAATTCATTCTTAATTTAAAAAATTATTCTATCGATGATATTTACAGCAATTTTTTAGATGAACTTAGCACAGCAGGTTTTGATGAAATTGCTGGATGTAAATTTGATAAAAATGGATATAAGGGTTTATCAATAATTGATCAAGAATTTAAAGAACCTGCTTATGTCAATGAATTATTAAGTTGTAATTATAATGACGGTTTTAACTATGGTACTTTTAGAGTTGCTATTGATAAGTTTGCTAACGAAATAAATAATTTGAAAATAGCTTACGAGGTTATTTATTATCAGACTGATAGTTCACCAGGAAGTTTTATTTGGATAAATAATTTCTATTCAAAAGATTTTTCAGATGTAATTTCTTCAAACTGGATTAACAATCCAGAAGCTAACGAAATAAAGAATGAATTTGAAGAAAATGCATCATGTATTGATGCAAAGATGTACGATGCATTTCTTATCACATGAATAATTAGAAGAAATAAGAAGCATATTGGTCTCTTTTTTATTATAATTTCCCGTCTAATGCGGGTGTGGTGTTAACGGCTAGCACAATAGCCTTCCAAGCTATTGGTACGGGTTCGAATCCCGTCACCCGCTCCAATAAAAGTCCATAAAAATCTTTATAAAAAAAACTATAACTTTTTTTCAAAAAAGTGTTGACAAGATTTCTAGTAGGAGTAATATTACTAATACGGATGGCAACCGACTAGTGACTAACTGCAGACAGGAGACCTAGAGAGAAGCCAGAAGAAGAGACCGAAGGGTGAAAGCATTTACAAGAGTCGATGAGAAAAAATAGCTTGTAGATCCACCAAGGATTCAAG
>CACELG010000003.1 GCA_902560315.1 uncultured SAR86 cluster bacterium | reverse complement strand
ACCTAAAGAAAGTTCTTAATATAATAATAAAAACAGATGTAGGCGGCACATGTGAAGCTATTATTGGTGCTTTAAATGATTTGGGTTCAGAAAAAGCTAAGGTAAAAATAGTATCAAGTGGAGTTGGTGGGATTAGTGAGTCTGATGCTAATTTAGCAGTGGCAGTAGATTCTATAATAATTGGTTTTAATGTAAGAGCTGACAATACTGCAAAGAAAATTATTGAATCAGAATCAGTGCCTCTAAGCTATCACAGTATAATTTATGAGTTAATAGATGATGTCAAAGCTAGAATGAGCGGCCTTCTTGACCCAATAATTAAAGAGGAAATTATAGGAACGGCAGAAGTTCTTGAAGTGTTTAATTCTCCTAAATTTGGTCAAGTTGCTGGATGTAATGTTGTTGAAGGGAATGTATTGAGAAATAAACCTGTAAGAGTTCTGAGGGATGATATTGTAATCTTTGAAGGTGAACTGAATTCCCTTAGAAGATTTAAAGAAGATGTTAATGAAGTTAAGAATGGTAACGAATGCGGAATGGGAATTAAGAATTATAAGGATATTAAATCAGGCGACAAAATTGAGGTTTTTGATAGAAAAGAAGAGGCACAAGAAATTTAAAATATATGACCTCTAACAGATCAGATAAAGTTGGAGATTTATTAAAGAGAGAAATATCTCTTATCATTGCAAATCAAATAAAAGATCCAAGACTTAAAAATATTAACATTACTGCTGTCAAAGTTTCTGATGATATAGGAATAGCTACTGTTTTTTATACAGTTATTGGAGAATCGATACATAAATCTAAATCCAGCATCGATAAAGAAATTCTTAAAAAAGTTTCAGGTATGATTAGATCAAATTTGTCTAAAAAGATAAAAATAAGAAGAGTGCCAAAGATTAAATTTAGATTTGATGAAAGTATTGAATACTCAGAAAATATCGAAAAGTTATTAAATGATTTAAAGCAATGAATGGGTTTATTTTAGTTAACAAGGAAAGTGGTGTTAGCTCCAATTTTGTTGTTCAACAGATTAAAAAAAAAATAAAAGCACAAAAAATTGGACATTTGGGCACTCTAGATCCATTAGCATCAGGTTTATTAATTTTAGCAGTCAATAGAGCAACAAAGTTTTCAAGTTATTTTCTTGAATCTGATAAATCTTATGATGTTGAAGTTGAATTTGGTACCTCTACCGACACTGATGATTCAACAGGAAAAATAATTTATAAATCTAATGACTATCCAAATAAAACTTCAGTTAAAAATCATCTAGAAAGTTTTATTGGTGAGTCTATGCAGACACCACCATTTTTTTCAGCATTAAAACACAAAGGCAAACCTTTATATAAATACGCAAGAAGAGGTGAGTTTATTTCAAAACCCCCAAGAAAAATTTCAGTTAATTGTATAGAAAACTTTGATCTCAATAATAAAGTTTGTGCTTTTAGAATCTATTGCTCAAAAGGAACATATATCAGGTCAATTGCAAGAGATCTTGGTAAAAAATTAGGTTGCGGTGCTCATATGAAATCATTAATAAGATTATCCCAAGGTAATTTCAATATATCTGATGCAAAAAGAACGTCAGATATATTAGAAGAAAATATTATAAGTATTGAAGATGCATTTAAGAATTTAAATAAGATAACCATACAACCGGTTGATGAAAAAAAATTTATTAATGGAGTAACAATATCTGAGTTTAATAATAAAGATGATATATATAGAGTTTTTTCTAAAAACAATATTTTCATCGGTATTGGTGAAATCAATAAAAAGACCTTAAAACATAAACAACTTGTTTAATAGCGTAATAAGTTATAATATGCGCTCGCTTACTTTAGTAATGTGAGGTTAGCGTTGTTCATAGAAAAACATTACAAGGACATTAAAAATGGCATTATTAACTGAAGAGAAAGCAAATATAGTCAATGAATATAAGAGAAATGAAGGTGATACTGGATCTCCAGAAGTGCAAATAGCACTTTTAACAGAAAATATAAATAAACTTCAAAATCATTTCAAAAGTCACAAAAAAGATCATCATTCCAGAAATGGTCTAATTAGAATGGTAAACCTCAGAAGAAAGCTTTTAGCATATTTAAAGAAGAAAAATGCCGAAAGTTATGCAGAACTTGTAAAGAAGTTGAATCTAAGAGGGTAATACAATAAAAATTAAAAAGGAAAATCGTGGAAAATAATAAATTAGAATCTACATGTGTAGAATTTGAGTATGGAAATCAACAAGTAAAAATTGAAACAAATAAAATTGCTCGTCAGGCTACGGCGGCAGTTGTGGTCACAATCGGTAATTTAGTAGTATTAACTACAGTTGTAGCAAAGAAAGAAGCTGATCCGGCAAAGGATTTCTTTCCCTTAGCAGTCTTCTATCAAGAAAAATTTTATGCTACCGGAAGAATTCCTGGTGGTTTTTTCAAACGAGAAGCAAGACCAACTGAAAGAGAAACATTAACTTCAAGACTTATAGACAGGCCAATTAGACCTATGTTTCCAGAAACCTTTAAGAATGAGGTACAAATATTTAGTACAGTCATGTCATCTGACAAGTCTCAGAATCCAGATATCGCTGCAATGATAGGAGCATCTGCTGCACTTTCTGTTTCAGGAGTGCCTTTTGACGGTCCAATGGGAGCAGCTCGAGTAGGATTTATTGATGGAGAATATGTTTTAAACCCAACATTTGAACAACTAGATGATTCTTATCTAGATATGGTTGTGGCTGGAACTGATGAAGCGGTCTTAATGGTAGAGTCTGAAGCAAAAGAATTAAATGAAGATCTCATGCTTGGTGCGGTTCTTTTCGGCCATCAAGAAATGAAAGCTGTTATCAATGCATGTAATGAATTAAAAACCAAGGCTGGAAAAGAGGATTGGATTATTGAAAAAGATGAAGATGCTACTAACTATTATTCTGATGTCGAAAATAAATATAAAGAACAAATAACAGAGGCTTTTACAATATCTAATAAATCAGAACGAAATGAAGCTCTAGGCAATATCAAAAATAAAATAGTTGAAGATAATTCAGATTTAGATGAGTTTGAGCTTGGCAAAGTTTTAAGTTCCTTCAAAGAATTAGAAAAAAATATTGTTCGAGGAAATATATTAAATAATAAGCCAAGGATTGATGGAAGAGACCTTGATACAGTGAGACCTATTTTTGTTGAAACAGATGTTCTTCCTAGTGCTCATGGCTCTGCATTATTTACAAGAGGTGAAACTCAAGCTGTTGTAGTTGCAACTCTTGGTTCTTCAAGAGATGCTCAAAGAATTGAAGCAATAGAAGGCGAAGGTTCTGATAATTTTATGCTTCATTATAACTTTCCAGCATATAGTGTTGGTGAGATAGGAATGCCAATGGGTCCTAAAAGACGGGAAATCGGACATGGAAATTTAGCAAAAAGAGCTATCAAAGCTGTATTACCTGATACAGATGAATTTGGTTATACTATGAGAGTTGTTTCAGAAATTACAGAGTCCAATGGCTCAAGCTCAATGGCTTCTGTTTGTGGAACTTCATTATCATTAATGGATGCTGGTGTACCTCTTTCAAGTCCAGTTGCAGGAATAGCCATGGGTCTTATTAAAGAAGGCGATGATTTTGCTGTTCTGACTGATATCTTAGGAGATGAAGATCATTTAG
This sequence comes from uncultured SAR86 cluster bacterium, assembly GCA_902560315.1. GTDB lineage: Bacteria > Pseudomonadota > Gammaproteobacteria > Magnimaribacterales > D2472 > SAR86A. Next base: position 122,732 of record CACELG010000003.1, on the reverse strand, counting down.
GTGATATGGACTTCAAAGTTGCCGGAACTGAATCTGGTATCACCGCTCTTCAAATGGATATCAAGATTAAAGGTATTAATGAATCGATTATGGAAACTGCATTAGCAAAAGCTAAAAATGCAAGAAATCATATATTAGGCATTATGAATGAAGTAATTTCATCTGCTAAAGATTTATCTGAAAATGCTCCAGCCATGAAAACATTTATGGTTGATAAAGATAAGATAAAAGAGATTATTGGCAAAGGTGGTGCAGTAATAAAAGGTATGCAAGAAAAAACAGGAGCAACAGTTGACGTAAGCGATGATGGAACTGTCTCAGTTTTTGGTCAAAATCAATCATCAATGAAAGAATGTTTAGCAATTATTGAAGAAATTCTTGAAGAACCTGAGTTAAATAAAATATATAAGGGTAAAGTAGTTAAGATTGTTGAATTTGGAGCCTTTGTTAATATTTTACCTGGCAAGGATGGTCTTCTTCATATCTCTGAAATATCTGAAGAAAGAACTGAAAATGTAGAAGATGTTCTTAAAGAAGAACAAGAAATTGAAGTAAAGCTTATTGGCTTTGATAGAGGTAAGATGAAATTATCAATGAAGGCAATAACTAACAAAAAAGAAGAATCTGACTAAAAAAAAGCATATAAAGTATGCCATTATTCGATAAATTTTAAAAAGTCAAATCTTGTGTCTAGTTTTTCTTAACATAATTTGATTCACCTCATATTTTATGTTCTGATTGATCCTGCAAAACATAAAAAACCTTAATAGGGGGGAATAATTATGGATAATGCATGGAAGATGATAAATGGCATAGTTGGTAATTTAACTGACGTGCTAATAGGAGTGCTTGGTTTGGGAATTGTTGGAGCTTTAGTCTTCGGCGATGTTCTTGGACTTGACGTGATTGGTAATATAACAGCATTAGTTGAAATGTTAACTTCTAATGGTGTTGTAGGACTTCTAGTCTTAGCAATCTTAATGAGTCTTGTTAAGTAATTAACTTAACTAACCTTTTAGGAAGGGGTAAAACCCTTCCTAAATTAAATTAAAATTATGAACTTTAAATTTACATTCGCAGGCATAACAGCTCTTTTAAATAAATTAACAAAAGTTTTAATACCTCTTGTGGTAGTTTCTTTATTACTTGGTATTTTAATGGGTACAGATACACCCTTTGTAGGAGATGTATATAAAAATGTGTCTTCAATTGTTGCAATGCTTGGAGAAGATGGTCTTTTAGTATTACTTTCTTTGATAATAATTCTCGCATACCTTAAGAAAGACTAAATTTTTCAAAATGGTGGCTATGGGTGGAATTGAACCACCGACCCCAGCGTTATGAGTGCTGTGCTCTAACCATCTGAGCTACATAGCCAATCGTTGAATGATAATCTTATAATTAAAAGAGTCAATTATTTTTAAACATTAAACTTAAAATGGATAATGTCTCCATCTTTAACTAAATAATCCTTTCCTTCTAATCTTAACTTTCCTTTCTCTTTAGCTCCATGCTCTCCATTGCATTCAATAAAATCATCGTAATCTACTACTTCAGCCTTGATAAATCCTCTCTCAAAATCAGTATGAATTACACCAGCAGCATTTGGTGCTAAGAATCCATCTTTTATAGTCCACGCCCTAATTTCACTAGGACCAGCAGTAAAGAAAGTTTTTAAACCAAGCATTTTGTATCCTTCAAATATGATCTTATTAAGAACTGGTTCATCCATTCCCATTAACTCAAGATATTCTTTTTTTTCTTCTTCTTTTAGCAATGATATCTCTTGTTCAATTTTGATTGATGCTGGAATAACAAATGAATCTAATTCATTTGCAATTTCTTCTAATTTGCTTAATTCTTCAGATGATTTTTCTGATTCTGAAATGTTACCAATATAAAAGGTTGGTTTAGATGAAAGTAATTGAAATTGCTTAATAATATTTTTTTCTTCTGTATTAAATTTTTTCATATTAATTAATTCGCCTCGTTCTAAATCATTTTTAATAACTTTTAATAATTCAAACTTATATTTATTATCTTTATCATTAGTTTTTAATAATTTTTCGCATTTACTTATTCTTTTATTTACAGAATCTAAATCAGATAGAATCAACTCTAAATTAATTACTTCAACGTCTCTATATGGATTAACTGAACCATCAACATGTGTAATATTTTCATCATCAAAACATCTAACAACATGAGCAAGTGCCGACATTTCTCTTATATTTGACAAAAATGAATTACCTAGACCCTCACCTTCTGAAGCACCCTTAACAAGTCCAGCAATATCTACTAGATCCAATGCCGCAGGAATAATTTTTGCTGAATTTACAATATCATTTATTTTATTTAACCTTTTGTCTGGTAAGGGAACTTTCCCTACGTTTGGATCAATTGTACAAAAAGGAAAGTTTTCTGCTGGGATTTTAGATTTAGTTAAAGCATTGAAAAGGGTGGATTTACCAACATTCGGAAGTCCTATTATTCCGCATTTAAAGCCCATAATATTATTTTGTGTGTAAGATTTTTTGCACAGCTTCGAATTCATTATTTAGAACTAATTCAAAGGCTTTACTTAATTTTATATAAGCTGATTTTATAGCTTTCTTTTCTGTTGGTGAGAATTTTGTTAGTACCCAATTTGTAACTTCACTTTTAGAACCAGGATGACCTATTCCTATCCTAAGTCTCTTGAAATTCGTATTACCTATTCTAGATATTATATCTCTCAGTCCATTATGCCCTCCATGTCCACCATGATTTTTAAGCCTTATATCACCAGCTTTTAAATCAAGCTCATCATGAAGTACAAAAAGATTTTCGTTACTTAAGTTTGTTGATTTTAGAATTTTTGAGACAGTACTCCCTGAATCATTTACATAATTCGAAGGAATTATCCATAAAATACTGCCATCATGAGATTCAGCAAATTCAGCTTGAAATTTTGATTTGTGCTTAAATTCTAAAGAAAATTTTTCAGATAAATCTATAAGCCAATCTTTACCAATGTTATGTCTTGTGTGATCATATTTTGAGCCCGGATTACCAAGCCCTATGACACATAATTTATACACGTTTTATTAATTCTCTTCTGAACTTTCTTCTTTATCAGATTCCTCAGAAGACCCAGCATCATCTGTTTCAGCTGATTCAGCGCCTTCTTCACTATCTGAAATCTCACCATCTTCAAGCTCGTCTTCAATTATAGGATCTTCTTCAACAGCTTTAGGAGCATTTACAGAAACAACCATTTGATCAGTTTCTTCAGTAAGACCAGGAATTTCAGAACCTTCAGGTAAAGATATTTCTGTTAACCTTATAGAATCACCAAGATTAAGATTTTCAATATCAACATCTATAGACTCAGGAATATTTCCAGCAAGACACATAATTTCAATTTCCCGAATTGCTTTTGCAACAACACCACCGTCAATTTTTATACCCACACACTCTTCTTCATTAATAAAGTTAACAGGAATAATAACTTTAAGTTTTGTTTTTCTAGATACTCTCTGGAAATCAGCATGTAGAAATTTACCTTTTGCAGGATCTCTTTGAAGTTCTTTAAGAACAACTTTTTCTTCATTATCCTCAGTCTTAATTAAAAGTACTTGAGTATAAAAAAGTTCATTTTCAGATGCTTTGGTTAATTCATTTAGTTTTAGTTTAATATTTAGCGTTTCTTTTTCATCACCGTAAACTATTGCAGGGACCATTCCATCAATATTTCTTATTTCACGAGCTTTATTTGTACCCGTTCTTTCTCTTGAGTCAGCATTTAATATTATTTGGTCTGTCATAATTTCCTCTATAAAAACATTTCACTTAATGATTCTTCATTGCTTAAACGAGTTATACATTCAGCAATTATATTCGCTATTGAAATGACGCGTATTTTACTGCATTTTTGTGCCTCTTTGTTTAAAGGAATTGAATTTGTAACTACCAATTCGTCTATAGCAGAATCATTTATTCTTTCAATTGCCGGACCTGATAGAACAGGATGAGTAATATATGCTTTTACAGCTTTAGCGCCTTTTTCTTTTAAAGCAATGGCTGCGTTACAAAGAGTTCCAGCAGTATCAATAATATCATCAGGAACAATACAAACTTTTCCTTCAATTTCACCAATTATATTCATGACTTCTGATTGATTTGCAGTATCTCTTCTTTTATCAATTATAGCTAAATCAGTATCATCTAGTAATTTAGCCAGTGCTCTTGATCTGACAACTCCTCCAACATCAGGCGATACAACAACAACTTGGTTTCTGTCATTATTTTCTTTTATATCGTCCACCATGAACTTTGTTGCATAAACATTATCAGCAGGCATATCAAAAAATCCTTGGATTGTTTCTGAATGAAGATCAATTGTTAATACTCTATCAATCCCAACTGAAGCAAACATATCTGCAACAACTTTTGCACTAATCGGAACTCTTGCTGATCTTACTCTCCTGTCTTGTCTAGCATACCCATAATAAGGAACAATCGCTGTAATTTTTGATGCAGATGATCTTTTTAAAGCATCTGCAATGAGCATTATTTCCATTACATTCTTATTAGTGGGGGAGCAGGTTGATTGAATTATGAAGGTATCATGACCTCTAACGTTTTCTTCAATTTCAACTTTAAGCTCACCATCCGAGAAGTAACCTACATCTGCATCAGAAATTTTAATTCCTAAAATTTTAGATACTTCTAATGCAAATTCAGGATTTGCAGTTCCAGTAAAGATGTCCAAATTTTTTTTACTCATATTTTCCCCAAAACATATTATAAACCATGGCTGGGGTGGTAGGATTCGAACCTACGCATGACGGGATCAAAACCCGTTGCCTTACCGCTTGGCTACACCCCAAAGTCATTTGATATAACATATCGGCGAATATTGTAATGGTTTAGAGAAAAAGAGTCTCCAATTACTTGGCATTTTTTCAATAATTTTATCAATATCCTTTTTATTTTTATACTTGATAAACATACAAGAGCCGCTTCCACTTAAATTTATTTTTTCTTCCAACTGATTATTTATTATGAAATTTTTAATATTTTGATTTTTATCAAGATAAATGTCCCAAAAATGATTTTGATTAGATAAAGAAATATTTTTATTATTTTTTAAAAATTTGTCATAAAGACTAAACATTTTTTTTGTTGAGCAGTGGATATTTGGATTAAGAATTAATATCTTGTCAGGTATCATATCGACCTCTTTTAGCTTTTCTCCAATACCTTCTCCAAATGCATTCTTGCCATAAACAAAAAATGGTACATCTGCTCCAATAGTAGCTCCAATTTTCATTAATTTATCTTCGCTCAAATTTAAATTCCATAGTTTATTTAAAACTATTAATGTTGAAGCTGCATTTGAACTTGCCCCACCAAGACCAGAACCGATTGGAATATTTTTCTCAACCTCGATTTCAACTCCATTAAAACTGTTACATTTTTGATACTTTTGTAATTTTTTTGCAGCATTATAAATAGTGTTATCCTCATTATTAAGATACGACTCTTTAGATTTAATATATATATTTCTATTTTTGCTTAATTTAAATTTAATATGATCATAAATATCAATTAGTTGTAGATGAGTTTTTATATTGTGATATCCATCATCTCTCTTATCTAGTATTTGAAGATATAGATTAATTTTTGCAGGAGACTTTATTAATATTTCACTCATTTTTAATTAAAAAACCTTCGTAAAATGAATTCTTATATTTGATATAAAAATTTGTTCTGTTATTTTCCTTTAAGCACTCAAGATCAAAACTTTGATTATCTAATATCTCAGAAACATTAAAACTATTTTTAAAAATACAATTATTTATCAAAATTTCTATATTTTTTGGAATGTTACTTTTGATTTCATAACTTCCTTCTTTCGTAATATATTTCATTAAATTTTTAGAATTATTTACTTTTATTTGAATAACATTTCCATAAAACGGCTTCTTAATCTGTATAATAGTGTTATTTTTATTGCTAGTTAATAAAATGTTAAATGATAACTGCTCAGAACTGATAGGATTTACAAGCACTTTCCCTTTATATGAAACCGAATTGCTATAATTGTTATTACTTGCACAGGATATTAATAGGAAAATAAATAAAGTATTAAAGACATTTTTCAATATGGAACTACAATTATTTGGCATAAATCACAAGACCTCTAAGGTTGCTGAGAGGGAAAAATTTATTATAAATGAGTCTAACCAAATTTTGCTGGATAGTCATTTAAAAAAAGTCTTTAATGATGATCTTGAATCTTTTTTTGGAATATCTACATGTAATAGAACTGAAATATATTTGGTTGGTAAATCAGGCATCTCAAAAGAGGTCTTACGAGAAGCGCTTAAAAGACTAGATGTAAAAGACATCACTATGGATAGTTTCTACTTTCTTTCGAATCATGATGCCCTCGTGCATATGTGTAAAGTAGCTTCTGGCATTGATTCACAAGTTTTAGGTGAGCAAGAAATTTTTGGACAATTTAAAACCGCACTTAAAAATGCAAAAGAATACAAAATAGTTGGTAAGAAGTTATCTTATTTTGCTGATAAAGTTATTGAAATTGCTAAAAATGCAAGAACAAATACTAAAATTGGAATCAATTCTTTATCAGTAAGCGGACTAGCCTTGACATTAATTAAAAATATTTTTGAAGCACCAGAAAACCAAAACATATTGATTATTGGAGCAGGTTCTCTTTCCCAAAGCGTTATTAAAAATTTATATGATAAAGGAATGCGTAATATCAAATCAGTAAATAGAACAATCAAAAAGATTAAATTAAACAGTAACTTTGAGATTTTGTCTTCTTCACTTGATACGCTTCATGATGAGCTTGAACTAGCAGATATTGTAATTTCTTCTTCAATAACTGAATTACCCTTAATTGGTAAAGGAGCAATTGAGAACGCATTAAAAATTAGAAAGAATAAACCAATCTTGTTAATAGACTTAGGTGTTCCTAGGAATATTGAAGATGAAATTAGAAATATTGAACAAGCCTATTTGTATACTATTGATGATATTGAAAAAATCACTCAAGATAACTATGGACAACGCTCTATTGAAGCTGAGAAAGCAATGAATATAATCGCTCTTGAGTCTAAATCTAAACTAGAAAATTTTTCTCTTAAGTCTTCCAAAGATTTAGCTAATCTTCAATTAGATAAATTTTTAAATGGCTTATCAAATCATGAGATTAAACAATTTAAATCAACTGGCGACTACTCAAATTTAGTTGAATCGATCAAGAGTATGAATATAGAGGATGAATACTTAAATAATTTCCAAGATATCAAAAACTTGGATGATCATATAATTAAATCTATGATTAAAACGTTTTTTGATAATGCATGAATCAATGCTTAAGAAGCTTGATCAGCTTCAAAATAGGATAAATGAAATACAAGATCTTCTTTTAGACTCTAAAACAATTGAAGATATCGAAAAATATACTTTGTTGAACAAAGAGTTTTCTGAATTAAAACCAATCGTTGAAAAATTTGAAGAATACAACTCTATTTTAAAAAGCATTAAAGATGCTAATGAAATAATCGAATCAGGTGATGAAGAGCTTAAAAGTTTGGCTGAAGATGATTTAAAAAGTTATCAGGATATCCCAGAAAAGCTTGAGCAAGAACTAAAGTTCATGTTGCTACCAAAAGATTCTGCTGACGATGGTTCGGCATATCTAGAAATAAGATCTGGTGCAGGTGGAGATGAGGCAAGTATTTTTGCTGGCGATCTTTTCAGAATGTATACAAGACTATCAGAAAGACAAGGTTGGAACCTAGAAGTGATTGATATAAAACAATCTGAACAAGGCGGGCTAAAAGAGGTAGTTGCTAAGTTAAATGGTAAGAGTGTTTTTAAGGTACTTAAATTTGAATCAGGAGTTCATAGAGTTCAAAGAGTTCCTGAAACTGAATCACAAGGAAGGGTTCATACATCTACTTGTACAGTAGCTGTTTTACCGGAAGTTGAAGAAGTCCAGGATATTAATATTGATAAAAATGATCTAAGAGTTGATACCTTTAGAGCTTCTGGAGCTGGAGGACAGCATGTAAATAAAACTGATTCAGCAGTAAGATTAACTCATATTCCAACTGGACTGGTAGTTGAATGCCAGGACGGACGATCACAACATAAAAATAAAGAGAAAGCACTGTCTCTTCTTGCAGCAAAGTTAAAACAGCAGGAGATTGATAATCAACAAGAAAGTATTGCAAGTGAAAGAAAGATATTGGTGGGAACTGGAGATAGGAGTGAAAAAATAAGAACATATAATTTTCCTCAAGGAAGAATGACAGATCATAGGATAAAGTTAACTCAACATAATTTAGATCAAATTATGGATGGCGATATTAAAGAAATCTGCGATGCATTACTAGCAGAAAACCAACTAGCCATGCTTTCGCAACTAGAATCAGAATAATTGAATAAACAAATAAGTCATTATCTTAATATATTAGATAGCGAGACTATTAAAAATGAACTTATTTTTTTTCTTAAAGAGAAATTACAATTTAAAGATGATGAAATTTATACTAATTCAAATAAAATTCTTACAAATAATGATGAAAATCTAATAAAGCAATTTATTAAACAAAAAAATGAAGGTATTCCACTAGATTACATTTTAAATTCCTCTAAATTTTATGAATATGAATTCTTTGTTGATTCAAGAGTATTAATTCCTAGACCTGAAACAGAAATCTTAGTTGATTATGTAAATAATCATTTTTCATCTCCTATTAGGGTATTAGATGCTGGAACAGGTTCTGGATGCATTGGAATTTCAATTGCTTTAAAAAATCCAAGTTTTCAAGTGTATGGATCAGAATATTCAGAGGATGCATTAAATGTTGCTTTAATTAACAAGAATAATCTTAGTGTAGAAAATTTCTCACTCATTTGTGCAGATTGGTTATCCTGCTTTAAGACAAAAACATTTGATCTAGTTCTTAGCAACCCTCCTTATATTGAAGATCAAGATTCTCACCTAGAGGATTTAAAACATGAGCCCAAAAAAGCTTTAGTGGCAAAAGATAAGGGATTAGGAGATTTAAAATTAATTATAGAGCAATCCACAAAAGTATTAAAAAGTAGAGGTATGCTCATATTGGAACATGGTTACAAGCAAGAAAAAGAAGTTGGAAATATCTTAAAAGAAAATAATTTTTTAGATATTAAAAATTTTAAAGACTTTCAGAATCTCCCTAGAATTACTTTAGCCACTTTAGAATAGGTTTTTAATCTACTTAATTTTTAAGTACCACAATAGGTAATATAACGTTCATCAGAAGAGGAGGGCATAGTATATTTCTCATATCCATCTTTCTCTATAAAAGGTGATTCTAGTAATTTAGTAATTAAATTAATTTTTGTCATGTCTCCATCAACACCATTTTTTAGTGCAATCTCGATTAGGTGATTTCTGGGTATATAGCAGGGATTTTTTAAATTCATTTGTTGAGAAACATTTGAAATATTAATTTCTTTTTTCCAAGATTTATACCATTTTGTAAAAACTCCTGATTTACTAAAAACAGAATCTTCTATAGTTATTGACTTATCAACAATTTTTGCAAGATTTCTAAATGATAAAGTAAAGTCTATTGATTCAGAATGTAATATTTTTAAGTAGTTATCAATTATTTTTACATTCTTATTATCAATAGTTTGAAGACCTAGTTTTTCAGCAAATTCTTTATAGAAATATTCTTGATATAACGGCATTGTATGATGCAGAATTTCTGTAAGTTTTTTTATTGAAATTTCATTATCTTCGTCTATCAATGGTATTAGTGTCTCAGCAAATTTTGCCAGATTCCAAATTAGTATTGCTGGCTGGTTGTGATAAGAGTATCTTCCACTATGATCAATAGAACTAAATACTGTTTTTGGATTATATTTATCCATGAATGCACAAGGACCATAATCAATAGTTTCCCCAGAAATTGCCATATTATCAGTATTCATGACTCCGTGAATAAATCCAATACTCATCCATTTTGATACTAATGAAGCTTGTTTATCACAAACACCTGCAAAAAAACTCAGATATTTGTTATCAGTATCTTTTAAATCTGAATAATGTCTGTCAATAGAATAATCAGCTAGTGTCTTGAGTATTTGGATGTTTTTTGTTCTTGCGTACTCAAATGTACCAATTCTTATATGACTTTTCGCAATTCTAGTTAAAACTCCTCCTGGAAGTGTTGTTTCTCTTTGAACATCCTCATTTGTCTTCATTGCAAAAAGAGATCTTGTCGTTGGTATCTTCAATGCATGCATAAATTCACTTATCATATATTCTCTTAGCACTGGACTTAAAGCTGATTTACCATCACCTCTTCTTGAATACGGAGTTTGACCTATTCCTTTTAATTGAATATCCATCTTATTAATTTCACCTAATAAGATTGCTCTTCCATCACCAAGTTGTGGATTAAAATGACCAAATTGATGTCCAGAATAACCCTGGGCAATTGGTATTGAGTTTTCAAGTAAATTATTTCCAGCAAATATATTTAAGCACTCATCGGAGTCTACAAAACTTTTATCAAAACCAAGCTCTTTAGCAAGAGAATAATTTCTTAAGAGGATTTCAGCTTTTTTAAAACCCTTTGGAGGGCATTTTTCTGAAATTTCATAAAGTTTTTCTGCATAAGAGTTATCAATTTTAAGATTTTTAGAATTTTTCATTCTTATCTTAATCGATAAATTTTACAAAAGATTTTAGATCTTCTCTTCGTGTTCTATATTGATTGATAGGATGATCTTTATCTTCATAACCAATTGCAACACCACACCAAACAATTTCGTTATCTGGATGATTAATGAAATCTTTGACGGTTTTAGGATATATTGACCATGATTCTTGAAGACATAATCCTAACCCATGATGTATAGCACTCAACCATAAGTTTTCTAAGAACATGCCAACGTGACCCCATCCATTATTTCCAAATGATCTATCTATAGTTACTATCATCCCAATAGGAGCACCAAAGAAATTATAATTTTCTCTTATTTGTTTAAAACGTGAATCCAGATCATCTTTTTTAATTGAGAGAGCGTTATACATATCTGCACCACATTCATATCTTCTTTTTTTATACTCATCTGCAAGTGGTTTTGGATAAATATCATATTCGATCTCTTCCTGAATCCCATTATCAAAATTATATAGGGTTTGTTTTGCTAAATTATTTTTTGCTTTTTCATTCAGAACATATACTTTCCAAGGTTGAATATTTCCTCCAGACGGCGCTGCATTAGCAGTTTTTAGAATTTCTCTAATTAATTTCATACTTGGAACTTCTTTTTTAAAAGCTCTAACAGAAAATCGTTTTTCAATACCTTCTTTTATATTCATAATTTTGTTATCAAATAATGTTGCTTCTTATATAATTTAATACAAACAAGATAAGGGAGCAATTCAAATGATCGGAGATATGCAAAGTTGGACACCAAATGTAGCTGGAATAATTGAGCACGCTAAAAAAGTCCATCCAAAAACAGAAATTATAAGTAGACTAGTCTCAGGAGAAATTCATAGATCAAATTATGAAGAAGTATGTATAAGATCTCGAAAGCTAGCATCAGTTTTAATAAAAGATGGATATAAAGAGGGAGACGTATTAGCAACGTTAGCTTTGAATACTTATCGACATCTTGAAATGTATTATGGGATATCCGGAATGGGAGCAATAACACATACTCTTAATTTTAGGCTTCATCCTGAACAAGCAGTTTATATTATTAATCATGCTGAAGATAAAATTATATTCGTAGAAACTCCATTTATTCCAATTCTTGAAGCAATTCAAGATCAAATTCCTACTGTAGAAAAATTTATTGTTTTATGTGAGGAAAATGAATTACCTGAAACTTCTCTAAAAAATGCTATTTCTTATGAGGAGTATATTATGGATGGCGACGAGAACTATAGTTGGCCAACTTTAAAAGATGATGCTGCATGCGGACTTTGTTATACATCTGGAACTACAGGTAATCCAAAGGGTGTTTTGTATAGTCATAAATCAAATATTATTCATGCACAAGCTGCTCTAACCGCAATGACTATAAGTCCAGATGACTCTATTTTAATGGTAGTTCCCTTGTTCCATGTTTTAGCTTGGGGTATTCCATATTTTGGACCAATGTTAGGTTTAAAATTAGTAATGCCAGGAATGCAAATGGAAGGCGAACCTCTTTATGAGCTTATTGAAAAAGAAGATATAACATTAGCATTTGGAGTTCCTACTATATGGATGGGTCTTTTAGCTTATTGTAGAGAAAATAATAAAATTTTAAGTTCTGTAAAAAATACTATTATTGGAGGATCAGCTTTATCTTTAGCAACACTTCAAGAATTTGATGAGGTTCATGATGTAAATGTAATACATGCATGGGGAATGACTGAGATGAGTCCTATGGGAACTACAAATATTCCAACGCCTGAAATGGAAAATATGAGTAAAGAAGAGAAGTATGCAATTCAACTCAAACAAGGCAGGCCAATTTATGGAGTCGAGTTAAAAGTTGTTGATGATGCTGGAAATGAACTTCCTCATGATGGCGAATCACAAGGTCATTTATTAGTTAGAGGCCCGTGGATTCTTCAGAAATATTTTAAATCTGATAAAGATGCCGTAGATTCAAACGGTTGGTTTGATACTGGTGATATATCTGTTTTAGACGAAGATGGGTATATGACGATTAAGGATCGAGCTAAAGATGTTATTAAGTCTGGTGGTGAGTGGATTAGTTCAATTGATCTAGAAAATGCTGCTTTTGGCCATCCTGAAGTTGCTGAGGCTTGTGTTGTTGGAATACCTCATCCTAAATGGGACGAAAGACCAATGTTATTTATTGTTACTAATTCAGGAGAACCGATTGAAAAACAAAGTATTATTGATTTCTTAAGCGATAAGGTAGCTAAATGGTGGTTACCAGATGAGATTATCTTCTTAAAAGAACTCCCTCATGGTGCTACAGGTAAACTTCAAAAGTTTGAGCTAAGAGAAGAATATAATAATCATTATATGGAGAAGTAGTATGTTAAAAGTTGTAAAAACATCAGAAATTCAATCAGTTATTGGGACTGAAGTAGGTTTATCAGATTGGATTGTCATTGATCAAGAAAGGATAGATAAATTTGCTGAAGCAACAATGGACCATCAATTTATTCATGTTGATCCTGAACAAGCAACTCCAGTGTTTGGATCCACCATAGCTCATGGATTTCTTTCATTATCGCTAATTGCTGGCATACCCTTTGAACAAGAAATAGGTATGGTTCTAGAAGGTACTAAAATGGGACTAAATTATGGATTAGATAAGGTAAGATTTTTAAGTCCAGTTCCTGTGAATTCTGAGGTAAGAATTAGAATGAAATGCATGGATATTAATGAAAAAAATCCAGGTCAATATCTCGCAAAATTTGAAGTTACTATGGAAATTAAAGGTGTGGAAAAGCCTGCATATGTTGCGGAAGCCTTAACTATGTTTATTGTTTGAAATTATTTCAATAATTTTTTAAGTATTTCATTAACACTTTTTGGATTAGCCTTTCCCTGGGTTTCTTTCATTACTTGCCCAACAAAAAAACCAAAAAGCTTATCTTTCCCGCTCTTGTATGAAGCTACTTGATCAGAATTAGATTCAATAACCTTCCTGGCTATGTCTTCAAGCACAGATTCATCTTGAATTTGAATAAGACCTTTTGTTTGAATTATTTCATCAACATCGGAACCATTTTCCCAAACTTCTTCAAGAACTGATTTCGCAATTTTTCCTGAGATAGTGTTGTCTGAGATTCTCTCAATTAATTTTCCAAAATTTTCTGGTGATAAATTTGATTCATCAATTTCTATATTATCTTTATTTAACAAAGCACTTATATCACCAACTAACCATTTGGCTACAAGCTTTATATCATCTGTTTTACTTGAAGCCTCTTCAAACATATTAGCCATTGTTTTAGACGAAGATATAATTTTTGCTTCTGATTCTTCAAGCCCAATTTCTGAAATATATCTACTTTCTTTTTCTTCTGGAAGTTCTGGAAGATTATCTTTTATTTCTTGTAACTCTTTATCTGAGATTACCACTGGAAGAAGATCTGGACACGGAAAATATCTATAATCATTTGCTTCTTCTTTAGATCTCATTGACCTAGTTTCATTTTTATCACTATCATATAGTCTTGTTTCTTGAACAACAGACTCACCGTTTTCAATTACTCTAATTTGACGCTCAATTTCATAATTAATAGCTTTTTCAATAAATTTAAAAGAATTTATATTCTTTAATTCAGCTCTTGTACCTAATTCTTTATCACCACTTTTTTTAATAGAAACATTTACATCACATCTCATAGATCCTTGTGCCATATTTCCATCGCAAATGTCTAAAAAAGTTACGATCTGTCTTATGGCTTTAAAATATGCAACAGCTTCTTTAGCACTTGAAATTTCAGGCTCAGAGACAATTTCAAGCAGAGGTGTTCCAGCTCTATTAAGGTCAACACCTGTTTCTCCTTCAAAAAGATCATGAATAGATTTACCAGCATCTTCTTCAAGATGAGCTCTTGTAATATTAATTAATTTTTCGCCTTTATCCGTTAGGACTTTTATAGAACCTTTTTCAACTATAGGTTTAGTCATTTGAGTAATTTGATAACCTTTGGGTAGGTCAGGGTAGAAGTAGTTCTTTCTATCAAAAGATGAGACTTGGTTGATCTCTGCACCAGTCGCAAGTCCAAATCTAATTGCTTTATAAAACGCTTCTTTGTTAGCAACCGGAAGGACCCCAGGCAATCCCATATCAACAAGATCGACGTGTGTATTAGACTCTGCACCAAATTCTGTAGAGCCACCTGAAAACAATTTAGATTTTGTTGACAGTTGGGCATGTATCTCTAAACCAATAACTGTTTCCCAGCTCATTGCTTAACTCCTTCAGGTGTAAACATATGCCAGTTTGTTTTTCTTTGATACATATGACCAAAGTTTAAGATTGTGCTTTCATCAAGAAAGTTTCCAATTATTTGTAAGCCTATAGGCTTGTTATCGATATTTCCATTAGGCAAAGACATTGCCGGTAATCCTGCAAGATTTGCAGAAATAGTAAATAAATCTTCAAGATACATTTGAATTGGATCACTTCCTTTTGAACCGATCTCAAATGCTGGTCCTCGCGTCGTTGGCGTCATAATTACATCTACATCAGAGAATGCTTCATCAAAATCTTTTTTTATTAGCCTTCTTACTTGTTGAGCTTTCTTATAATAGGCATCATAGTATCCCGCAGAAAGAACATAAGAACCTATTAATATTCTTCTTTTAACTTCATCGCCAAAACCTTCTGATCTAGTTTGAACATATAGCTCTTCAAGATCTTTTGGATTTTCAGATCTTCTTCCAAATTTTACTCCATCAAATCTAGATAAATTTGATGAACATTCAGCTGGTGCAACAACATAATATGTTGGCACTGACAAAGAAAGGTTTGGCAATGATATATCCACCAACTCAGCCCCTAGAGAAACAAATTCTTGCAATGAGTTCTCATACACACCAATAACATCATTATCCAAGCTAGATAAATCAAGATCACTTACAACTCCAACTTTTTTACCTTTTAGTGACTCATTAATACTATCTTCAAAATTTGGGATATTTTCATCTAAAGAAGTTGTATCTTTTACGTCATGCGAACACATTTCATTTAGTAGCAATGCACAATCTTCTGCAGTTCTTGCCATTGGACCAGCTTGATCAAGACTAGAGGCAAAAGCAATCATTCCCCATCTTGATACTCTTCCATAAGTTGGTTTGATACCTGTGATTCCGCATAATGAAGCAGGTTGTCTTATAGAACCGCCAGTGTCTGTTCCAGATGCTGCTGGAACAATTCCTGCAGCGACAGCAGAAGCAGAACCACCAGAACTTCCTCCAGGAACTAATTTTTCACCCCAAGGATTATGAACATTGCCGAAGAAACTAGTTTCATTTGAAGAGCCCATAGCAAACTCATCCATATTTGTTTTACCAACAGATATACAACCTGCATTTTCAAGATTTTCAATAACTGTTGCTGAATATGGAGGTATAAAATTATCAAGAATCTTTGAACCACATGTAGTTCTGATTCCTTTTGTACAAAAAAGATCTTTTTGGGCAATCGGTATCCCAGCTAAGGAAGAATCAGATGGATTATTATCCAAATCTTCAGCTTTTTTAATGGACCTATCTTTATTAAGAGTTATAAATGCATTTAAGTGTGAATTCTCATCAATTAACTTATAAACCTCTTCAATAATTTCTTTATTTGAAATCTCTTTTTGAGAAATCATTTGTTTAATTTCTTTTATTGTTTTGTATTTTACTGTCACTCAACTACCCTTGGTACTAAAAAGTAGTCTTCATTAGCTGAAGGAGCAACTTCCAATAGCTCTTTTTTAAGATTTTTAGCAGTCACTTCATCTTTTCTTGTTTTAGCAGTTTTTTCAAGAGGATTCGTTAATGGTTCTATAGAGGATGTATCTACATCATTTAATTGATCTACAAATTTAATAATGTTGTCTAAATCTTTTACAATTTTTTGCTCTTTTTCACTATCAATCTTTAATCTTGATAAGTAAGATATTGTTGTTACTGTTTTCTTGTCCATATATAGGATATTATTATAGTTTAGTGGGGGGATATTAACCTAACTAGTAAATTAATTAAATTATTTTATTGAAGGATATCACGTGAAATTTAACTTATTTAAGATGGTTGGAGGGTACTTCTCTAATGATTTATCAATCGATTTAGGGACAGCAAATACTCTAATTTATACCAAAGATGTTGGTATCGTGTTAAATGAGCCCTCAGTAGTTGCGATTCGTGAGAATAGAGGGCAAAAAACTGTTGTTGCAGTTGGAACAGAGGCAAAAAAAATGCTTGGTAGAACTCCAGGTAACATTAAAGCAATAAGGCCTCTTTCAGAAGGCGTCATAGCTGACTTCCAGGTAACCGAAAAGATGTTACAGCACTTTATTGCTAAAGTTCATGAGAAATTGTTCATTAAACCAAGTCCAAGAGTTCTTGTTTGTGTTCCATGCCGTTCAACTCAAGTAGAAAGAAGAGCAATTAGAGAGTCAGTTCTTGGAGCAGGCGCAAGAGATGTAAAACTTATAGAGGAGCCTATGGCAGCGGCAATTGGTGCTGGTCTTCCAGTTGAAGAAGCAAGCGGTAACATGGTGGTTGATATTGGTGGCGGAACTTCTGAAATAGCAATTCTTTCTCTTAATGGAGTTGTTTACTCTGAATCTGTAAAAATCGGTGGAGACAAAATGGATGAATCTATAACTTCATGGATAAGAAGGAATTATGGATGTGTGATTGGTGAATCTACTTCAGAAAAAATTAAATATACAATTGGTTGTGCAACTGCAGAATCAGAAAAGCTTGAAATGTCTATAACTGGAAGAAATCTTGCAGAAGGCATACCTGAAACTTTTACTATTAATAGTGAGCAAATTTTTGAAGCGATGAAAGACCCACTATATGGAATTGTAAGAGCTATAAGAAATGCTCTAGAACTTTCACCTCCAGAGTTGGCTGCAGATATCGCAGAAAGAGGTATTGTTTTAACAGGAGGAGGCGCTTTATTAAGAGATTTAGATAAGTTAATTTCAAGCTCCACTGGAATTCCAGTTATTGTTGCTGAGGATCCTCTAACATGTGTTGCTAGGGGTGGCGGACAAGCACTAGAAATAATGGACAAATATAATATTGATCTTTTGTCTTCTGAATAGAACAAATGGCTAGGATTTCGCCAACTCCTAGTCAAAAGATAACATTCTTTTTTATAACTGCTCTTGGCGCTTTTATCTTATATTTAGATATAACTACTAACAATTTTGATATTATAAAACATGGATTTAAATCTATAAAAATTTCGTCTGTTTATATAGTTAAAAATCTATCAATTGAACCTATAAAATCTTTAATCAATCTTTCAAGATCCAAAAACGAATTAATTCAAGAAAACAAGAATTTAAAAAAAGCACTTGATAAAAGCTATTTAAATAATTACTTAATCTCAAGAGATAATATCTTTTTTAAAGATGAAGAAATAATTAGAAAAGCATATAAAGATGGTGAATATTCTTTTGAATATGATATTGCTCAACTAAGATACATTAATCCAAATATGTATAAATGCTGCGATAAGCACAGAATGTTTATCGAAGTTACTGGGACATCTGAACATGGATATAAAGAAAGTATTGTTTTTAATAGCTCTGGAATAGTTGGCCAGATTATTGATAAAAGTAAATTTTCTGAAGTTTTATTACTTACCGACATAACTCATTCCTTACCAATAAAGTCTGAATCCAACGAATTTTTTTGCAATGCAAACGGAAGTGGTAAACAAGAAATAATTATATGTTCTTATAATCCATTAGTTTGGAATGAAGATATTGTGCTAGATCAGATTTTTTATACATCTGGTTTAGGAGGAATTTATCCTAAAAATATTAAGGTTGGCTATATAAAAAGTATCGAAAAGATTAGTTCAAATCTTACTAATTTGGAGATTAAATTATTTGCTGATCCACTTGATGATAACTTGTTTGGAGTATTGAAGTACTAATGAATAGGTTAATTAAAAAACTTTTAATAATTGTTTTTATCAATTTTATTGATCAAAATATTGCTGGATTTTTTTCTGACCTTTTAATTATTATCCCGCTTACCTTCTTAGCCTACTCCCTTTATGTTTACAGATCTGATAATAATATTGGTGCAATTGAGGCATTTTTAGCAGGCTTATTTATTGATTTAATTTCTGACTCATATTTTGGTTTAAATGCAATTATATTTTGTTTAATTACATATGTGATTAATTCATATGCAAATGCATTTAAATTATTCTCTTATTTACAAATATGTTTATTCTTTGGCCTATCATCCACGGCATATGTAGGATTCACTCAGTTAGTAATAAATTTATATAATTTTTCTTATTTAATACTTTTTGTAAGTGCAATAGTAAATATTATTTTTTGTGTACTCATTGCAGCCATTTCGGTTTACTTTCCTAGAAATGTCAAAATGAAAATCTAAAATGACTCTTATCAGAAAAATATTTAAATCATTTTCGTTATTAATACTATTTATATGTTTGATTGTATCTTTAATTTATTTCTTATTAGTTTATAGACCAGAAAATATTATTTTAGTATCAAATAAAATCTTAGATGATAATTATTTTCTTCAATTCGAAAGTATAGAATCAGAATCTAAATTCTTATCTCCAACAATAACCTTAAAAGATTTTCTAATAATGAATAAAGAAAAAAAAGAAATTATAAGTATAGATGAAGTTAATTTAGGAATAAAAATCGTAAAATCATTAAGAAAAAGATATATACATTTAGATAATTTTTCATTGAAAAATATTCGATTATTAGACGATATTAAATCTGAAGATAGTAAAAGAACATATAAACTAAAGATTAGTAATATATTTATTAGTTCTGATGATGTTATTTTTTCATCAAAAGAAACAACTCTCAACAGCACTAATGGTAATTTATCAATTTCTAATAGGATAGGTCATTTCAATAAAATTCCATATAAAGAAGTGAATATATTTAAAAAAATAGAATCACCTCTATATTTTTACTCTGCTAATTTTCAATTAAATGAAGATGATATAGAAAAAGAACAGCTGGTTAACCTTAATCAATTTTCAGAAAAAGAAATAAATCTTAATCTTGTAAGTAAAGGATATTTTGATACAGCATTACAAGAAATAACTTCAATAAATAAATATTTTTTTTTTGATACAGAATTAGTTACACAATCTGGTTTTGAAATTAATGATATAGAAGGTATTTTATATACAAATATTGATGAAAAACTAAGTGGCGTATTTTCTGCAGAGATTCCAGATCAAAGAATTGACGGCTCAATTAAAGCAGATAATAAAAATATTTCATTAAGTTCAAAAATTAAATTAGATATGAAAAGTATTTTTAACTATGGTCAATACTTAGAACTAAATGGTGAGGAAGAATTTGCTGTAAAGATAGACATAAATGAAATCGCTTCGTTAGAGTTAACAAGCAATTTAGAAAATACATTAATTAGATCAAATATCAATGATTTAAATAAAGATTTAGAAACCAATTTAGAAACAAGAATACTTATATCAGATATGTCTAAACCAACTTATTATGTTGAAAATAAAAAATTTAAAACCTTTATTGATGAAAATAATGATGGTTATTTTGCCTTTGGATCATCATTTAATGATGATATTGATAGGATAAAAGACCAAAATGGCTTTTATATATTTTTAGACTTGAAAGAATTGAATATTAATAGCTTCTTTTTTAGCAATCAAACAGAAAATAATTCAAATTTAAAATCAATAAAACTAAAAGTAGATGAATTAAATTTCTTTGACAATATTTATTTTAATCAAAATTTTGAAATTAATTTATTACCTAATGAGACAGCGGCATCTTTTTCAGGTAAAAATCTTAATGGAAGCATCAGGATTGATTCTACAGATTTTATAAGAGTTGATGTTTTTGATACCAAATTTGATTTTCAAGGAGTAGATACCTTTAATAAATATGACTCTTCTCAGAAAAACAATATTAGCCTTAGATTTGTTGGTAATAATGTAAAAGCATTTGATGATGTATTCAAGGAAATAGATTTTTATCTTTTAAGGAATGAAGAAATTACAACTATTGACAACATTAATATCTCAAGCACAAATTTTAATATCAAGCCTTTTCAAGATAATGAAAAAGCATACATAAGCTTTAACAATATGAATAATTTATACAAAATAAGAGGATCTTATGAAATCAATAACAAAAATAATGCCTATGGAAATTTAATTAATTATAATTTCGGCTATTTATATACTAATTTAAATGTTCAATGGGTTAGCCTAAAAGAACTTAAGGATCTTGAGGGACAAATTAAATTTAAGATAAAAGATCTTGAATCAAAAACATCTTTACCAGATTCAGCTTTTTTAAGAGCACTGAAAATCTTAAATCTAAATTCAATTATTGGAAATTTAAATAATGATTCAAATCTTGGGTCGTCGAATTTGATTATTAATAGAGCTGAAGGGGATTTATATATTGGTAAGAATAGAGCCTTGATTAGCAAACCAATAAAATTAGAGACGGCAGAAGCTAAAATGAACTGGTCTGGGGAGGTTATAAAAAATACAAATGGCTTATTGGATGAATTAGATCTAGATTTAGAAATGAGATTAAAAGTTTCAGAGAATATCCCTTGGTATGCAGCTATCTTTGGAGGTATCCCGGCACTTGCAGGTGGCTTTGTGTTTGAAAACATAATTGATGAAAGGCTTGATGATGTTTCAACATTTCAATTTAACGTTATCGGTTCTGTTAATGACCCAAAGATTATTAGATTAGATAAATAGTAGCTAAGCCTAAAAATGATAAAAATCCAACGACATCTGTAACAGTTGTTACTACAACACTTCCTCCAATTGCTGGATCTTGTTTCAGTTTCCTTAAAATAAGAGGAACCAAAATTCCAGCAATTACCGAGCTTATAAGATTTATCACAAGAGCAAAAGATATAAGTAATGCAATTATCATATCTTGAAACCATGCAAAAGTTGCAATACCCACCAAGAGAGACAAAACAATTCCATTTAGTATTGAGACAGCAAGCTCCCTTTTAAAGAGCCATCGTATATTCGATGTATTAATTTGTTCAAGCGTTAGTCCTCTAAGAACAATAGTTAAAGTTTGAGTTGCTGCAACACCACCCATGCTTGCCACAATAGGCATTAGAACTGCAAGATATACAATTTTATCAATTACTTCTTGAAATAAATTGATTGTACTTGCAGCTATGAAGGCAGTTATGAGATTCATGCTTAACCAAAAAACCCTACTTTTTGCAGCTCTACCAGGAGGAGCAAAAGTATCTTCAGCAACACCTGCCATTCCTAGCAAATTTTGGTCAGCATCCTCTCTTATTACATCAACAACATCATCGATGGTTATTCTTCCTATCAATTTTTTATTTTGATCAATGACCGGAGATGAAATTAAGTCATTTCGTTCAAAAATTGTTGCAACTTCCTTATCATCCATCTCCACATCAATAGGAAAAATCTCAGTTTCCATTATTTCTTTTACTATTAACGATGGATCAGAAGTTATTATTTTACTTATAGACAATTCACCTAAATATTCATTCAAATCATTTACTACAAATATTTTATCTGTATTTTCAGGTAATTCTTTTTGACCTCTTAAATAAATAATTACTTCATTAATTGAATTGCTTGGCCTCACACTTATTACATCAGTATTAAGAAGGCCACCAGCGGTATTATCAGGAAATATAAGGCCCATCTCAATTCTTTGTCTATCAACCATAGACATACTTGAAAGTATCTTCTCCATCCTTTCTTCTGGAAGATTTTGCAGGATATCTACAACTTCATCTAATTCAAGTTCTTTTACAGCCTCTGCAAGCTCTTCATTAGAAATATTTGAAACAAGGTCTTGTTGGATCTCTTCCCCTAACTCAAAAAGAACATCTCCTTCCTCATCTGTCTTTAGAAGTGAGAATAACAAAGTTCTTTGCTTTGGTGGTGATGACTCAAGTGCATGTGCAATCTCAGAAGGCGTCATCTTATTTAATAATCTTCTTATTTGATTTAAAGATAAATTTGACGCATCATCTAAGATGATTTTTAAATTATCTTTATTCTCAATACTTTCCATCATTTCATTTTAACCTGAAAAAAATTACCTATTTCTAGATGATGGTATATTATTTTTCTTTCTATATTTTGAGATTGTTCTTCTTGCGAGACTAAAACCTCTTTTATTTAACTCAATTGCGATTTTTTTATCACTTTTAGGCTTCTTTTCTGAACTTATTATGCCCTCTATTAGTTTCATTAATTGAGTTGCAGATATATCTCTAGTTTTTGATACAGATGTCATTAAAAGAGATTTCATAGGCATTATACCTTTGGGTGTATCGATATACTTATTTCTCAGTATTCTTGAAACTGTTGAGGGATGAACGCCTATCTCGTCTGCTATCTCTTTATTACTTAAAGTATTAATTTTAAGAGGATTGTTTTCAAAGAAAGCAATTTGTTTTGAGCAAATATATTCTCCGACTTTCTTAACTGTTTCGTTTCTTTTTTTTACAGATGTTAACAACCATTTTGCATCATTAATTTTTTCTAGAATTTTAGTATTTTTTTTTGATTTCAATTCTTTCTTTACATCATCAATCAACTCATTATCTAGTTTTATTAAAGGGAAACCATCATTTTTAAAATTTACTTTATAACCCTTATCTTTTATGGATACTTTTAAATCAGCTTCTATGTAATTTGTGTTTTCATAATTTAGTCCTGGACTTAAATCACAATTTTTAATTTGATCCAGAGCAGAATTAAAATCATTTACTGAAAAACCATTTTTTAATGTTAGCTTCTTTATTTCATCGATGTTATCAAGCTCTTCATTTGAAAGAATACTATAAATTAGCTCTCTTTTATTTTTCGATATATTTAGATTGTTATCAATTTGAATTTTTATACACTCTTTATGTGTTCTAAAACCTACACCACTTGGATTTAATTTATGTATAACACTTTCAAGGACATTTTCGACCTCCTTTTGATTAAAATCGAAATTTGATATTTCTTCTATTTGCTCCATGCTTTCAATTAGCTCTCCTGATTCATCAATACAGCCTATTAGCAATTTAGAGATTTCAATTTCTCTTTTATCAAGATGAAATTCATCCAGTTGTTTTATCAAAGCCTCTCTTAATGTTAATTTTGATTCGATATCAAAATCAAATCCACTTAAGTCTGATGAATTAATACTATTTTCAGTCTTTTCTAGAAATGGATTTTCAATTATTTCATTCTCAATTTTTTTAATTAATTCAAATCTTGAGAGCTGAAGTAAATCGATAGATTTCTTTAATGAAGGTGTAAGTTTTATACTTTGACTTAGTTTAATGTTTTTAGATAAAACAATTGCCATTTTAATTATACATATCTCCAAGATAAACTTTTTTAACCAAATCATTAGTGGTAAGAGATTGTTTATCTCCTTGAGCAATAATCTCACCATTATTAATAATGGCTGCTTTAGTACATATCTCTAGGGTTTCTCTAACATTATGGTCCGTGATTAAAATTCCTATATCTTTTTTTAATAATTTTTTTAACACATTTTTAATATCTTCGATTGCAATAGGATCAATGCCAGCAAAAGGCTCATCAAGAAGAATAATTTTTGGTTTTGCTACAAGAGTTCTGGCAATTTCAACTTTTCTTCTCTGTCCTCCTGATAATTGTCTGCCCTTAAGACTAGAAATATCTGACAGATTAAATTCTTCCATTGAAATATCTATGAAATTTTTAATATCTTTTTTATTATCTAAGGATAGCTCTGCTAATCCATAAAGATTTTCATAGACAGAAAGGTTTTGAAAAATAGATGGCTCTTGAGGTAAATACTTTATGCCAAGATTTGATCTTTTATGCATGGGAATATTAGATATATCTTCACCAGCGAGAATAAATTTTCCACTATCTGCATGAACAAGGCCTGCAATCATATAGAATATTGTTGTTTTCCCGGCGCCATTAGGCCCTAGCAATCCAAAAATATCACCCGTCTTAACATCAAAAGAAATATTTGAAATAATTTTTTTTTCTTTTATAGATTTAGATATTTTTTTTATTTCTAACATGATCTATTCTTTTGAAGAAATTTTTCCCGTTCTTGGATTGAATATGATTATGTTAGAAGAAATTGAGACATTTTCATATTTCATTGATGCATTGCCAACCAGGTGAACTTTTTCGTCATTAAAAAAAAGTATCTTTTCTGCAGAACCGCTAAAAAGTAATTCTCCATTATTTGATTCTATTGAGCTAGGCATACCTTTTATTGATATTACTTGGTTAAGATCGTCATATATAGCTGATTTTGCAGAAATACTAACAAAATTTGAAATGATTTCTACATTGTTTAAAAAACTAATTTGATTTACTTCTTTTAAAAATTCAACAGTATCAGATTTAATTTGTATGTCTTTTTCAAAAGTTGCCACCGAAAGACTGAAGACAATAATTATTGATAAATTTATTATTTGTGAAAATTTAATTTTCAACTAAAGAATCCTTGCTTCAATTAAGTCATGCATTGAAATGACACCAACTTCTTTACCTTTTTCAATAACAATAAGTGTAAAAATTTTATTTTTTTCCATTATTTTGGCAGCATCTACTGCTAGAGATTCTGATTCAATTGTTTTAAAGTTTTTTGTCATGACATCTTTTATCATTGTTTTCTGGATATCAATTTTTTTAGTAATGCATCTTCTTAGATCTCCATCAGTAAAAATACCAACGACTTTAGATTTGTTAGTTACTAATGTAATACCAAGATTTTTCTTAGTTATTTCAATCAAGGCTTTATCTAAAATTGTTCTTGGAGATACTCTAGGAACTGCAGCTCCTTTATGCATCAAATCTTTGACCTGAGTAATTAATTTTTTTCCTAATTTTCCAGCTGGATGAGATGAAGCAAAGTCTTTTTTTGTAAAACCTTTTGCTTCAAGAAGAGCTATTGAAAGTGCATCACCAAAAACTAGAGCATTTGTAGTTGATGATGTTGGAGCTAAATCTAGAGGACAAGCTTCCTTTTTTGATTTTAGTTGTATTTTAATATCTGATGAATTAGCAATAGTAGATTTATTATTACTTGTAAGAGAGGCTATTTCTTTTGCATGCCTTTTAAGGGAAGGGAGTATATTTACAATTTCATCTGTTTCACCTGAATTTGATATTAAAAGAACAATATCTTTTTTATTAATTAGTCCCATGTCTCCATGAGCCGCTTCAGTTGGGTGAATAAATATTGAGGCGGTTCCTGTGCTTGAGAGCGTTGCTGAAATCTTTTGAGCTATATGACCAGATTTTCCTACACCCATTATTATAAATTTTCCCTTTGAATTAAAGACTTTTTCACACAGCGTCGTGAAAGATTTATCCAACTGCCCAGCAATTGCATTTATTGAATTTGATTCAATCTTTAAAGTTCTTTTAGCAGAAGCTATATAATTATATTTTTTCATATTAAATTTAAAAATTTTCTATTTGCCCTAATGTTATAATAGACCAATGTTATGTTCACATAAAAATTATTTATTTCTTTTTTTAATATTGTTTTCATCTGCATATATCAATTCAGAGGATAACCCCTTTTTATTTATTGATTCAAATGCACAGAAAATGGTGAAAATTCTCAAAGAAAATTCTGATTTATTTTCGTCAGATAGAGTGTTATATGAAAATAAAATTAAAGAAATTTTTGAACCAATGATTGATTTCAGGAGAGTTGCAGCCAGCGTAATGGGAAAGAAATATTATTTACTCTCAACAAGCACTCAAAGACAAGATTTTGCAGAAATCTTTAAAGATTCTCTTTTGGATACCTATGCTGAAACACTTGCGCAATGGGGCGATTCAAAAATTTCTACACATTTTTCAAGCGTAGAAATAAACGATCAAATAAAAAATATTGAAGTTAAACAAACCCTGAATACTGGAAGTAGTAAATATCCTATTTCGTATAAATTAAGAAAAAGTCAAGATGGATGGAAGATTGTTAATATTATTATAAATGGCGTTAACTTAGGACTAACGTTCAGGAATCAATTCGAAGCCCTCGCAATTTCTAATAATGAAGATATTGAATCCACTTTAAATAAATGGGTATCTGACGCAGGAGATGCAGGTATTTCCTAAGATGAGAGAAGTTATTGAAGAAATAATCATAGACAATATATCTGATGCTGAGTGTTATTTTGATGGAGATGAATGTAATTTAAGATTAGTAGTATCTTCTTCAATATTTTCAGAAATGACTTTGATACAACAACATAAAACAGTTATGAGATTACTTGAAGATAAATTTGAGTCTGGCGAGCTTCATGCTCTTAGCTTGGAAACAAAAATAATTTAATAATGGAAAAATTATTGATTAAAGGTGGAAATTCTCTTTCAGGAACAATAACTTGTTCTGGAGCTAAAAATGCAGCCCTACCAATGATAGCGTCAACAATTCTTTCTGATGAAAAAATAATTCTTAAAAATTTACCTTACCTTCAAGATATCACTACTATGTTTGAGCTATTGGGATCGATGGGAGCTGACATTTTACTTGATGAGAATATGAATTTTACAATCTCATCATTTTCACTTAAAGATACCGAAGCCAGATATGAGTTAGTAAAAACTATGAGAGCTTCGATATTGGTCTTAGGTCCTTTAATTGCAAAATATGGTAATGCAAAGATTGCTCTCCCAGGTGGGTGTGCAATTGGCTCAAGGCCTGTTAATTATCATTTAGATGCCTTAAAACAGATGGGAGCAAAAATAGAATTAAGAAATGGTTATATCGAAGCTTCTGCAAAAGAATTAATAGGTACTAATATTAGATTTGAAGGAGTAACTGTCACAGGAACAGAAAATATAATGATGGCAGCAACTCTTGCCAAAGGTAAGACAGTTATTTCAAATGCAGCAAGAGAACCAGAGATAATTGATTTAGCTAATATGCTTAATTCTATGGGTGCAAAAATTATTGGTGCCGGTTCAGATACTATTACTGTAAATGGAGTTGATTGTTTAAAAGGAACTAACTTTGATATTCCTGCAGACAGGATTGAAGCAGGCACATATCTGGTTGCTGCAGCTGTTACAAAAGGTAGTATAAAAGTGGAAGGCATAAATCCAGAAAGGCTAATGAAAGTAATAGACAAACTAAAAAATACTGGCGCAGAAATCGAACTGACTAATAATTCAATCTCGATTTCCATGACACAAGATTATCCACAGCCAGTTGACATCACTACAGCACCTTTTCCTGAATTTCCAACCGATATGCAAGCTCAATTTTCAGTAATTAACGCTATTTCTAAAGGAACTTCAAATATTTATGAAACAGTTTTTGAGAATAGATTTATGCATATATTGGAATTAAATAGAATGGGATGTGATATTCAAGTTAATGGAAATCATGCAATTATTAGAGGAGTAGAATCAATCTATGGCGCTGAAGTTATGGCAACAGACTTGAGAGCTTCAGCAAGCCTTATTCTTGCTGGGTTATGTGCTCAAGGTGAAACTGTTGTAGACCGTATCTATCATATTGATAGAGGATATGAACGAATAGAAGAAAAATTAAATTATTTGGGCGCAAATATATTAAGGCTCCCTAGTTAGAATTCTTACTCAAATAATCAAAACTTATTGTAATCAATTCACCATTTTTGGAAATTATATCAAGTTTAAGATTCTCGCCAAGGGTCGCAAATTTTAAAGAACTTATTAGATTATTCCAATTTGCATTTTCCTCATTAATACTAATGATAATATCATCAACTTTAATACCTTTTTCAAAAAGTGGACCTGTATTTTGCATTTCAACTATTCTTAAACCATTTATTATCGAATTATTATTATTAATTCTCACCCTTAAAACCCTAAAATTCCCAATCCAAAGAGTCCTTACCTCACCAAATTTAATTAATTGGGTTGCTATTTGGACTATTAAATTTGAGGGTATAGCGAACCCAATTCCTTGATAAGCACCAGTCCTAGAAAATATTTTTGAGTTAATGCCAATCAAATTGCCATTTTCATTGATAAGCGCTCCACCAGAATTACCTGGATTGATGGCAGCATCAGTTTGAATTAATTGAAGATATGGATTTCCATAGTCGCGTCCCGTTGCACTAATAATTCCATTTGATACTGATATACCAATTCCATAAGGATTTCCAATAGCAAGAACTTGATCACCAATTTTTAGGCTGTCTGAATCTGCAAAATTAATAGGCTCTAATTTTTCATCAGATTGTATTTTTAAAACGGCAATATCTGTATTTTTATCAACACCAATTATACTTGCTGGAAAATTTTTACCATCGTTAGTTTTTACAATTATTTTTTGACCTGAGAGAATATGAAGGTTGGTTACAATATATCCATCATTTGAAAAAATTACTCCAGAACCAATACCGGTTCTATTGTTTGAAAACGATAAATTTTCAGAAGAAATGGTGACTACAGAAGGGATTGATTTTTCTGAAGCAGTTACTAATTTGTTTTTATCATTAGATATAAAGTACCATGTGCCTGCAAAGGTTAATAATATTACTAAAAAATAACTTAAAAAATTTGTTTGAAAATATTTCATAATGTCAATTGAACAAAATATCATCGATGCCCTAAAAAACCAAGGTACAAATCCAGATTTGGCCCAAATTGATTTAATAAAAAAACTTTGTGAAACGCAAAGCAGAAAAAATTTTCTTAACTTAAAATTTTTTTCTAAACAAAAAAATCTAGGTCTATATATTTGGGGTGATGTAGGCCGAGGTAAGACACTAATAACAAATGAATATTTAAAGCATATCAAGGATAAATATGTAAAGACTTTTCATTACATAGACTTTATGAATTTTGTGCATGATCAGTTAAATAATTTTTCAGGCTTAAAAAATCCATTAAAGAAAATTTCTAAAAATATTTGTAAGAATAGATTGATTTTTATTGATGAATTTCAGGTAGAAGATGTTGCTGATGCAATGATAGTAGGTGACCTGCTTTTACGATTAACAGAAAATGGTACAAAAATAATATTAACTTCAAATGCTCATCCTAATGATTTATATAAAGATGGATTACAAAGACAAAAATTTCAAGAATCAATTGATGCTTTTCTGAAGAATATTACCATTCATGAACTTAAAGGAGAGACTGACTATAGAACTAGAAATATCATTAAATTAGCTAAAAATGATGACAAAATTTATTCTGATGAAGATATATCAACACTTATTAAAAAAAATTTTGGCATTGATAAATTGGAGTCAAATAAAGTTGAAATAAATCATAGGAAATTTGGATGTAAGGTAGTTTCAAATAATATTTTATGGATAGAATATTCAAGTTTCTTTAATGCGCCCACTGGTGCAAAAGATTATAAACATATATGCAATAAATTTGATTGGATATTTATTAGTAAACTTCAAAGCAGCGATGATAATAATATTGATATCGTTAGAAGATTTATCTCATTTATTGATATAGCATATGCAAATCAGGCCAAAATTAAAATTTTCTTTAACGATCTTCATATAAATGAACTATATACCGGATCTAAAATTGATCTGCTCTGGAGTAGGTGTGCTAGCAGACTTTCTGAGATGCAAACTTACGAATATTTAAATAATAATTAAAATAAAATGCATATAAATATTGCTATATTTTCTTCTAAACATTAATATTCGCTTCTTAAATTAAATGATTATGAAAACATATTCTCTTAAAAAAGAAGAAGTAGAAAGAAGCTGGTTTCTTCTTGATGTATCTGATCGAGTTCTTGGAAGAATAGCAACAAAGATTGCAGATAGAATCAGGGGAAAAGACAAACCAACATATACACCTCACACTGATGGAGGTGATTATGTTGTCGTTATTAATGCTGAAAAAATTAAAGTTACTGGATCGAAATATACTGATAAAAAGTATTATCGTCATTCTCTGTACCCTGGTGGTTTAAAGTCTCAGTCTTTTAAAGAACTTAATGAGAAAAATCCTGAAAGAATTATCGAGGAGGCAGTAAAAGGTATGCTTCCAAAAAATAAACTCGGCAAGTCAATGATAAAAAAACTTAAAGTTTTTAAAGGATCACAACACGACCATGAATCACAACAACCTACTGAGTGGAATCCAAGCTGATGAGTGCTGAAATCTATTATGCAACTGGAAGAAGAAAAACTTCTTCAGCAAGAGTTTATCTTCAAAAAGGAAAGGGTATTATTTCAGTTAATGATACAAACTTAGATGAATATTTTGGTAGGAAAGTTGCTCAAATGTTGGTGAAGCAACCTTTGGAGTTAGTTGAACTTTCTGAAAAAGTTGATATTAAAGTTAAAGTTAAAGGTGGTGGTAGTTTTGGACAAGCTGGTGCAATTAGGCATGGTATATCCAGGGCTCTAACTTTATTTGATGAGGAGCTAAGACCTCAACTCAAAAAGGCTGGGCTTCTTACTAGAGATCCTAGAAGAGTAGAAAGAAAGAAACCTGGTTTAGTAAAAGCAAGAAAAAGTAAGCAGTTTTCAAAAAGATAATTACATTATATCTTTCAGGCTTATTTTCAATTATAACTGAATTTTATATTTGATTATTATGTTATAATTTCGACCGTTATTTGAGTAGCACACAGCCTAAATGCAAGAAAAAGATAAGACAAGAAGAAAGGTTTTAATTGGCTTAACAAGCGCTGTTGGTTTGTCAGGATTACCTTTCGTTGCAACACCGTTTATAGCAGCTTGGAACCCAAGCGCTAAGGCTAAAGCAGCCGGTGCCGCAGTTAAAATAGATGTATCAAAAATGCAATATGGACAACAAATTCAAGTTGCTTGGAGAAAGCAGCCAGTTTTCATTGTAAGACATACAAAGGAAAGTCTTGCAGGTTTAGATTTGTCTTTAGATAAATTAGCTGATCCTAACTCAGATCAAATTATTGAACCATATAAAGGTTTAAACCCATCGAGATCAAAAAATCCAGAGTATTCAGTTATGTCTGGCGTTTGCACTCATCTAGGTTGTTCTCCAAAATATCATCCAGAAGTAGAGCCAAAGGCTTGGGATGCATCTTGGAAAGGGGGGTTTTTTTGCCCTTGTCATGGATCAATGTTTGATATTGTTGGGAGAGTTTATAAAGGTGTTCCAGCACCTTCAAATTTAGTGGTTCCTCCTCATATGTTTGAAGGAACAATACTAACAATTGGAGAGGATAAGGAGTTATAAAATGAGCGAAATGGCAGGAAAATTATTTTCATGGGTTAATAGCAGACTTCCAATTGCAAATACTTTTGAGAGACATCTTTCTAAACATCCTGTGCCATCTAAAGTTAACTTTTGGTATCTGTTTGGAGCATTAGCCGCAGTTACTTTAATTATTCAAATCGTATCTGGTATTTGGTTGATAATGCCATATTCAAATACAGAAGAGCAAGCTTTCTCATCGATTGAGTACATAATGAGAGATGTCGATTATGGTTGGGTTATTAGGTATATCCATACTACTGGAGCATCTTTATTTTTTGCAGTTGTATACCTTCATATGTTTAGAGGACTTTTGTATGGTTCATATCAGAAACCAAAGGAGCTGGTATGGATCTTTGGTTGCACAATATATTTGGCAATGATGGCAGAGGGTTTTCTTGGATATGTTTTACCTTACGGTCAAATGTCATATTGGGGCGCTCAAGTAATTATTTCACTTTTTGGAGCTATTCCCTATATTGGAGAATCTTTGGAGCTTTGGGTTAGGGGAGATTACTACATATCTGGTATTACAGTATCTAGGTTTTTTGCATTACATGTTGTAGCTTTACCTTTAGTATTAATAGCTTTAGTTTTTTTACATTTAGTTGCATTACATGAAGTTGGAGCCGGAAACCCAGAAGGTGTAGACATTGAAGAATATTTAGATGACGACGGAGTTCCTTTAGACAGCGTTCCATTTTTTCCATATAAAGTTTTAAATGCATTAGTTGCAATAGGTGTCTTTATGACAGTTTTTTCAATAATTATGTTCTTTTTTCCTGAAGGCGGAGGTTACTTTATTGAAATGGCTAACTTTCAGGAAGCAAACCCTCTCGTAACACCTGAACATATTGCTCCGGTATGGTATTACGCGCCCTTCTATACAATGTTAAGGGCTATTCCTGATCCTCTTGGTGGCTTAATAGTAATGGCTGCTGCAGTTGCAATTTTCTTTATTGTTCCGTGGCTAGACAGAAGTAAAGTCGCGTCGATTAGATATAAGGGAATATATAGTAAAATTGCCTTAACTATGTTTGGAGTAAGCTTTCTTACTTTAGGATATCTTGGAACAGTAGGAGTTACGGAAATTAGAAAAACTATGAGTGTAATATGCACTGTAATTTACTTTTCATATTTTTTATTAATGCCTATCTATACAAAATATGAAATAACTAAAGAAGTGCCGAAAAGATTATGAAAATTAATCTAAACTATTCAAAATATCTTGTAATTAGTTTCTGTATCTTTCTTTCAATCTTCTTTGTAAATAATATCAACTCCGCAGAGGGAGGACCATGCAAGGATTACGGTGAATGTGATGAATTTAAATATTCATTAAATGATATTGAATCTCTTCAGAGAGGTGCTTCGACATATATCAATTATTGTTATGGCTGTCATTCGTTAAAATATTCAAGATGGAATAGAGTTGCTAAAGATCTTCAAATACCAGAAGATATTTTTTTTGAAAATCTTGTTTTTGATAAATCAATAAAGCCTGGAGATTTAATGGTTGGAGCTATGTCAGAAGAATCTGTTAATTGGTTTGGAGTAGCTCCTCCAGATTTAACATTAGTATCAAGATACAAGGGGGATGATTGGATTTATTCTTATCTTCGAGCTTACTATGAAGATTCATCAAAACAATATGGTGTTAACAATTTGGTTTATCCCGGTACCGCTATGCCTAATGTTTTGTTATCTCTTCAAGGTAATCAAAGATTGATTTGTAAGGATATTCCAGTAATTGCTAGAAATGGTGGAGAAAAAAGAGATGAATCTGGGAACCCGATATATCAAGAAAAATGTGGATTTCTAGAAGTAGAAGATGATACAGGTAAATTATCAAAGGAAGAATTTGACAATTTAATATATGATTTAACAAATTTCTTAGTTTATGTGGGGGAACCTATTAAAGCAACCAGAGAGAGAATAGGTTGGTATGTTGTGTTTTATTTTTTAATTTTCACAGCCTTATCATCGTTACTCTATAGAGAGTATCATAAAGATTATAATAAATAAGAGAGGAGAAAATGATTTTATATTCAGATAGAGACGATCATTACAGTCAAAGGGTAAGAATAGTGCTTGCTGAAAAAGACATATCAGCAGAGATTAATGAAGCTAAACCGGAAGAGACCCCTGATGAAATTCTTTCTATAAGTCCTTACCATAAATTACCAATACTTGTTGATAGAGACCTAGCCATTCATGACCCATCAGTAATGATGGAATACTTAGATGAAAGATTTCCTCATCCTCCTCTTTTACCAGTCTATCCAGTTGCACGGGCAAATAGTAGAACCTTAATGTTAAGAATTGACAGAGAGTGGTGCCCGTTAGTTGACACATTGATTGAAGGTAAAAAGACAGAAAAAGAATTAATGAAGATTAGAGAAGAATTATTGCATGAGATCTCGTCGATAGCGCCCACCTTCAAAGAATTTAAGTACTTTATGAGTGATGAGTTTACTATAGTCGATTGTTGCTTCGCGCCAATCTTATGGAGACTAAAATCAGTTGGCATCAATTTGCCTATTAATAGACATTTAAAGCCATTGATTGATTATCAAAATTCTATTTTTGAAAGACCAGGATTTCTTGATAGCCTTTCATCTATAGAAAGAGATCTTAAATCTGATTAATATAATTTGATGTAGATACCTTCCATAAAGACAGATTTCGATTTATACAGCCACTTCTTTGAATTTTTAGGTTTCCAGATTCTGGAAAGATGTTTTTTCTAAAAAGATTATTTTGGTAAATCTTTTCAATCATAAGAAAGTCATTGATCAATATTCTTTCTATTTCATCTTTAATTAGAGGTGTTTTTTTATTAGCAATGTTTTTAATTAATTTATCATTAACTGGAATATAAGTACTCTCAAAATCCACTAATTTTTTAATATCATTTGCTTCATGGAAAATCTCGGTGGAAGAATAGAAATTAATATCTAAAGAATAATTCCTAAATATTGGAACAATAGTTTTTCCTAATTCGTAATCTGTCAGAAAATATATACTTGATATGTCATTTCTAATCCTGGGTGAATGTAATATTTCATTTTCTTGGTACATGCTTGATATATACAAATATTTATCTAGACTTGAATCAACATTAAGTATTTTCTTGATTTCAAATTCATAATTACTATTATTTACAAATAAATATTCATGTTGAGGATATTTTTTAGCCAAATCAAAATAAATATTTTCAAAACTATTTGAATAAATAACTAAAACTTTTTTATTTTCATTTTTTTTCGTATTAAATATATTGTTTTCAAGTATATTTCTTTGATCTTGAATAAAACTATTACAAAAATATTTTAGATTTGAATTTAACACATCATCTTCCATGAGATATGTATTTTCATCATTAAAATTTACTGAAAATATAACATCATCCTTTAATAACGACTCAATAATTTTTTCTTTATTTTTATTAGATGTTTGAACATTTAATTGAAGCTTTAGTTTTGAATTATTTTCATCAGGCGTTGATGAGCAAGATGAAAAAATAATTAAACTAAATAAAATTAATGTTAAGCTGAATTTCATATACCTATTATCTATATATGTTAAATTTTATTTCGACACCCATCGGTAACTTAAATGATATATCACTTAGGGCAATAGATGTTATAAGATCTTCAGATTATTTATATGCTGAAGATACAAGAAATGTAAAGAAATTATTAAATTTTATTAACATAAGTATTAAATGTAGAAGCTTTCATGAGCACAACGAAGATAGGGTTTCTCATGAAATAATTAAACACATCAAGAATCAAAAAATTATTTCAATTGTATCTGATGCTGGAACTCCAGCTATTTCTGATCCAGGATATAGGCTAATAAAACTATGTAGCAATCTTGATATTGAATACACTCTTATCCCAGGAGCATCATCTGTAATCAGTGCACTTATTATGTCTGGTCTGCCGACAGATAAATTTAGTTTTTACGGTTTCATACCAAGAAAATCGAGTGAACAAGAAAAATTTATTGAAAATCTTAAAAATGAAGAAAAGACCTCTATATTCTTTGAATCCTCAAAACGAATTCAGAATACTTTAAATAATCTATCTAGATGGATTGAACCCGATAGACATATCTCAATATGCAAGGAAATGACAAAGATACATGAAAAAGTAATAAGAGGAAAAATGTCCGATATATTAGACAATATCGATAAAAATAAAATAAATTTAAAAGGTGAAATTGTTATTGTTGTGGAAGGATATATAAAAAACAAAATTAATTTACAAATCGACGCAAAAATAAAGAAAGAATTTTTGAATAAGCTTTCAGCTGCAGATGCTTCAAAACTTATTGCAAGCATTACTGGTAAAAATAAGAGAGAAATATATAAAAAACTTATAGAAAAATAAAAAATCATTATAATAGTGCTCGAGTTGGTTGGATGATCGCTAATTAAATTTAGAGGAAAGTCCGGACTTCAAAGAGCAGGGCGCCAGGTAACGCCTGGGAAGTGTGAGCTTACGGAAAGTGCAACAGAAAATATACCGCCAATTTTTTGGTAAGGTTGAAAAGGTGGGGTAAGAGCCTACCGCTTAAATGGTAACATTTAAGGCATTGCAAACCCCAGCCTGAAGCAAAACCAAATAGAAATCCTATAAAGTTGCTCGCTTTGGATTTGGGTAGGTTGCTAGAATATTATGGCAACATAATATCAAGATAGATGATCATCATTTACAGAATCCGGCTTACAAACCAACTCAACTTTATCTTTGTAGATATTTTTAACTTACACATATGTGTGAAAAAGTGTGTAAAAGTGTTGCAAAGTGTGTAAAAAGCCTTTATATTTTGAGGATGTTTGGATTTAATACACCATCTATTGATAGCAAGGGCAGAATAGCTATTCCTGCAAGATATAGAATTGACTTTAAAACACAAAATCATAACGAAATCGTTATAACAAAAGATCCACAATATCCATCTTTAAAACTTTATCATTATTCAGAATGGCAAAGGATTTCAACGAAACTGCAATCGCTTCAGGGTTTAGATCCTATCGTTAGAAATTTGCAATGGACAATACTAGGTAATGCGTATCAAACAGAGATTGATATTGAAGGTAGGATGTTATTAAGAATCCCATCAGACCTGCAAAATTATGCTGAAATCAACGAGCAGAAACAAGTTGCTTTAGTTGGCATGGGAAACAAATTTGAAATTTGGAACATTAAAAATTGGGAAATGCGACAAACAGGAGGATCTCTTTCAACAGAGATTTTAGATGTTGTACTGCCTGAAAGTATTAAAGAAATGTCATTTTAAAGGGGAGTATGATGAAATTTGAGGTAGTTGAAACAAAACAAGAAAATGCAAAAATAAAAGTTGTTGGAGTCGGTGGCGGCGGAGGAAATGCCATACTTCATATGATTAATCACGATATCAAGGGCGTAGATTTTATTTGTGCAAATACTGATACTCAAGCTCTAGAATCCGTAAAAAGTGCGACTACACTTAAACTTGGTAACGGCTTGACTAAAGGATTAGGTGCTGGAGCAGATCCAGATATTGGTAGGAGAGCTGCTGAAAGTGACAGAATGGCAATTGAAGAACTATTATCCGGTGCAGATATGATTTTTATTACAGCTGGAATGGGAGGAGGTACAGGTACCGGAGCTGCGCCTGTAATTGCATCAATCGCGAAAGAACTAGGAGCATTGACTGTTGCAGTAGTAACAAAACCCTTTAAATTTGAAGGAAAAAAGAGAATGGGTGCTGCAGAAAAAGGACTTGCATCATTAGTTGAAGAGGTAGATAGCCTTGTAACTATCCCAAATGAAAAACTATTTGAAATATTAGGATTAGATACATCTATGCAAGATGCTTTTGCAAAATCTGATGATGTTCTAAAAGGAGCTGTTCAGGGTATTTCAGATATTATTATGCAAAAAGGACACGTAAATGTTGACTTTGCTGATGTAAAAGCTGTTATGTCGGAAAAGGGTATTGCTATGATGGGTACTGGTATAGCAAGTGGCAAGAATAGAGCTGAAGCTGCTGCAACAATGGCTGTAAAAAGTGAATTGTTAGATGATATTAATCTTAAAAATGCTAGAGGCGTTTTGGTAAATATTACAGGTAAAGAGCCCACTCTTAGAGATCAAGCTGAAGTAGCAGATATAATCGATGAGATTGTAAGTGAAGATGCAAATATTATTTACGGTCTTGTTTTTGATAAAAACTATAAGGATGAAATTAAAGTAACAATTGTTGCAACCGGAGTTGATCAGAGAGCACCTTCTTTAGTGATTGATAACGAACCATCAATGAAATTAAATCCTGTTGGTTTAGATAAAGATAAAACAAATCAGAAAGTTGGCACGTCGTCTGCAGAGGAAATTGATTTCCTTGATGTGCCGACTTTTATGAGAAAACAAGTAGACTAAAATGCTTCATTTTCCAGTTATGCTGGAAGAATCCGTAGATTTTTTAATTAATGATATCAACGGACATTATGTAGATTGTACTTTTGGGAGAGGCGGACATTCTAAATTAATCTTAAGTAAGCTATCCAATAAAGGTATTTTATCTAGCTTTGATAAAGATCCCGACGCATTTAGATTTGGTTTAAATATTAATAAAGAAAACTTCAATATTTATCATGATTCATTTAGAAATCTTGATAAATATTTTGTTGATGAAAGTGTGGATGGAATTCTGTATGACCTTGGAACATGTTCAACTCATTTTGATAATGCAGAAAGGGGATTTAGTTTCAATAAAGATGGCCCTCTTGATATGCGTTTTAACAATGATGAAGGTATACCTTTTTCTGAATGGCTTCAGAATGCAGATAGCAAAGATATTATGAAAATTATATATAAGTATGGAGAGGAAAAACATGCAAAATTAATTGTAAATGCGATAGATAAAGCTAGAAAAAAGAAACCAATTTTAAGGACTATTGAACTATCAAATATTATTAAAGAAGTTTATCCAGAAAAATATAAAAAGGTTCATCCTGCTACAAAAACCTTTCAAGCTTTTAGAATTTTTATTAATAATGAATTAAATGAATTTAAAGATTCTCTAGAGATTGCAAAAAGAATAATAAAGAAAGATGGTCTAATCGTTACGATAGCTTTTCATTCGCTTGAAGATAATATAATTAAAAATTTTTTTAGACCAAATAAGAAGCTTTTTCCTAAAGACATTCCTATAAACAATCAAGAAAATAAAATTTTTAACTGCATAGCAAAAAAGATTAGAGCATCTGATGAAGAAATTAATAAAAACAAACGTTCGAGAAGTGCAATTATGAGAGTATTTCAAAAGATATGATTAAAAAAAGAAAAGTATTAAATTCTTTAATAGCTCTAACTATTATTTCTATTTTAGCTTTTGAGAAGATTAAATTATCTTGGGAAATAAGTACTCTTTATAACAACAATGAAACTTTAAGAATTGAATTTGAAAATTTAAAAGATTTAAACTTAAAGTTAATTACACAGTTTAATGTAGAAAATTCTCCAGCAAATATTGAAAAAATAGCAAAAGAATCATTGGGGATGAAAAAGAAAAGACCAAAAGAGATAAGTAATGAAAAATAGTATTTCTTTTTTAAATTGGAGATTTGTTTTAATTTCTATGACCATATGCATTTGTATGTTTGCGATAATATTTAAAATCTTTTCTATACAAGTTTCAGATAGCAGCTTCCTAAAGAATGAAGGAGCTAAGAGATATGTTAAATTTAAAAAAATTGTTCCAACGAGAGGTACAATTTTTGATAGAAATAATTTTCCCTTAGCTGTTTCAATTGTCAATTATGATCTTTATGCTTTAAAGGGATTTAAAAAGACTCAATTATTAAAACTATCAGAGATTATTGAATTAGATAACAATTCCATTTTAGAAAAATTTAATAAAAAAACACTATTAAAGAAAAATATTTCAAATGAGGAGATATTACAAGTTAAAAAATTAAAGTTAAAAAATACTGAAATAGAGACGAGACATAGCAGACACTATCCATTAGGCGATCAAATTTCAACATTAGTAGGTTTTTATGGAAGAGATGGTGCTCAAGAGGGATTAGAAAAAAGTTATGACAATGTATTAGCAGGATTACCTGGAAAACAAAAATATTTTAAAAATGCAAAACAAGAAGTGATTTCTATGCCAATTGAAGTTGATAAGATAATTCAAGGCAGTGACATTATTCTAACTATTGATGCATCAATTCAGTTTTTTGCATATAAGCACTTAGTAGAAGCTATTAAAACTAATAATGCTAAGTCTGGAACAGTTGTTGTTCTTGATAATAAAAAAGGCGAGATATTAGCTATGGCAAGTTACCCATCTTACAATCCAAATCATCCTCAAAGAGAGATTCAAAAAAACAGGGCACTGATTGATGCTTATGAATTAGGATCAGTGTTAAAGCCAATAGTTTTATCAAAAGCTCTTGATAACAAAGTACTTGAAGTAAATGATGATATTAATATTCCTAGAAGATTAAATTTAAATGACAAAGTCATTGTAGATTCAAAAAATTATGAAAAATTAAGTCCTAAAGAAATCATTGCATTTTCTAGCCAGATTGGAGCATCAAAAATCGCGCTTGAATTAGGTTATGAAGAACTAAAAAAGAATTATTATAATTTTGGATTTACTAAACCAATATCAATAAATTTTCCATCCTCAGCATTTGGATATATGAATATTAAAGAAAGTGTAAATGATAAAGAACTTGCAAGTTTGGGATATGGTTATGGCATCACTATAAGTCCTTTTCAAATTGCGTCTGCTTATTCTGTATTTGCAAATGAAGGTATATTAAAAGACTTTAAACTTCTAAAAAATCAAGAAGTTACATCAAAACAAATAATATCTTCTGAAACAGCAAATCATATTTTAGATGCTTTGAGGATGGTAGTTAAAGATGGAACAGGAAAAGCTGCAAATATCAATGGTTTTTCAGAAGGTGGGAAAACAGGCACTGTTCATCAAATTAAAAGAGGATCAGGGTATGCAGAAGATTCTTATAGAGCTGCATTCATTGGAATAGCCCCCCTTAATACTAAATCTCTAACAATTTTTGTTTCTATTGATGAACCAGGACTTAACTCATATTCAGGTGGTACAGTAGCAGCACCTGTATTTGCAAAAATAGCTGAAAGTTCGCTAAATTATTTGGGGTATTTCCAGGATGAGTAAATTTGCAGATATTTTAGGTATAGACATTCCTAAAGGCACTAAAATTTTAAGCGCAACAAACTCAACAAAAAAAATAAAGAAAGACTCAATTTTTTTTGGTTTACAAGGATCAAAAATACATGGAAGCAATTATGCAGAAGAGGCACTAAATTTGGGAGCATCTATCGTTGTTCACAATGACGTAAATTTCACATCTCAAAATAGCAAAATTTTTTATATAAAAAATCTTGAAAATAAAATTATAGATTTCCTTAATACCTTATATGAAATCGATATCAATCATAATAATTTTTTTACGTTCACTGGCACAAACGGGAAAACCTCAGCTGCGCACCTCTGCCATCAATTACTTACAAGCATGGAATATGATTCTTTATATGTAGGTACTATGGGTATTCAATATAAAAATAATAAATTTAATACTTCATTTTCATCAAAAACCACACCAGATATATTTGAATTATTTGAAATTATAGATTCTTTTAATTTTGGCCTAGATTCAATAAGCATATGTATAGAAATTTCTTCTCACGCGCTTGATCAAAAAAGATTAAGTAATATTTATTGGTTCAATTCAGCTTCTATACTAAATATTTCTAATGACCACTTAGACTATCATGAAAATATACCTTCATATATAGATACAAAATTTGATATTTTTAAAATAAACTCCTCTATAAAATTAATTAATGATGATTCCAACAAACTTAAAAATCATAATTATGACCTCAGATGCATAAGCAATAAAAATAATTTTTCTGATATTTTTTATGAAATAAAAAAAATTTCATTAACTAGATGCGAATTTAATATTTTAATTAACAAACCCCCACAGGGACAGGAGCAAGAACTAAAGAAAAAATATAAATTTACCTGCCAGATTTTTCCAGAATTTAATATCTCTAATCTCGTTTTTGCCATCACGTCTATTGGGTTTGATAATTTTTTTGAAGACTCAATAAATGATCTTTCTTTTTTAAGACTGCCAAAAGGTAGAGCAGAGTTAGTCAGAAATATTCCAGCAAATATCCTTATAGACTATGCGCATAATGAACATGCTTTTGAAACTATTTTAAGTTCAATAAAAAAGTATTTTGATAATCTAGTTGTGGTATTTGGGTGTGGGGGAGATAGGGACAAAATAAAGCGACCAAAAATGTTGAGAGAAGCATTAAAGAATTCAACAAAAGTAATTTTTACATCTGATAATTCAAGAAATGAGACTTTTGAAGATATTTTTGAAGATTCAAAATCAGGCAATAAATTAGATAATGTTATTGCTATAGAAGATAGAAAAGAAGCTATCATTTATGGAAGTAAAATAATTGGTAAAAATGATTGTATGGTTATTTTAGGAAAGGGGCATGAAAATACTCAAGAAATATTAGGAAAGGTATCCCACTTTAGCGATCATGAGGTAGTTGATGAAATTTATAGATAGTACACATGATTTAGAAAAATATCTTTGTATAAAAATTAAAGAACATAATTTGATAAAAAGTATTTCCACAGATACTAGATCTATTGTTAAAAAATCAATGTTTATTGCATTAAAGGGGAATAACTTTAATGGTAATGATTATGTTGAAGAAGCTCTTAAAAAAGGTGCTGTAATTGCTCTTACGGACGATAAAAGATTTTTAAATTCAAAAAATAAGAAAATTATATATGTTAAAAATACTATTCTTGCTCTAGGAAAAATATCTAGAAACATTATTAAAGAATTTAATGGAACGGTTATCGCAGTTACTGGAAGCAACGGCAAAACAACAACAACAAATATTATCGCCAGCACTTTAAAAGAATCGTCGAGCACCATAGAAAACTTTAATAATGAAATTGGAATGCCATTAAGTCTAATTAACGCTTCTTTTAAATCAAAACAATTAGTTTTAGAAATAGGAGCATCAAAGTTTAAAGATATAGATTACTTAAGCAAGATTTTAAATCCTCACATTGGAATTATCACTAATATTGGAAACTCTCATCTTGAAAAGCTACAAAATATAAAAGGTGTCTTGAAAGTAAAATCTGAAATTATTAAAAATATTAGAAGTAATGGTTTTCTTATAGTACCAAATGAAAAAAAACAATACTTAAATTATTGGAAAAAGATTAGAACTGATATAAGAATACTGACATTTGGAATAAATAAAGAAGCAGACTTTCATGCAACAAATATAAAAACTAAAAAAAATGGTACTGATTTTTACATTGCTTCTAAATTTTTAGATAAACCAATCTTAATTAAGACTAATCTTGAGGGAACGCATAACATTAAGAATTTACTGGTTGGTTGTATAACTAATTTTTGCCTAAATAATAAGCTTGATGACTTTATAAAATCAATTAATTCAAATGATTTCCAAACAATAAGGCAAATTAAATCAAAATGGTATAGAGGGTCAACTCTAATTGATGATACTTATAATGCGAACCCGGATTCAACAAAAAAGTCGATTGATTTGTTAGGTAATTATAAGAAACGAACAACTTTAATACTAGGTGACATGCTAGAGCTAGGTAAATATAAAAAAAAGCTTCATAGAGAAGTTGGCGAATATGCAAACGCAAAAGGCATAGATGTTTTATTAGGATATGGAGATCTTACAAGGCATACAATCGAGAGTTTTGGTGATTACGGCTTTCATTTTGAAAATGAAGATGATCTAAAAAATTATTTAAAAAAAAATATCACTTCAA
The DNA here is from genome assembly GCA_902560315.1 of uncultured SAR86 cluster bacterium. Taxonomy (GTDB): domain Bacteria; phylum Pseudomonadota; class Gammaproteobacteria; order Magnimaribacterales; family D2472; genus SAR86A. The sequence goes on along the minus strand of CACELG010000003.1, from coordinate 78,827 downwards.
AAGATGTTATCTTAATAAAGGGTTCAAGAGGAATGAGAATGGAGAGATTTATAAATGTTTGAGTATTTAGGGTCAGTTCTTGTATCGGTAGATCCCGGCTTTGATGTGTTGAGATACTTAACAGTAAGAACAATTGGTGGAACTATTACTTCATTAATAATTTCAATCTTGTTAGGACCATTAATAATAAATTTCTTAAAATCTATGCAGTATGAACAATACGTTAGAGAAGACGGACCGAAGTCACATTTTAAAAAAACTGGAACTCCAACAATGGGAGGTTTGTTGATCTTATCTTCTTTAGTCATTTCTACACTTCTTTGGGCAGATTTAGGAAATAGGTATATATGGGTAGTTTTAGGCGTAACAGTTAGCTTCGCACTAATAGGTTTTTTTGATGATTATCTTAAGATTAAAAACAAAAGCTCTGAAGGGCTTTCTTCAAAACAAAAAATTATCTTTCAATCTGTTATCGCATTAATATCTATGCTTTATCTATATTATTCGGCAGAAATTCTTCCTGAAGTCTCTTTTATTGTTCCATTTTTTAAAGATTTAATAATACCAATGTCACCATTCATTTTTATTTTTACAGGTATGTTTGTGCTCATTGGTTCATCAAATGCAGTAAATTTAACAGATGGACTTGATGGTTTAGCTATTTTACCATCAGTTTTGATTGGAGGAGCATTAGGCTTGATAGCATATGCAATGGGGAATGAGCTAATCGCAGATTATTTATATTTACCACATCTTCCTTTATCTGGTGAGTTAATAGTTTTTTGCGGTGCTTTAATAGGTTCTGGAATCGGATTTTTATGGTACAACACTTATCCTGCTCAACTATTTATGGGTGATATAGGGTCATTAACCCTTGGCGCAATTCTTGGAATAATAGCTATTCTTTTAAGACATGAATTAGTTTTTGCGATTATGGCTGGTGTTTTTGTAATGGAGACTTTAAGTGTGGCTATTCAAGTTATTTCTTTTAAAACTAGGGGTAAAAGAGTTTTCTTAATGGCACCTATTCATCATCATTATGAACTAAAAGGTATGGCAGAACCTAAGATAATTGTTCGTTTTTGGATAATAACCCTAGTTTTAATTTTAGTTGCGTTAGCTACTCTTAAATTAAGATAAATCCTTATGAAATCTTTAATCTATGGTTATGGTAAAACCGGTAAATCTTTTGAAAGATATTTAAATAATAAAAAATTAAAGTTTGATATTTATGATGCAAATATTTCAAAATTTAATAAAAAATATGATTTAAAAATTTTTGACCAAATTTTATGCAGTCCTGGCATTCCAAAAAAAAAGTTTGAAGAGATTAAAAAAGAAAATAATAATGTTTTAACAGATCTTGATATATTTTTTAAAGATGACACCTCGATCAAAATAGGTATCACTGGTACAAATAGGAAGAGTACAACCGCATATCATTTACATCAACTATTTAATACTTACAGCTCTTCTAATTTGCTAGGAAATATTGGTAATCCAGTTCTTGATTCCATCAATAACAATAAAAAATATTCAATTATTGAATTATCCAGCTTTCAACTAGATAAAATGAGATCTAACAAATTAGACTTTGGTATTTTGTTAAACATTGAAGCAGACCATTTAGATTACCATGGAGATTTTGAGTTATATAAATTATCAAAAGAAAAAATTTTGTTATCAAAAGATAGCATTTCATATGAAATGAATCCATATAAGTTATTTGAATGGATTACAAAAATGAAGGCTAAAAAAATTGAATTTAAAAACCTTCCTTTTAGATTTCAAATGATATCTAATAATATTATTAATGATTCAAAATCTACAAACTTCCATTCGCTTTCTTATGCATTGAAAGAAGCCAAAAGATTATTCAATTCTGAATATATCTTAATTATTTGTGGAGACCCTAGAAAAGAACAATATAGAGAGATTTATCTTGATGGACCAGAAACAATTTTCATTTTTGGTAATCACTCAAATGAAATAAATAAATGTATTAAAAATGCTAATAAACAAATATTTAAATCTATTGAAGATTTGTTTAATTTTCTTAAGAGCAACAATATAAAACATAATTTATTATTTTCTCCAGGCTATCCAAGTGGTAATGATTTTAATGATTTTATAGAACGAGGCGAATGTTTTAATTTTTATGCAGAGAAGTATTTAAATGCAGGTCACTAAAAATGATATATTAATTATCTTTCCTCTGGTGATATTAGTTGTTTTGGGTTTAATAATGGTAACTTCATCCAGTATCTATATTGCTGATGACATGACTTCAAACCCATTTCATTTTGCTCAAAGACAGGCGTTATTTATTGCTACTGGCATCATTTCTCTAATTTTCTTTCTAATTTTACCCTCAGATATATTATTTAAAGCTGATTGGGTATTTATGATATTGAGTATCTTATTATTAATTGCTCTTTTTATTCCTGATGTTGGTACAAGCGTAAATGGAAGTATTAGATGGATAAGGTTGGGACCTATTAATATTCAACCTTCAGAAATATGTAAATTTAGCTTAATTTTATATATTTCTGGATATTCTGTAAGAAGGATGTCAGAAATAGATTCTTTAAGAAGTTTTTTAAAACCATTGGTATTATTGTTTGTAATTTCTGTATTAATTATGGGGCAGCCTGATCTTGGTTCAACGGCAATAGTTTGTGCTTTAGTGGTTGGAATTCTTTTTTATGCTGGCATATCTTTTTCTCAACTCTCTTTACTGATGTTATTGATAGCATTATTGGGATATCTTGCTATAACAACATCACCAATGAGACTTGCAAGAGTTTTAGCATTTACTGATCCTTTCGCGGTTGATGTTGTAAGAAATGCTGGATGGCAGTTATCAAACTCCTTAATTAGTATTGGGCAAGGTGGATGGTTAGGAGTTGGACTTGGAAATAGTTTTCAAAAAAGCTTTTTTTTACCAGAAGCTCATACAGATTTTATTTTTGCTATTATTATTGAAGAACTTGGTATTCTTGGAGGGTTACTTTTAATTGGATTGTTCATAATGCTTTTTATTGGCTTAGTATCAATATCATTTGAATCTTTTAAAAAAGGCAGATTATTTCAAGGATATACTGTTTTTGGTATTTTTCTTTTAATTTCAATACAAGCTCTTTTTAATATGGCTGTAAATATTGGTTTATTACCGACAAAAGGACTTACACTTCCTTTTATCAGCTATGGAGGGACGAGTATTATTATAATGTTATCTTTGATGGGAATAGTTCTTAGAATCAATAATGAAAATAAAATACTTTAGATGAAATATTTAATTGTAGCCGCCAAGACAGGCGGTCATATTTTTCCTGCTAAAGCAATAGCAGAAGAGCTAATTAATAATGATAACGAAATCATTTTATTGGGAATAGGTAATGAAATAGAAAATAATGCATACAAAGCATTAGATTCAAAGAAGTATTCAATATTAATCGATGGTTTTCGAGGACAAAAAATATTAAAAAAGTTTAAAGTTCTTATTCAAACATTAAAAGGTGTTTTTAAAGTTTTAAAGATTATCAAAAAAGAAAATATAGATGCAATGATTGGTTTTGGAGGTTTTATTTGCATACCAGCTGGAATTGCAATTTGGATAAGAAGATTGCCAATATTCATTCATGAACAAAATGCAATTATGGGCACTGCTAACAGATTTTTGTCAAAGATAGCTAAAATTAACTTTTTAGGATTTCCAATAAAGCAAATTAAACGATCAATTGTCTCTGGTAATCCTATTAGGAAATCATTTATAAATACTGATAGTGGTCATGATGATTATGATCAAAACGAAATAAGAATTTATGTCACTGGCGGAAGTCAAGGAGCTAATTTTATTAACCAAGAGATTCCAGTGGTTTTAAAAGAGTTATCATGCAATTTAAAAATAAAACATCAATGTGGAGAAAATTATTTTAATGAAGTAAAAAGTTTGTATAGTGCAGTAAATGTTCAAGCAGAGGTATATAAATTTTATGATAATCCTTCGAAAGAGATTTTATGGTCAGATTTTGTTATATCTAGAGCCGGTGCTTTAAGTCTATCAGAGATAATATCTCTTAAAAGAGGAGCTGTAATAATACCATTAGCAACATCCATTGATAATCATCAAGTTAAAAATGCAAAAATTATTACAAAAATGAATATGGGTGTTTTGCACGAAGAGAAAGATGGCAAAGAGAAATTAATAAACAAATTAAAAGAAGTGATTGAGAAAAAATTATATTTAAATTGGAAAAAATACCATATAAATGATCATGTCAATGCGTCTAAAATTATTCTCAAACATTTAGAGGATTATTTCAAAAAATGAGACCTTTTAAAAAAGTAAAGAATATTCATTTTGTTGGTATTGGTGGTGCAGGAATGATTGGTATTGCAAAAGTTCTGTTGCAAAAAGGATATAGGATCTCAGGTTCAGATATTTCAGATTCAAATGATCTGCAAAGGCTGCGTAAGGATGGAGCAAAAGTTTACATTGGTCATTCTTCTAAAAATATCAAAGGTGCAAATTTATTAGTTGTTTCTTCTGCAATAAACAAAAATAATCCGGAACTTATCCAAGCTAAAAAAGATTCAATAACCACGATACCAAGAGCAGAAATGCTTGGAAGTTTAATGATTGGCTATGAAAGCATAGCTGTTGCTGGAAGTCATGGCAAAACTACTACAACAAGCATAATAGCAAAAATAATGAGTGTGGCTAATTTAAGTCCGACCTATGTTGTTGGAGGAAAAATATTAAGTACAGATGAAAATTCAGATTTAGGTGAGGGTAAGTATATTGTTGCGGAGGCTGATGAAAGCGATGGATCATTTATTCATCTGCAACCAGATGTCGCAGTTTTAACAAATATAGATGATGATCATTTAGCTCACTTCAACAATATTTTTGAAAACCTTTTAGATTCTTTTGTTCTTTTTTCAGAGAATGTACCTTTTTATGGATATATGGTCATAAATGGCGATGATAAAAATATAAAAAAGATTTCTAATAGAATATTCAGAACACAAATTACTTTTGGAGAGTCAAAAAAATGTGACTATCGAATTACCTCTATAAAAGCTTACAAAGGTAAACAAAAATTCGAAATCGTAAATAAAAAAAATAATAAAACACATAAATTTAAAATAAATCTACCCGGCAAGCACAATGTTTTTAATGCAGCGGCTTCAATTGCTGTTGCCTTAGAAGAAGGAATTCCGATAACCTCAATTAAACAAGGTATATATGAATTTACTGGTGTTGGGAGAAGGTATGAGAAACATAAAATCAAGCTTGGTTCGAAGAAAATAACTTTAATAGATGATTATGGACATCATCCATTAGAAATTGATTCAAATATCAAGGCTTATAAAGAAGAATATAAAAATAAAAAAGTTTGCATGATTTTCCAACCACATAGGTTTTCTAGGACCGCACAACTTTTTGATGATTTTATAAAAGTTCTTAAGAAAACAGACTCATTAATTTTATTAGATATCTATTCTGCAAGTGAAAAGCCTATTAAAGGAATTAACTCTAAGACAATAGTTGAAACACTTAAACAAAAAGGGCATAAGGACGTAACTTATTTAAAGAATCATAGCGATATAGCTAATTTAATTGCCAAAAAGAAACATTCGTTTGATATATTAATTACCCAAGGTGCCGGAAGTGTGTCTAAAGTCTGTGAGGCTATAACAGATAAATGGAAAAGATAAATAAAATTGCTGTTCTATACGGAGGTTCTTCGTCTGAAAGAGAAATCTCAATTCAAAGTGGTGAGGGAGTATACAAATCAATTATTGAATTAGGATATATTGCGGATTTAATTGATATAAATGATCTTGAAGGATTAGAGGAACTTAGAGCATTTGATTTTGTTTTCATTGCTCTTCATGGTTTTGAGGGAGAGGATGGCACACTTCAAAAATGTTTAGACGATTTAAATATTTTATATTCAGGCTCAGGTTCAAAATGTTGTAAAAACACATGGAATAAGAAACTTGCAAAAAAAATCCTAAAACAAAACAATATAAATACTCCACTTTGGTCTGAAGTAAGTAAATTACCCTCTTATGATAGTCCTGATGCTAAATTTAGTGCTAAATATTTTGATAAGTTTAGGCCTTTTGATGCAATATTTTTAAAACCTCAAGAAGATGGATCTAGTATAGATATTTTTAAAATTACGAATGAGGAGAGCAATAGAAATGCTATTAAAGCATGTTCAAATCCAAATAGAGGATTTATTTATGAAGAATACATAGAAGGAAAAGAATTCACTGTAACTATTGTTGATGATGAATGTTTTCCTCCAATTGAAATAATCTCAAAAAACGAATTCTATGATTACGATGCAAAGTATCTTTCAGATGAGACCATTCTTAAAGAGGCTAAGCTTCATAGGAATGAATTAATTGAAATAAATAAAACAGCAACCGATGCATTTAAGGCACTTAATTGTGATGGATGGGCAAGAGTTGATTTAATACAAGGCAGTGATGGCAAATTTTATGTAATTGAAATTAATACAGTTCCGGGAATGACAGATCATAGCTGTGTTCCAAAGTCAGGAAGTTTTTTAGGCCTATCTTATAATGAGGTGGTAAAGAAGATCATTGATGCTGCGTTTTAAAAAAATAGTACTAATATTGCCATTAATTTTCTCACTAACACTATTGAGTCAATATAAAATAAATATTGTTTTTGAGTCAGGTTTTGAATTTAAATCTCAGCAGTTATTAATAAGTAAGTTAAAAAACTCTAAATCTAGAAAAGAAATAGAAAATATAATTAGAAACCAAGATTGGATAAAGGATTATTCTTTAGCGCATAAACCCTTTAAAAAAGACTTATATTTGAATATTAAGAATAGAGAACCTGTTTTTGTTCTTAATGAGGAATTTTTTTATGATAAAGATCTTTATCAATTTAAATATGATTCATCAAAAAGAGATTTAATTATGGTTGAAGGACCTATAGATAAACCCGAAGAAATATTAAAATTAATTGAAGAAATATCATCCATTTCTAATACACAATTTATAATACGAAATATTAATTATAGTTATGTAAACGGTTGGGAAGTGACTTCTGATAAAACATTAATTAGATTTGGTCATGATTTATCTGAAAAGAGGTTTAAAAATTTTAAAGATACTTCTAATTATTTATTAGATATTGGAAAAATACCTAGTATCATAGATATGAGATATAAAGATGGAGTTGCTTTAAATTATGGCAAGTAATACTAAAAATTCAAATATGATTGTTGGGTTAGATATTGGAACATCTAAGGTAGTTTGCATCGTTGGGAAATATAATGATGATTCAAAATTAGAAATAATTGCATTAGGAGCTTATCCGTCAAGTGGATTAAAAAAAGGCGTGGTTGTAAATATTGACGCAACAACTGATGCAATAAAAAAAGCTGTTGAACAAGCTCAATCTATGATTGAAGAAAAAATTACCTCTGTGTTTGTTGGGATTGCTGGAAATCATATAAAAAGTTTAAATTCTCAGGGAGCAGTTGGTATTAAAGAAAATGAAGTATCCTCTTTTGATATTGATAGAGTTATTGAATCTGCTCAAGCTGTTTCAATACCATCAGATCAAAGAGTCTTGCATGTTCTTCCCCAATCTTTTGTTATAGATGATCAGGAAGTAAGCTTAGATCCTCTTGGAATGTCTGGTGTAAGGCTAGAAGCAAAAGTACATTTAGTTACTTGTGCAAGCAGTGCTATAAAGAATATCGAGAAATGTATTAAAAATTGTGGTCTGAGTGTAGATGGGTTTGTTTTAGAACAACTAGCTAGTTCTCACTCAATCTTGTCTGAAGATGAAAAAGACTTAGGAGTATGTCTTGTAGACATTGGAGGTGGAACTACAGATATTGCCATATTCAATTCTGGCTCAATAGTATTTACTGGAGTAATTCCAATAGCAGGTGATCAAGTAACAAGCGATATTGCCCAAGCTTTGCGAACACCAACACCTCAAGCTGAAGATATAAAACAAAAACATGGATGTGCGGTTACAGAATTTACAAAAGATGATGAAACTGTTGAAGTTCTTGGAGTAGGCGGAAGACCTCCTAGAGAGTTATCTAGAACTTCACTAGCAGATATTATTCAACCAAGATACTCAGAGTTATTTGAATTAATAAAAGCTGAAATATCTAGAAATGGATTTGAAGATAAGATTTCAGCTGGAATTGTTTTTACAGGAGGAACATCAAAGATGGAAGGAGTTGTTGAACTAGCAGAATCTGTCTTTCAAACTTCTGTTAGATTAGGGATTCCTTCAAAATTTAATGGAATGGAAACAATTTTACAGAACCCAATATACTCAACTTCAATAGGTTTAATTGAACATGGCAATAAACAAATTAACCACGAAATGCTCTCAGAGCAAAATATAGGATTGTTTTCAAAGCTTTTACGTATCGTTAAAAGCGAGTATTGATTATAAAAATAATTTCATTTAGAATGCACATTCCTTGGTTTTTACTCTTGTAAAAATCTATAACCATAAGGAAAATATGAAAAAATACGAAACAGTAATTATTTTAAATCCTAACCTTTCTTCTAAGGTAGAAACTTTTATAAAAGAATTCGAAAAACTTCTTAAACAACATTCCTTTAGTATTAATAAGATGGAAGATATAGGAAGAAGACAGCTTTCATATTCAATTAATAATCATAATAAAGGACATTATTTAATATTTAATATTGAGGGAGACTCATTGCAGTTAATAGATATAGAGAATAAGATTAAATATAACGAATCTATAATTAGACATCTTTTTATTTCAGTTAAAGAGCATTCCGGTGAAGATTCTCAATTATTAATAGACTCCAAAAACAAGAAATCAGACTCTGAAGATATCAAAGAAAAGGGTGATGAAAAAAAAGAAAGTAATATTAAAAAGACAAAAAAAGAAGAAACTACTGATGAGGAAAAATCTAGTAAAGACAACAAAGAAGAAGAACAAGAAAATTCTGATGAAATAACCAAAGAAGAAAGCAAAGAGGAAGAAAAAGATGAGTAAATATGAGTTACCTAAAAAGTTTGACTATAAAGATGTTAATCTTCTTAAAGAATTTATCACAGAAACTGGAAAAATTATTCCTGCTAGAGTTACTGGTGTATCAGCATCAAATCAAAGAAAATTAACAAGGTATATAAAAATTGCAAGATTTTTAGCATTGATACCATACACAGATATGCATAATTAAATCATGAAAATTATTTTATTAGACAAGATACAAAGACTTGGTGAGATTGGTGACGTTGTCGAGGTTAATAGCGGTTATGCTAGAAATTTCTTAATTCCTCAAAAAAAAGCAGCCTTTGCAAGTGAAAAGAATATTTCCGAAGTTGAAGCTAGAAAGGATGAATTGGCTGCAATATCAGAGGACATACTTATAAATGCACAAGCTAGAGGCAAGGATATTGAAGGTTCTCAATGTGAAATTTTAGTTCCTGTTACTGAAGAAGGGGCCTTGTATGGATCTGTTGGGACAAGAGAAATCTCAGAAGCATTTTCAAGTATGAGTGTCCAAATAGATAAAAGTGAAGTTCAACTTCCAGAAGGTCCTATTAAAGAAACGGGTGATCATAATATTTCGATAAGTGTCCATCCAGAAGTAAGTGTGGAAGTTTTAGTAAAAGTATCACCAGAGTAGTTGTATATTTTGAAATATGATGTAAAAATCATATTCCAATGTCAGATATAAATATCAATCAAAACGAACAAGCTCGGGAAGCAGAGAGAGCAGTTTTAGGTGGGCTAATGCTTGAAACTCACCGATTCGACACTGTAATACAAGTGATTAAAGAGAATGATTTTGATGGCAAAGATCATCAAATAATTTTCCAATCAATGTCAGAATTAGTGGAAGAAAACAAACCACTTGACCCTTTGACGGTATCTGAAAAGCTTGATAATAAGAATTCTTTAAATAAAGTAGGTGGCAAGGACTATCTAGTTGAGTTAGCAACATCAACTCCATCTGCAGCAAACTTAGAAGCATATGCTGAAATAATTAGACAAAGGTCAATTACAAGAAAATTGATGAAAGCAAATTCAGAAATATCAGAGTTAATTACAAATCCTCAAGGACAAGATGGTGCTTCTTTATTAGATAAAGCTGAAAGTATGATTTTTGCCTTAAATGATGAAACTAATAAAAATGATCAAAACTTGCAGTCAATGCGAGAATTAATTCCATCCACTATGGATAGACTCCACGAACTATCAAATAAATCTGGGGGTTTGATCGGTTCATCGTCAGGCTTCAAAGACTTAGATAATAAACTTCAAGGTCTCCAGAGAGGTGATTTAGTTGTAGTTGCTGGAAGACCAAGTATGGGTAAGACATCTTTAGCAATGAACATTGCTGAGAATGTTTTACTTGATGAGGAATCAAATGGCGCAGTTTTAATTTTCAGCCTTGAAATGCCAGGAGAATCTCTAACTACTAGAATGCTTTCTGGAATGACAAAATTAAACCAACAAAATGTAAGATCTGGAATGCTTAAAGATGATGAGCTAAGAATATTGTTACAACAAAGTGAAAAACTAAAAAATATGCCATTATGGATTGATGACAGCTCATTATTATCGCCAATGGAATTAAGAGCTAAAGCTAGAAGGTTGGCTCGAACTGAAAAAGATGGATTATCTCTTATTGTTGTTGACTATCTTCAGTTGATGCAACTACCTCTTTCAACAGAAAATAGAGTTAATCAAATATCAGAAATATCAAGATCATTGAAATCATTAGCAAAAGAACTTAATGTACCTGTAATTGCGCTTTCACAACTTAATAGAGCAGTTGAACAAAGGCCTAATAAAAGGCCAATTATGGCAGATTTAAGAGATTCTGGTGCAATAGAACAAGACGCAGATGTAATTTTATTTATTTATAGGGATGAGGTTTATAACGAAGACTCTGAGCAAGGAAATAAAGCAGAAATTATAATTGGTAAACAAAGAAATGGACCCATAGGAACTGTAAATCTTACATTCCTAAAAGAATTTACTAGATTTGAAAACTTTACGTCTGATGGTTTTTACGAATCTTTTGAATGACAGCAATTAATTCAGAATTAATTATTGATGGAAATGTTTTAAGGACAAACATTTCTTATATAAAAAATAAGCTTGAAAATAAATCAAAATTTATGGCAGTCATAAAGTCTGATGCCTACGGTCATAATCTAGAAGAAGTTACGGGAGATATTGACGACCTTACAGATGGATATGGCGTTGTAAGGATTGATGAGGCAAGAAAAATTAGAAGTTTATCTAATAAGAAAATTTTATTAATGCAGGGAATATATTCTCATGATGAATTCCTTGAGGCAAAGGATCTAAATCTTGATATGGTTGTTCATAATAAAGACCAATTTCAAATAGTTAAAAAAAATAATACCTTTGATAATTTATGGTTAAAGATTAACACTGGTATGAATAGACTGGGGTTTGAAATAAATGATTTTCTTGACATTTATAATAAGTATCTTAGTAATAAAAGATTTACCCTAATGACTCACCTAGCAGCTTCAAATGATAAAGATTCTATTTCAAATCAGAATCAATTTAAGTTATTCCAAGATTTATCCAATAAGATGCATAAAGATGTAGATAAAAGTATTGCAAATACTGGATGTATTATGAATTTTCCAGATAAATTATATGATTGGGTAAGATGTGGAATAGGAATGTATGGCGGTTATTTTAAAGACAATCAAATCCAAACTGCAATGACACTTAGATCGCCAGTTGTAAATTTAAGAAAGATAAAGAAAGACGAAAGAGTTGGTTATGATGGAAGAGCTATTGCTGAAAAAGATATGCTAATTGCTACCGTTTATTTTGGTTATGCTGATGGATTACCTTTAAATATAAAAGATGGCACTGATGTATTAATAAACGGCCAAAAAGCAAAAGTTTTTGGAAGAGTCAGTATGGATTTAACTACAATAGATGTAACAAACATAAATGATTGTAATTTAGGTGATTGGTGTGAGTTTTTTTCAAAAGACCTATCGATTTCAAATATAGCTAAATCAAATGATCTAATTTCTTATTATTTGATGACTGGAGTTAAGTCTAGGGTTAAAAAAGTATATAAAAGAGCAGATTAATCTGTTATTCTAATATCCCATCATGATTAAATTTACTGATGGCAAAAACTAAATACATTTTTATAACCGGCGGAGTAGTTTCATCACTTGGAAAAGGTATTGCGGCTGCATCTATAGGAGCATTGCTAGAATCAAGAGGCCTTTCTGTATCGCTAATTAAAGTCGATCCATATATAAATGTTGACCCAGGTACAATGAGTCCTTTTCAACATGGAGAAGTATTTGTAACAAATGATGGGACTGAAACAGATTTAGATTTGGGCCATTATGAGAGATTTGTAAGATTTCAAGCTTCGAGAAAAAATAATTTTACTGCAGGAAAGGTATATGAGACCGTTATCAGAAATGAAAGAAAGGGCAGTTATCTAGGCGGGACTGTCCAAGTAATACCTCATATTACAAACGAAATTAAGAAAAGAATTAAAGAAGGGGGTCAAAATAAAGATATTGCAATAGTTGAAGTTGGTGGAACAGTTGGCGATATTGAAAGTCAACCATTTGTTGAAGCTTTAAGACAAATGGCACTTGAACTTCCAACTTCTTCTTGGGCTTTTGTTCATTTAACCTTGGTACCATTTATAGACGCCTCTGGGGAATTGAAAACCAAACCTACTCAACATTCAGTGAAAGAACTTAGATCGCTAGGTATAAGCCCTGATGTTTTAATTTGTAGATCTAATAAAGAGTTACCAAAAGATGAAAAGAATAAAATTGCTCTTTTTTGTTCAGTGCCTAACAAAAGCGTTATATCAATGCATGATGTAGAAACCGTATACTCTGTTCCAATTTTATTAAATAAACAGAAAGTTGATAAAGCTATATTAGATAAGTTAAACATCAAAACAAATAATCCAAAACTAAATGATTGGAAGAGAGTGGTTGAAGCTAAATTGCATCCAGAAAAAGAAGTAAATGTATCTTTTGTAGGAAAATATACGGAGTTAAAAGACTCATATAAATCTATTAATGAGGCTTTAGAACATGCTGGAATTAAGAATAAAGCCAAGGTAAATATTAACTTTGTTGAAGCAGAAAATATTACTACTAAAAACATAAGAAAAACATTAAAAAATGCTGATGCTATCCTAGTTCCTGGAGGTTTTGGTGAAAGAGGAGTGGAAGGGATGATATTAGCTTGTAAATATGCAAGAGAAAAAAATATTCCATATTTAGGTATTTGTCTTGGTATGCAGGTTGCAATTATTGAATATGCAAGAAATGTTTTAAATTTGAAGGGCGCCAACAGCACAGAGTTTAATCATGAAACTAAATATCCTGTTATTGGATTAATTACTGAGTGGAATGATATTTCTGGTAAGAAAGAAAAGAGAGACAAGAATTCTGATCTTGGAGGTACTATGAGATTAGGTGGACAGATTTGCAAGCTTAAGAAAAGTTCAAATTCATATAAAATGTATAAAAATGTTGAAATTATGGAAAGACATAGACATCGATATGAAGTAAATCCTAAATTCAAAGATGATATGATAAAAAATGGCCTTGAAGTTGTTGGAACATCGATTGATGATAAGCTAGTTGAAATGATTGAAATTCCTAAACATAAATGGTTTTTAGCTTGCCAATTCCATCCTGAATTTACATCTAATCCAAGAGATGGACATCCTATATTCAATAGCTATATAAAAAGTACAATTACTAAATAACAAGATGAAATTAAGAAATTTTAATATAGATAACTCTGAGCCAATGACTCTTATGGGTGGTATGAATGTTCTTGAATCAAGAGATTTAGCTATGGAAGTTGCAGAAAAATTTATAGAATCAACCAATAATCTTAAAATCAACTATATATTTAAAGGTTCCTTTGATAAGGCAAACAGAAGTTCAATTAATTCTTATAGAGGTCCGGGCTTAGAAGAAGGACTTAAAATTTTAGAAGAAATATCTAATACTTTTGATGTTCCCGTTATTACTGACATCCACGAACCACTTCAAGCTCAAACAGTAAGTGAAATATGTGAAGTTGTTCAAATACCAGCCTTTCTAGCAAGACAGACTGATCTTGTAAGCGCCGCAGCAAAAACAAAATCAATAATTCAGTTTAAGAAACCTCAGTTCTTATCAGCACAAGAAATGTCAAATGTTGTTGAAAAATGTATAGCTGCTGGGAATGAAAATATTACCTTATGTGAAAGGGGAAACACCTTTGGATATAATAATCTCGTGGTTGATACATTGAATTTTCAGATTCTAAAAAAACTTTCAAAGCCTGTAATTTTTGATGTTACTCACTCACTTCAGCTTCCAGGAGGCCTTGGAAGTGCAACAGGAGGAAGAAGGGAGTATGTTTTAAGTCTTGCTAAAGCAGGAATATCTCAATCTATAGCAGGATTATTTCTAGAAGCACATCCAAATCCCGATGAAGCGAAATGCGATGGTCCATGTGCATTACCTCTTTCTTCACTTAATGATTTCCTTAAACAAATTAAAGATTTAGATGACTTTATAAAGGATCAAAAGGATATAGAGATCTAATAAAAGATGCCAAAGATATCAGAAGTTAATGCTATTCAAGTTTTTGATTCTAGAGGCGTCCCTACCATTTCTTGCAAAATTACTCTTGATAATGGAATTTCAGCTTCTTCAATGGTGCCAAGTGGTGCCTCAACAGGATCAAAAGAAGCATTGGAGCTAAGAGATAATGAGGAAGACTATAATGGAAAAGGAGTGCTTAAAGCAGTAAGTAATATCAATAATAAATTAGCATCATTAGTCCTTGGAAAAGATCCAATAAATCAGTTTGAGATAGATCAAATATTAATTGATTTTGATGGTACTGATGATAAATCTAAAATTGGCGCTAATTCAATTTTGGCTATTTCTCTTGCTATCTCCAAAGTTGCTGCTAAAGATCAAAATATTTATCTTCATGAACATTTTTCAAATTTATATAAAAATATCACTGGCGATTTTATAAAACCCTCAATTCCAATGCCTATGTTTAATATTCTTAATGGCGGAGAGCATGCTGATAACAATATAGATATTCAAGAATTTATGATAATTCCAAAAAGCGCCAAAAACTTCTCTGAGGTTATGAAGTGGTCATCAGAAATTTATCATAACTTAAAGAATATTCTTCAATCTAGAGGTTTTTCATCATCTGTAGGAGATGAAGGAGGTTTTGCTCCAAATCTTAAAACAAATGAAGAAGCAATTAAATTAATTATAGAAGCTATTGAAAGCTCAAATCTAAAACCTGGCATTGATGTAAATATTGCTCTTGATTGTGCAGCAAGCGAATTTTTTGATGGTAAAAACTATATTTTAAGAAGTGAAAATAAAACACTTTCATCATCCCAATTCATAAATTACCTTGAAGGTTTAGTAAACAAATATCCAATTACATCAATAGAAGATGCAATAGATGAAAATGATATAGATGGCTGGAAATTAATAACAGAGAAACTTGGAGAAAAGTGCCAACTTGTTGGAGATGATTTGTTTGTAACAAATGAAAAAATTTTAATTAAAGGCATCCATGAAATGATAGCAAATTCTATTTTAATTAAGTTTAATCAAGTTGGAACAATTACAGAGACAATTCAAACTATTCATTGTGCAAATAATAATAAATTTGAATCAATTATTTCTCATAGATCTGGTGAAACCGAAGACACAACAATTGCAGATCTAGCTGTAGGATTAGGAGTGGGGCAAATAAAAACTGGAGCTCCTTGTAGGTCTGAAAGAATTGCAAAATATAACAGACTGCTTTGGATAGAAAATGAAAGCAGCAATATTTTGTTAAATGAATAAGTTTTATTATTTGTTATTAGCAGCTTTGCTTTTAATAATATTTCTCTTATTAAATAGCATTTTTTTTGGAGAAAATAATTATTCGAAAAAAAATTCATTATTAGAAGAAACTAGTACTCATCAAAACACTAATAATAGTCTAAGAAAAGAAAATGAAATTCTTGAATTTGAAATTAAAAACGCTCAGGATTCAAATGATCACATTGAAAATTTTGCAAGAGAGAATCTGAATCTAACCTATCCCGATGAGGAATTTATATCCTTTAAAGATGAAGAAAAAGATGAATGAAAATATATTAACAATCATTGCGGCAGCTGGATTAGGAGAAAGGTTTGGCAATAAGATTCCAAAGCAATATGCCAGGGTAAATGGAAATACTATAATCGAAAGTGCTGTTAAGCCTTTCGTTGATTCCGCATATGTTTCAGAAATAATTATTGCCATTTCTGAAGATGACAGTCATATTAAAAATCAAAATTTTTATAATTCTAATAAAATTAAATATGTTGTTGGCGGTAATTCAAGACAAGAATCAATAAATAATGCACTTAATGCTGCTGATAGAGAATATGAATATGTATTAACTCATGATGCGGCCAGACCAAATATTACAGAAGATGATATTGTTAATTTATATAAAGATATTAAAAAGTCCAAGACAAGTTGCTCTTTTTTATATATTCCCGTATACGATTCACTCAAGGAAGAAATAAGCCCTAAAGATACAACAAAAGATAAAAATAAATTCTATCTAGTTCAGACACCTCAAATTTCTAAATTCAGTCATTTAAAATCATCAATAAGAAGGTGTATTGATGAAAATATAAATTGCCCTGATGAATCTTTTGCTATCGAATATGCAAATTTAACTTTGTCAAAAGTTAAAGGATCTCGTTCAAATATTAAAGTTACCGAACCAGAGGATTTAGAGATTTTAAATAATTTTCTTACTAGAAGTGGTGTAGGTTTTGACTTGCATAAATATCAAGCTGGAGATGGGATAATTTTAGGTGGCTATAAAATAGAATGCGATTATAAAATTATTGCTCACTCAGATGGTGATGTTTTGCTTCATTCAATTGCAGACTCAATTTTAGGTGCAGCTGCATTAGGAGATATAGGAATATTTTTTTCAGATCAAGATGAAAATAATAAAGACTTAAATAGTATAGAAATTATTAAATATTGTTTGGATCAATTAAATGAAAGAGGTTTAGAGATTTATAATATTGATACTACAATAATATGTGAACAACCTAAGATTGCACCCCACAGAGAAAAGATTCTAAAAGAATTATCTAATCTTTTATCAATACCAGTTTCTAAGATTGGTTTAAAAGCAACAACTTCTGAAAAAATTGGTATTATTGGTAAAAACAAGGCAATAGCAGTCCAAAGCCTTGTAAATCTTAGAGAAAAAAAATGAAAATATTACTTACCAATGATGACGGCTTTGATGCTGAAAATATAAAAATTCTTTATAAAGAATTATCTAAGAATCATGAGGTATGGATGGTTGCTCCTAAAAATAATTGTAGTGGAATGAGTGCAGCAATATCATATTTAAATGAGATAGAGGTTACCAAGGTGGATGATAGAATTTATGCTGTTGATGGAACCCCCGCAGATTGTTCATACTTAGGTCTTTTAAGTATTGTTGATTTTGAATTTGATATTGTTGTATCAGGAATCAATCACGGAGCGAACATTGGCAATGATGTTCTTTATTCTGGCACCGTAGGTGCAGCAGTAGGTGGAAGAAATTTAAAATATCCACCAATTGCAATTTCTGTTGCATCGTATGATGCAAAAGATATTAAATTTATTACAAAAAAATCAATTGAATTAATTGAAAAAATTGTTTCTTACAATGAAATTTTTAATGGAAAAGTTATTAATATTAATTTTCCAGATATTAATGAGGAAGAGTTTAAAGGTATTCTAGCAACAGGATTATCAAAAAGAGGCATTCCTGCAAAACCAATCAGAGTTGATAATCAAGATTCGAAAAATCTATATAGATACAGATATAATCTGTCCGGAGAACCCCTTAAAGATAATTTCATGACTGATGCAGAGGCAATCAAGACTGGCTATGTTTCTGTTTCAGTTCTTGATTATAGTTTGAGCTCATCAAGTTTTATTAAAGATATTTCAAAGATGTTAGATGAGTAACTCTGGATTTACCTTCAGAAGAGTAAGAGAAGAGATGATAGAAACTCTTCTAGATCTTGGCATTAAGGATTTTAGAGTTCTTGATGCAATTTCTCAAATACCTCGTCACATATTTCTTGATGAGGCATTATGGTCAAGAGCTTATGAGAATAGATCGTTAACAATAGGGTACAAACAAACAATTTCCCAACCATACATTGTTGCTCGAATGACAGAATTACTAATATCCCACACCAATAGCAGAGGTAAAGTTTTTGAAAATTTACTAGAACTTGGTTCTGGGTGTGGTTATCAGTCAGCAGTTTTATCATTTTTTAGTGAAAAGGTTGATGCCATTGAAAGAATTAAACCTTTAGTTCATAAATCTAGAGAGAATCTATCAAATCTTAAAATCAATAATGTACTTTTTGCGCATGGAGACGGTTATGAAGATTGGGATAAGCAAAAAAAATATGATGGTATTTTATGTGCAGCTGCTCCAAGAGCATATCCAAATGATTTAGTTTCTGTATTAAATGATGATGCTAAGTTGGTTATTCCTGTGGGAGGATCATCACAAAAATTAAATGTAATAACAAAAAACAAAGATGGAGAAATTAAAGAAGAACAATATGATGATGTATCATTTGTACCGATGTTGGCAGGAAAATCAGAAGACGGTAATGATGTATGAATGAAAAAATTAAATATTTTATAGCAGGTGTATTTATTGGATTATCAGAGTTATTACCTGGAATATCGGGTGCGACTGTTGCATTAATGTTTGGTGTATATGAAAAGATATTAAATTTTTTAGCAAAATTTAAAAATTTGAACTTAATGATTCCTTTATTATTTGGAATGATAGCTACTGTTTTTTTATTTTCCTCTCTTATAGATTTTTTATACACAAATTTTACAGAATTATTCAATATTTCTATTGCAATATTAATGATCGGTTATGGTATTTTTCTAATAATAAATACTTATTCAAAAGAAAATGTCAATAAAGGAAGAAATTTTTACTTAAATGTTTTCTTATCAATCTTAATAGGTTTTTTATTGAGTGGATTTTATATTTCCGGAGCATATCCTCCAGATGGACCCTTTATTCCGAGTTCTGTTGCTTTAGTTATATATGGCTTTTTTGCATGTTCATTTTTATTATTTCCAGGCATTTCTGGAAGTGCTTTTCTATTGGCTGTAGGTGTTTACCCATACATTATTGGAAGTATATCTAATTTAAGTTTTGATGTTTTAATTCCTTTTGCTTGTGGAATGTTTATTGCAGTATTGATTATGCCAAGATTAATTAATATAGCTTATGAGAAATATGGCAAATCAATTTTGATATTCTTTGGGGGATTAATTTTTGCAGCTGGGATTTTTGATATAGCTGATTTTACTAATAGCCTTTTATAAAAATTTTTTTTTGTTTTTAATATCTTTATATTTTTCAGCTTCAGGCATGGGCTCTTTGGATTCAGTAATATTTTCATATACTTCTGAAAGCTTGAGGTTTATTTCTATGAATTCTATCTGATCAGGCGGTAATTCATCATCTGCGTAAATTGCTTCGATAGGGCATTCAGGCTCACATAACCCACAATCAATACATTCATCTGGATCAATGACTAAAAAATCAGGACCTTCATAAAAACAATCAACCGGACACACCTCAACACAGTCTGTGTATTTACATTTAATGCAAGATTCTGTTACTACGTATGTCATAATTAGTTAAGAAGCTTGAATTTTAGCTTACTAAATTTTAAATTTACATAAAACTCTTTAAAAAAATGAAAATATGATTTATACTGTATAAATATACAGTAAATTAAGGAGTTAATTATGCCTAAATCAAAAGATACTACTTCAAAATCATTGAAGGATACTATTGCTAGTATTGATGACCATTTCGGTAAAGGAACAGTAATGAGAATGGGTGATCGTGAAAATCTTGATATCCCATCAATCTCAACAGGATCACTTGGGCTTGACATAGCGCTTGGGATAGGAGGAATTCCAAGAGGAAGGGTTACTGAGATATATGGACCAGAGTCTTCTGGTAAAACAACATTAACGCTTCAAATTATTGCTCAATGTCAAAAAGAAGGCGGTACATGTGCGTTTATTGATGCAGAGCATGCATTAGATCCTCAATATGCTGAGAAACTAGGTGTTAATGTAGATGAGCTTCTATTATCTCAACCTGATACTGGAGAACAAGCACTTGAAGTTGCTGATATGCTTGTTAAATCTAAGAGTGTAGATTTAGTTATTATTGATTCTGTTGCTGCACTGGTTCCAAGAGCTGAAATTGAAGGAGAGATGGGAGATCATCATGTTGGTCTTCAAGCTAGATTGATGTCACAAGCGCTTAGAAAAATTACAGGTAACATCCAAAGATCTGGAGCCACTGTCGTTTTTATTAATCAAATAAGAATGAAGATTGGAGTTATGTTTGGTAGTCCTGAAACAACTACTGGAGGTAATGCTCTAAAGTTCTATTCTTCAGTAAGATTAGATATTAGAAGAATCGGATCTGTTAAAGAGGGAGATGAAGTGATGGGTAACGAAACACGAGTGAAAGTCGTTAAGAACAAAGTATCTCCTCCATTTAAACAAGCTGAGTTTCAGATCATGTATGGCCAAGGAATTAATCAGGAAGGTGAAATACTCGACTTTGGACATAAACTCGGGCTAGTTGAAAAATCAGGTGCTTTTTATAAATTGGATGGTGAAAGTATTGGGCAAGGCAAGGTGAAAGCTAGCATTTTCCTTAAAGAAAACGCAAAAGTTAGAGACAAACTTGTTAAAGAAATAAGATCATCCTATATTTCAAGTAAATCAAAATAGTTTTTTGATACAATAATCCCTATTAATTTAAATTAGTAGGGATTTTTTTATGGCAGAGAAAGCATACATTGTAGAGGCAGTGAGAACTGCTGGTGGTAAGAGAGACGGAAGGTTAAGTTTATGGCATCCAGCAGATCTTGGAGCAAAGGTTTTGGATGAACTAGTAACAAGACTAGATATCGATCCTGTACTTGTAGATGATGTTATTTTTGGTTGTGTTGATCAGGTTGGAGCGCAATCAGGGAACGTAGCTAGAAATGCAGTTTTGTCATCGTCATTTCCTGAATCCGTTCCTGGAACTTCTGTTGATAGACAATGCGGTTCATCTCAACAAGCAATTCATTTTGCAATTCAAGCTGTAATGTCTGGTACTCAAGATATTGTTATTGGTGGAGGAGTAGAAGTTATGTCCATGGTGCCTATTGGTGCAGCCGTTACAGATGGATATAATGCTGGCCATGGGTTGCCATTTGATTCTGAGGGCATGAAAGAAAGATATCCTGGTATATTCTTTTCACAATTTACAGGCGCAGAACTAGTAGCAGATAAATGGAATCTTTCTCGTGAAGATTTAGATCAATTCGCTATGGAAAGTCATCAAAAAGCTGCTCATGCAACAGAATCAAAATACTTTGATAAAGAAATTTTACCTGTTGAAGGAAAGAATGCTGAGGGTATTAATGATTTAGTGATGGCAGATGAGGGTATTAGATTTGATGCTAGTCTTGATAAATTAGCAGGATTGAAGCCAGTAACTGAGGGTGGGGTTATAACTGCTGGAAATGCAAGCCAAATCACTGATGGTGCTGCTGCTGTTGTTATATGCAATGATGCAGGGTTGAAAAAGATTCAATCAAATCCAAGAGCTGAAATTGTATCAATTTCTGTTGTAGGCGATGATCCTGTCTTTATGTTAACCGGACCAATACCAGCATCAAAGAAAGCTCTAGAAACTGCTAACTTATCTATTGATGATATGGATTTGTATGAAGTAAACGAAGCTTTCGCTCCAGTCCCACTTGCTTGGGCTGATGATTTAAAAGCTGATAAATCAAAACTTAATGTAAATGGTGGTGCAATGGCTCTAGGACATCCTCTCGGTGCAACTGGAGCAAAGCTTATGACAACACTTTTACATGAAATGGAGAGAAGAGAATCAACATATGGTCTTCAGGCTATATGTGAAGGTGGCGGAACAGCTAATGCCACAATTATTAAAAGAATTGTTTAGATTTTTTAAGTAGGTTATTTATTTTTAAAGAATTCCAAAATTGTTTTGATGTCTGTTATTGGATTGGAAGAACTTTGTCCATCTCTTCCTTTTAATTCAACTTCTTTACTATCTAGAAATTTTTTACCAATAATTATATTTAAAGGAATTCCAACAAGTTCAGAATCTTTCATTTTGGCACCATAGCCATCTTTTCTGTCATCTAAAAGGACGTCGTAACCCATATCAGAAAACTCTTTGTACAGTTCTAAAGAAGCAGATGCTATCTTCTTGTCTTTATCAAAGCCAATTGAGATGATATTTATATCAAAAGGAGCAATGCTGTGTGGCCAAATTATTCCCTTATCATCAAAGTTTTGCTCTATCGCTGCTGCAACCAGTCTTGACACACCAATACCATAGCAGCCCATATGTAATGTGGAAGCTTTTCCTTCAGCGTTTAAGACATTAGCTTTCATAGATTCTGCATAAAGTTTTCCAAGTTTAAAAATATGTCCAACCTCTATTCCTTTTTTAATTTGTATTGTTCCATTACCATCTGGCGAAGGCTTCCCCTCAAGTGAGCTAATATCCTCTCCATCTTTTAAAAGAAGTTCGGTATTTATTGCATACTCTGATGAATCACTAATAGCAATTGTGTCTTCACCATTTTCAGCTAGAACATGAAATTCTTCAGAACTATCTCCACCAATTGAACCAGAATCTGCAGCAGATATTTTGTATTGGAGTCCAATTCTTTCTAAAACTTTTTTATAAGTTTCTCTCATTTTTAGGTATGTTTCTTGAAGAGATTCTTCATCAATATTAAAACTATATGAATCTTTCATTAAAAATTCTCTGCCTCTCATGACCCCATATCTTGGCCGAACCTCATCTCTAAATTTTGTCTGAATTTGATAAATATTTAGAGGAAGTTCTTTATAACTTTTAACATTGTCTCTAATTATGTCTGTAATAATTTCTTCGTGAGTAGGCCCAAGACAAAAATCTCTTTCATGTCTATCTTGAATTCTTAATAATTCTGGGCCCATTTTTTCCCATCTTTTAGTTTCATCCCAAAGTTCTTTAGGCTGAACCATTGGCATGAATACCTCTTGAGCTCCAGAAGCATCCATTTCTTCTCTGACAATATTTTCTATCTTTTTGAGAACTTTTAATCCTAAAGGTAGCCATGTATAAATACCAGATGCTACTTTTCTGATCATTCCAGATCTAAGCATAAGTTTATGACTTATAACTTCTGCTTCTTGAGGGGCATCCTTTAAAGTTGGAACTAGTAGCTTTGAAAATAACATAGTTTATAATTTTATCTTTTTTTGAAGACTTATGCCGATTTATGACTATAAATGTTCCAAATGTGGACATCAAATGGAAGTTATACAGAAGATCAGTGATGATCCTAAAACAGTATGTCCAAAATGTGGTAATAAAAGTTTAAAGAAACTTATATCAGCACCATCATTTAGATTAAAGGGAAGTGGCTGGTATGAAACTGACTTTAAAACAGGTAAAAAGAAGAATATTTCATCAAATGAATCATCAAAAAGTGATAAATCAACAGAAACTTCAAAAACAAACTCCAAGAAAGACTCTAAACAAGATAAAATTAAGGATAAATAGGGAATAATCATGAAATCTCATTATTGTGGCGAAATAACATCTTCGAACCTTAAAGAGGAAGTAATGATTTGTGGCTGGGTTCATAGAAGAAGGGATCATGGAGGAGTAATATTTTTAGACATTAGAGACATAAGAGGTATATGTCAGGCAGTCGTCAATCCTGATAATGCAAAATCATTTCAATTAGCAGAATCAATTAGGAATGAATATGTAGTGCAAATTAAAGGAAGTGTAAGAAAAAGATTAGAAGGAACTATAAATAAAAATATGCACACAGGCGAAATTGAGATTGAAGTAGGCGACTTAACAATTCTAAGCAAAGCGAAAACTCCAGTATTTCCAATTGATGAATACCAAGAGGTTAACGAAGATGTAAGACTTAAAAATCGAGTTTTAGATTTAAGAAGGCCTGAGATGAACGAAAGAATTATAACTAGATCAAAAATAACTTCTTTAATAAGGAACTTTTTAGATAAAAATGATTTCCATGAAATTGAAACTCCTATATTAACCAAGGCAACACCAGAAGGAGCTAGGGATTATATTCTTCCAAGTAGAGTTCAACCAGGAAGCTTCTATGCTCTTCCACAGTCACCTCAATTATTTAAACAACTTCTTATGATAGGAGGTTTAGATAAATACTATCAAATAGCTAGATGTTTTAGGGATGAAGATTTAAGAGCAGATAGACAACCAGAGTTTACACAAATTGATATCGAAGCTTCTTTTATAGAACAAGAAGAAATAATGAGTATTAGTGAAAAAATGATAAAAAATATCATTAAAGATTTTTGTGGAGATAAGCTAGAAAAATTTGAAGTTATCGATTGGCATGATGCAATTCGAGATTATGGATGTGATAAACCTGACTTAAGAATACCGTTAAGTTTGGTTGAAATTTCTGAGCAGGTAAAAGATGAAGAATTTAAAGTATTTTCCGAACCTGCATCTAAAAAAGGATCTAGAGTAGTTGCTTTAAAAGTACCTAATGGAAATTCATTATCAAGAGGACAAATAGATGATTACACTAAGTTTGTTTCTAAACTTGGAGCCAAAGGTTTGGCATATATAAAGATTAATGATGTAAAGGATTTAGAAAATGGCATCCAGTCTCCGATTCTTAAATTTTTAAAACCACAAACAGTAGAAAACATAATTAAGTCTTTAGATGTTTCAACAGATGATTTAATTTTCTTTGGAGCAGGAAAAGAATCAGTTGTTAATTTATCAATGAGTTCTTTGATTAAGAAACTCGGTGAAGACCTTGATTTATATTCTAAAAAATGGGCGCCTTGCTGGGTAGTTAACTTCCCGATGTTTGAAATTAATAACGAAGGTAATTTAACACCTTTACATCATCCATTTACATTACCAAAATGTTCAATTAAAGAAATACAAGATAATCCTGATGAGGTAATCGCATACGCATATGATGTTGTTTTAAACGGATATGAAATAGGGGGAGGGTCTTTAAGAATATTTGATACCTTAATGCAAAAAGCTATTTTTGATATTTTAAATATCTCAAAAGATGAAGCAGAAAGTAAATTTGGATTTTTATTGAAAGCGCTTTCCTCAGGATGTCCACCACATGGAGGCATAGCATTTGGTCTTGATAGAATTGTTATGCTTGTAACTGATACTTCAAATATAAGAGACGTCATTGCTTTTCCAAAAACACAAAGTGCGTCATGTTTGCTAACCGATGCGCCAAGTAAAGTGGATAAAGATCAACTCGATGAGTTAAAAATAATAAGTACTCATAAGGAAGAATAATTTATGGCTGGTCATTCAAAGTGGGCAAACATAAAACATCGAAAAGCCAGACAGGATGCATCGAGAGGTAAGGTTTGGACAAAAGTTATTAGAGAAATAACTGTAGCCGCAAAAGATGGGCCTGACCCAAATGATAATCCTAGATTGAGATTAGCTCTTGAAAAAGCAAACGCGGCTAACATGCCAAAAGATACCATTAAAAGAGCTATTGAAAAGGGTTCAGGTACTGGCGAAACAGGTCAATTAGAAGAAATTGTTTTTGAGGGCTATGGACCTGGTGGAGTAGCAATTTTGGTTGAAACTATGACTGATAACAGAAATAGAACTGTTTCAGATGTTAGACATGCTTTCTCAAAATTTGGAGGAAATCTTGGTACAGATGGATCAGTTTCATATTTATTTAAAAAGCTTGGTTTGATTCATATAAATAAAGAATTTTCCGAAGAAAAACTAATGGAATTAGTCATTGAATCTGGTGCAATTGATATTACTAATGAAGAAGATTTTTTTGAAGTGACAACCGAGCCAAATGATTTTAATAAAATTATAGATATTTTTAAGCAAAATGATATTAAATATTTAAATGCAGAATTAACTTTACGAGCTGAGACCCTCGTATGTTTAGATAATGAAATGTCAGAAAAAGTTTTAAACATCATGGAATTTATGGATGATCTTGATGATGTTCAAGAAGTTCATACTAACGCTGAATTCCCTGATAGTTTTGAGGCTAAGGATTAAATTTTGTCTATAAATTCAAGAAATAAAGGGGCTGCATTCGAAAGGCAAATAGCAAATGCACTTATAGATGATTTAAATCTAAAAAATCCTGTTAAAAGAATTCTTGAACAAACTAGAACTAAAGAGCTGCCGGATCTTACGCTTGGTAGGTGGTGTATTGAATGCAAAGCCTATGGAACCGGTGCAGAGCCCAGACCTGATTGGTGGGAGCAAGTTCTTGCATCTTCAAGCGCAGAGGGGTCAATGCCAGCGCTTGTCTACAAATTTAATAACAGACCAATAAAAGTTCGAATTCTTGCAAACTCAATTAATAAGAATATAAAAAATAATCTTGTAACAATTGATTTGTTATGGCCAGATTTTATTCAAATAATATTAGAACTATTTCAAGAGGATATAGAGCTTCATGAGCAAAATTATCAAGTGTGATGACCTACACTACAAAGTGTATGTTGAAGATACTGATTTTCAAGGTTTTGTTTATCATTCAAATTATGTGAAATATTTTGAGAGATCAAGATCAGAATTTTTATCAAAAAATGGAATATTACAAAAAAAATTAATAAAGGCAGACACAGCCTTTGTTATAAAAAGAATCGAACTTCATTATAAATCACCTGCTGAACTTGGAGATGAAATAATTATCAAATCTAGTGTTGAAAAAAAATCTGATGCAAGAATGATTTTCTATCAAAAAGTTATTAACAAAAAAGATAACAAAGAGTATGTAAAAGGAGAAGTAGAAGTGTGTTTTATTAATCTCACTACAAAAAAACCACAAAAGTTTCCGAATGATTTATTATTAATTTTTAAGTAGGAAAAATTATGGATGATATTTCAGTTTTAAATCTTTTTCTAGAAGCAGGAATGGTTGTAAAGATTGTCATGCTATTGCTTTTTATTGCTTCAATTTTATCTTGGATAGTTATTGTTGAAAGATCTAATTTTTTTAGAAAGATAAAAAGCGAGAATGATAATTTTCTTAAAACTTTTTGGAGTGGTAAAGATTTGGATATTTTATATAAAGAAGTATCAAAAGAATCTTCACTTTACGGAGCTAAGAATCTTTTTAAGAATTCATTTGATGAGTTTTCTTTAATTAATTCAGAAGATAATATTTCAGAATTTGATCTTGAGGGTATCAATAGATCAATGAGAGTTTCGATTGCTTCAGATGAAGAAGAGATGAATAAACATTTATCTTTTTTAGCCAATGTTGGTTCAGTTAGTCCATACGTAGGATTATTAGGAACAGTTTGGGGTATTATGACATCTTTTCAAGGCTTATCTGATGCTACTCAAGCCACAATAAATGCTGTTGCACCTGGTATCTCAGAAGCATTAATAGCAACTGGCATGGGATTATTTGCAGCAATTCCTGCTGTAGTAGCATTTAATAAATTTACTTCTGAATCAGAGACAATTAGCCAGAGCACATTAATTTTTGCAGAAGAATTAGCAAGTATTTTTTATAAAAAATCGATTAATAAAAAATAATGATTTATAGACTTGCAAAGAAGAAGAACCTTAAAGCTGAAATTAATGTAGTTCCTTATATCGATGTAATGCTTGTTTTATTAATTATATTTATGGTTCTATCACCACTTTTAATACAAGGTATCGAAGTGAATTTACCTCAAACGGATACTACTAAGATGACTGTGCAAAATGAACCTCTGGTGATTTCAATTAATAGGGAAGGTAATTATTTTATCAATGTTGGGGATGAATCTTTATCAATAAATCTAGAGGAACTTAAAAGAAAATCTAGAGTAATATTTGATGCCAATCCTGAGATTGAGGTCGTTTTTCAAAGCGATAAGGATGTTGCCTTTGATTTCGTAGCTAAAGGAATGGCTTCTGTTCAGAGTGTTGGAATATCTAAAATTGGTATCGTAACGTCAGGTTATGAGAATTAATAAAATATACCTAGAGGCATCTTTTATTTCATTTTTGATTCATGCATCAATTATTTTATATCTTCTTGGATATTTTTATTTTGAAGCTAGAGAAAGATCTATCTTGAGCAAACCAATAGAGGTTAATTTAGTATTTAAAGATGAAGTTCCGATCAAAAGTAATTCAAATCAGATACAAGAAATTAAGGCTGAGGAGGTTGTAGAGAGCAATCAGATCCCTCAAGATATTGTCCCTGAAAAATATATTTCATTCGATTCTCTTATTCCATCAACAAGTTTTGAAGATCTATTAAGGGAAGACAGTCTTATATCTCAAGAGTCTGAACAAAGCCAAGTAGAATTATATAGTTCTTTAATTATTCAAAGTTTACAGTCAGCGTGGCGAAAGCCTCTTAATATTCAGGATGGCCTTATATGCGACTTGAGGATAACGATTAATAAAAACGGGAGAATTATAAATGTTAATCTCATCAAAAGTAGTGGAAATATAAGATTTGATAATTCGGCTTTAATGGCAGTGCAAAGAATTGAAACTTTTAATTTTTTTAATAGTATTCCTTACAACATATACTTATCTAATTTTAAAAATATCGTTATAACATTTAACCCATCATGAAAAAGATATTTTTAATATTGATATTTTCTAATTTTTTATTATCTGAGCTTGTTCTAGAGATTACCCAAGGTACAGAAGATCCTTATCGAGTTGCATTAGTCCCATTTAAAGGAGATAAAGAAATTAGCGATACTTTGAACAAAGTTATTCAAAACAATCTAGTTAGATCTGGTGAATTTAAAATATTCGAAAGTGAAAAATTACTTTCCCTACCAAATAATGAAGAAGAAATTGTTTTTAATGACTTTAAAATTTTAAATATCGACTATCTGGTTATGGGAGAAATTCTTACTGAAGGAACAAATATCTCAGCTGAGTATCAGGTTTTTGACATTAAAAAAGGTTCAAAAGTTAGAACATCAACAGTTTATGGAATTCCTAACAAGAATAGACAGCTTGGTCATTATATAAGTGATGGTATTTATGAAGAGATTACTGGAATTAAAGGAATAGCTTCTACAAAGATTCTTTATGTTACACAAAAAGAGGATTTTAATTTAGTTATTGCTGATGCTGACGGGGCTAATGAACAAATCCTGCTTAAAAGCACAGAGCCAATTATTTCTCCTGTATGGTCTCCAGACTCAAAAAAAGTTGCATATGTTTCGTTCGAAACTGGAATGGCAAAAGTTTTTATTCAAGACATAGCTTCAGGAAAAAGAGAAATTGCAATTGAAAATTCATCTCAAATAAGTTCACCATCATTTTCACCAGATGGAAAGTTTTTATCTTTAACAATGTATCAAGATGGCAATGCAGAAATTTATATTCTTAATTTAAAAAATAAAAACCTTACAAGATTAACAAATCATTATTCTATTGATACTGAGTCCTCGTGGTCACCAAGAGGTTCAAAAATCTTATTTACTTCTGGTCGATCTGGATCTCCACAACTTTACGAATTGGAATTAAGAAGATTCAATTCAAGACCTAAAAGGTTAACTTTTGATGGTAATTACAATGCCAAAGGAGCCTATTTACCAAATAATGAAGGAATTGTATTTGTTCACAGAGCAAATACGAATTTTCAAATAGCAATCAAATATTTTGATGAAAATTTTATAAGGCCTCTTACTGAAGCTCAAATGGATGAATCTCCTAGCATTTCACCTAATGGAAATGTTATAGTCTACTCTATAACAGATGAGGGCATGGGATTGCTTTCTGGGGTGACTTTAAGTGGTGCTAAGTTTAGATTACCTGCTAAAAAAGGAGCTGTAAGGGAACCATCCTGGTCAGGATTTTTAAGATAATATTAATGGAGTAAATATGTTTATTTTTAGAAATAAATTAAATTTTTTAATTGTAATAATTTTTTTGTCATCTTGTTCAAGCATGAACGTAACTCAAGAAAAAGTTAGTTCTGGAGGAGTAAAAACAGTAGAAGCAACATCTATAAATAATGAAAATATAAGATATGACAGCATGGCAGTTTTTGCTAATGCAACTATATATTTTGAATTTGATAAATCAAATTTAACAAGCAAA
Source organism: uncultured SAR86 cluster bacterium (assembly GCA_902560315.1). Lineage (GTDB taxonomy): Bacteria > Pseudomonadota > Gammaproteobacteria > Magnimaribacterales > D2472 > SAR86A. The sequence continues at coordinate 48,482 of CACELG010000003.1, read as the reverse complement.
TCAATTCAAACACTAAAAAGTACTGTTAATGCTTTAAATGAAAATTCTTCTATTCAAATTACACTTGCTGGTCATGCTGATGAAAGAGGAACAAGAGAATATAACCTGGCATTGGGTCAGAGAAGAGCTGAAACAGTCAGTGACTACCTTGTTCTTAATGGAATTAGTAAAAGCAGAATTACTGTAAAAAGTTATGGTGAAGAAAGACCTGCAGTGTCAGGCCAAAATGAAAAAAGCTATTCAAAAAATAGAAGAGTTGAAGTCAATTAATGAATTGCAAAATTTGTTTATTTAAATATTTTTATTTTTGTCTGTTCCTGATTCCCATATTGAATGCTAATGAAAATGAAGAAGCCAAAACAGATATTCTTTTCTTAAAGATTCAAGAGCTAGAATCTGAAATCGCAGACTTAAGAAACAAAATTGAATCTCAAAATTATCTGATTGAGAAATTAATAAAAGAATCTATGAATACTGATGAAAAAGAGAATTTAAGTAATTTAGAGGATTTAACCTTAAATGCAGAAATTAGATTTGAAGGTGTTGAAGATCTTGAAAGCAAAGATCAGGTTTATTCAGCTGCCATCAATGCACTAGAAAATCAAAGTTTTGAAGAGGCACTAAATTTATTTAAGTATTTTGTTGAAAGCTTTAATGATGAAGAAAAAACGCCTCTTTCTTATTTTTGGCTTGGAGAGATTTGTTTAATAAATAACAATTTAGAAAAATCTAATGATTATTTTATGAACCTGATAAGTTCTTACCCAAATCATTACAGAGTTCCATTAGCTCATAAAAAAATAGGAGATATTTTTCTTAGATCAAATGAAATTGAAAATGCTAAAGATAAATATAATTTTGTTGTAAGGGAATACCCAAATAATACTGCTTCATCCTTAGCCTTGCAGTTATTGAAAAATATGGAATAATCACCATCTTTATGTATTACTGTGGGTCGCTAGCTCAGCTGGTAGAGCAGTTGGCTTTTAACCAATTGGTCACAGGTTCGAATCCTGTGCGACCCACCACTTTAGGAGATATTTTTGTTTAATCTCATAAAGAGCTCATTCTCAAAAGATTCCTTTCTTGGTTCTTTGCTATTCTTTTTTGTGCTTTCTTCTTGGTATGTTTTAAGACCAGTAAGGAACGAAATGGCAGTCACAAATGTTGACGAACTTCCTTTCCTTTTAGCTGCTGGAGCAATGGCGATGTTGTTAGTTAATCCTATTTATTCTTGGATAGCTTCAAAATCAAATTTAAAGAAAATTATTTTATTTTGTTATTCATTTTTAATAATGAACTTAATCCTATTTCTTTTTGCATGGAAAGTCCTAGGCTTTGGTGAGTCAATATGGCTTGGACGAATTTTTTATGTTTGGTGCAATGTATATTCTTTTTTTGTAGTTTCAATCTTCTGGGTGCTTGTAATAAATTTATTTAGAGACTCAAATAAAAGATCATTTTATGGGGTAATTATGGCAGGTGGCTCCATAGGGGCAATGTTTGGATCAGAAATTTCAAAACGTTTCTCGAGTTCTTTTAATGAACTTGGTTTGGAATTATTTACTTTATCTGCGGCATTGCTTCTTTTTTTTGCAATGTTACTTGCATTATATATGCTATCAAAATTTCAAAAAGATATTAATTTAAAATTAAGTGATGTGGGTGGCGGAAGCTTTGATGCTATTAAAAACTCTCTAAAGGTACATGAAATTAGAAATATAGCTACATATGTTTGGATATGGACTGCACTAATGACAATCCAGTGGATAACAGCTATAAACATTGTAGAAGAATGGTCACAAAACCCCGAGCAAAGACTAAGATTTTTTGCAATAGTTGAACAAGTAACTTCACCATTAACGCTTGTTGTCCAACTTTTTTTAACAAATATTATTATTAAAAAATTTGGTATTAGAAATATTATGTTTTTATATGGAATATTATTTTTCTTTGCTTATTTAGCCTATGGACTGGCTCCTTCAATAATATCAGTAGGTGTTGTTACAGTTTTACTAAGAATTTTTGAATACGGTGTAAACAAACCCACCAGAGAAACTATTTTTACAACCTTTAAGAAAAATGATAGATACAAATCAACTGTATTCATAGATACCTTTATTACAAGATTTGGAGATCTGTCAGGTAGTGGTTTTATTGCTCTTGGTAAATTAACTAGCGTTGCAGCTAATTCTTTTCCATTAATTGCAATTCCTATTGCGGGTTACTTATCATTTTTAGGTATCAAGATTTCTAAAAAAGTTGAGATTAAAGGCCTCTAGACTGATTAATATCTTCTTTGATTTCAATTATTTTTGTCATTATTCTTTCAGAAACTTGAAAATTATTCTTAGTTAACTTCAATGCAAATTCTAACTGATTTAATGCTCTTTCATTTTGACCCAAAAGAAGGAAGTATTCAGCTCTACTTTGATGATAACCAATGATATTTTTACTGCTTCTTTGAATCTCAGATAAAAGAAACCAAAGCTCAGGATTGCTATTTTTTCTTAGTAGCTGATCTCTAATAATTTCTTCAGATTCAAAATATCTATTTAATGATAATAAAATTTTTGATTTAGAAATTGATAGAGGATAATTACGAGGCGAGATGTCTAGAAATTTATTTACGAGATTTAGGGCTTTTTTATACTCTCCAGACTCTAATAAAATGTCAATTTTTGTGTTGTTAAGAACTAAATTTTTTGGGTAAGAATTAATAAGACCATCGATTAATTCTATGCTTTCTTCATATTTATTATTTTTTTTATAAGCCAAAGCTAATCCATATATATTTTTGTCTACTGGATCTTTTTCAACTCTTGTTTTAAATTCTCTGAGTGAATTTGAGGGGATGCTTTCATAGTAAATCTCTAATCTTGTTTTCATTAAAGAGAATTCTAGAGAATCTTTTTTTGTACCTTCTTTTGATAAATTTTCAGATGCATTAAACGCATCACTTATTCTAGAGGAAGACAACGGATGAGTGAGTAAAAACTCAGGAGGTAAATCACCAGATAATCTTCTAAGTTCATTCATATTTTCAAACATTTCTCCCATTGAGTCGGGGTTATATCCAGCATTTACTAAATTTGCAAAACCAACTCTATCAGCTTCTTTTTCAAAAAGCCTGCTATATCTAAGACTCTGAGACTGAAGAATTGCAGGACCCAAAGCCATAGCATTAGGATTATTACTAATAAGTGCAATAGCGATAGATGAAACCATTACTAGCGCAGAGGCAAGATTACTTTCTTGTGATTTAAGAACATTTCTAGCAAAATGCCTTTGACTTAAATGAGCTAATTCATGAGCCAGCACAGATGCAAACTGTCCTTCATTATCTGAATATAAAAAAAGACCACCATTAATTCCAATAATACCTCCAGGTGCGGCAAACGCATTTAATGAATCATCATCAATTAATAGAATAGTAAAATATCTATCATTAACTTGACTGTATTCGGATAATCTATATAAGAGGTGCTCCGTATATTCAAAAAGTAGAGGATCAGTAATTAATGGAGCTTGAGAGTAGACTTGTTTTAAAAACATTTCTCCAATAGCTTTTTCTTCAGAGGATGAAACCGCTCCAGAAACTCTATCACCTAGCTCAGGGAGAGTTAATTCATTTACTTCTTCATCCAATGAAAACAAATTCATTATAAATAATGATGTAAATATGTATAAAAAAACAATCTTCATTAGAAAAATAATAACTAAAATTTATATTTAGAACATCAAAACAAAGAAAAAGTTTAATATTTTTTACCTAAATCTTATATATAATGTCCTTAAGATTATATGTTTAACCATTTAGCAAATATATTTAAACGCATTTTTAGCAATGAAGAGACAATTGTGTTCTCTTTAGTCATATTGCTTACCTTAATTATTTTTAGTTTATTTATTGGAGTTTTAACTCCATTTATCATTAGCATTATAGTTGCATATCTTTTAGTAGGGGTACAAAAAAAAATAGCAACGTATAACGTGCCAGATAATCTTGCAACAATTTTAGCTTTTTCAATATTTATCATAACTGGTGCAGCTATGTTTGTATGGCTTATTCCCTTACTTTATGTTCAATTACAATCTTTTGTTCTCGATATTCCAAGACTGTTCAATGAATTTTTAAACTTTTTATCTACAATACCTGCAACATTTCCAGATTTGGTTAATTCAGACCAAATTTCGGTATTTTTTCAAGCCGTATCATCCGAACTTAATTCAATAACTCAAAATATAGTTAAATCGTCAATTTCAGGAATACAAAGCACAATAACAGTTCTTTTATATATAATTTTATTTCCAATACTAGTTTACTTTTTCTTATTTGATAGAAGAAATATTATTGAAGGTATCTTGAAAATTATTCCTGGAGATAGGGCGATGTTATCTCAAGTATGGTCTGAAATGGATGTTCAATTAAGCAATTATGTAAGAGGCAAAGTTCTTGAAATATTTATTGTTGGCATAGCTGCTGCAATTTTATTTGCATCATTTGGGCTTAATTATGGAGCTCTATTGGCAGTGTTAGTCGGCTTATCAGTATTGATACCTTATGTTGGAGCATTTTCAATCACGATTCCAATAGTGATAATTGGGTTGTTACAATTTGGTTTAGGGTCTCAATTTTATTTATTAATTGGTCTCTACCTATTACTTCAATTTCTAGATGGAAACCTTTTGGTTCCAATTATATTTTCGGAAGCAGTCAAATTACATCCTATTATAATAATTCTTGCAGTATTTATCTTTGGTAGCATGTTTGGTTTTTGGGGAGTTTTCTTTTCAATTCCATTAGCAACTTTTATTAAAGCGGTTTGGAATGCTTGGCCTGGTTTATCTTAAAGTTTTTTAACTTCATCAAGAACTTCATCGACATGACCTTTAACTTTAACTGATCTCCATTCTTTAATTATCTTACCTTCAGAGGAAATCAAGAATGTTGATCTATCAACTCCAATATATTCTTTTCCATACATTGATTTAAGCTTCATAACATCAAATGCTTTACACATTATTTCTTCTGGATCTGACAATAGCTCAAACGGGAAAGATTGTTTTTGTTTAAAATTTTCATGAGATTTAACGCTATCACGAGATACTCCAAGTATATCTGTATTTAACTTTTTAAAATTTTTGTAATTATCTCTAAAATCTTGCCCTTCAGTTGTACATCCAGGAGTACTATCTTTTGGATAAAAATATATAACTAAATTTTTACCTAAAAAATCTTTATTAGAAATAACTTTATTGCTTGTAGAATCCCCTTTGAATATAGGACATTTTTTCCCTTCCAGTTTTTTTTCCATACTTTCCTTTTAATAAATTTAAAATAAAATAGTGTATAGTCGTATTTTTACTTATTTTTGAAATGATGCAAGCCTTAAAAGGAAGTTTAGTTGCTTTAGTTACTCCAATGGAAGAGGGTGGAGACGTGGACTATAACTCACTAGAAAAATTAGTTGATTGGCATATTCAAGAAGGTACTAATGGTATTGTATCAGTAGGAACTACTGGCGAATCAGCAACGCTTGATGTTGAAGAGCATTTAAATGTTATCAAACATACTGTGGAATATGTTAATTCAAGAATACCTGTAATCGCTGGAACGGGTGCAAACTCAACTTCAGAAGCAATTGATTTAACAGAAGAATCAAAAAAGCTTGGAGCTGATTATGCTTTGCTTGTAACACCTTATTACAATAAACCTAATCAAAATGGTCTTATAAATCACTATACAAAACTTGCTGATGAGGTCGATATCCCACAAATTCTTTACAATGTCCCATCCAGGACTGCATGTGATTTATTGCCATCTTCAGTTAAAGTTCTATCAGAACATAACAATATAATAGGAATCAAAGAGGCTATCGGCAGTGAAGAAAGAATAAATGAATTAATTGAAATATCATCTGAAAATAAAAATTTTTTATTATTTTCAGGAGATGATCCAACATTTCTTTCTTTACTAGAAAAAGGTGGAGATGGCGTTATTTCAGTTGCTGCAAATGTTGTACCTAATGATATATCAAGAATATGCTCTTTTGTAGTGGAAGGCAGAAATAGTGAGGCAATAATATTAGATAAAAAACTTTCAAATTTATACGAACTTTTATTTATAGAATCAAATCCAATTCCTGTTAAATGGATGATATATAAAATGGGATTAATCAAAAATTCAATAAGATCACCTTTACTCGAGCTTGATACAAAATATCAAGAAAATACTATAAATGAAATGCTAAAATTAGAATTACTATGATTAAAATATATTCTTTCTTTTTATTACTTTTCATAATTTCATCATGTTCTATTCTTGGGGGAAAAGAAGGTTACTTTCCAGAAAAAAAATATGACTTTTTAGAAGAAGAAGTTGCAGAAAATATCTCTATACCAAATGAATTAGATTCACCAGTTAATGAGAATCATTATCCAGTTAGTGATTTAAAAGATATTGATAATTTGCTAGAAGTTCCAAAACCAAGACAAATTTTTGCTTCTTCAGGAGATAGTTCAGTTCAATTAAGAAGACTTGGAGAGTTGATGTGGATTTACATTGAAACTTTGCCTTCTACTTCTTGGCCAATATCTAAAAACTACTGGGATACATCGACATATGATGTAATTAATGCTAATCCAGTTACTGGAGAGATAGATATCGATTTTGATCAAAAATCAAAATTGCAAATGAGAGTTGAGCACGGAATTAAAGAAGCTTCAACAGAAATATTTTTATATAAAATTAATAATTCTTCTGGTGATATTGAAAGCGACCCAGAATTTATTCAAAATGAAATGGAAAAAATGATTGATTATTATGCTGATTCTTTAAGTAACTTTTCAGGAACTTCATTAGCCGCTCAAAATCTCAATGAAATGAAAAAAGCTAATATTTTTTCTGAGAATGGGATGACAGTTATAGCACTAGACTTAAATTTTGACCGTGCTTGGTCTTCAGTGAGTAAAGCATTAAGTGCAGCAGAAATAGTAACTAATGACAGAGATCGAAGTAAAGGTATATTTTTTGTGAGTTATGCAAAAGAACAAGAAAGAAGACTATTTAGGCTTTTTGGTGGCAGAAATGCTGATAACAATTCATTAAATGTAGACTTTGGTGAAGGTTCAGAATTTGAAATCACAATAACACAAGAAGATAATAAAACATTTGTAAGAGCAATATCAAAAGATGGTAATATTGAGGAGTCAGAAAAGTTATTGTCAAAAATTAATGAATCACTAAGCTAATGAAAAAAATAAATGAAATAACCAAAGGCAAAGCAAAATCAATGTTTACCACAGATAATAATGATTATTTAGTAATGCATTTTAGCGACGATACTTCTGCTTTTGATGGTAAAAAGAAAGAAGCTCTTCTTGGTAAAGGAGCAGTAAACAATCAATTCAATGCTTTTATAATGGATCATTTAAAGAGTAATGGTGTTGAGACTCATTTAATAGAAGTAATAGATAGCACTGATTCTTTAGTATATAAATTAGATATGTTTCCCATCGAGTGTGTTATTAGAAATAGAGCTTCTGGATCAATATGCAAAAGACTTGGTACCGAAGATGGCTTAATTCTTGAAAATCCTTTATTTGAGTTCTTTTTAAAAGATGATGATCTTGGAGATCCGCTTATTAATGACGAGCACATAATTTCATTTGGTTGGGCTAATAATGAGCAAATACAAGAAATGAAAAAACAAACTTATAAAGTTAATGAAATATTATCCAAGTTATTTTTAGACTCAGGTTTAATTTTAGTAGACTTTAAAGTTGAATACGGTGTTCATAAAGACAAAATCTTACTTGCTGATGAATTTACTCCGGACGGATGTAGATTATGGGATTCTAAAACAATGAAAAAAATGGACAAGGATCGATTTAGACAAGGTCTTGGAGATGTTGTTGAATCCTATCACCAAGTAGCAGATAGATTAGGTATGAATATAGAAACTTGACTAAATTAGTCAGGTATTTATAATCCAATCGTGAAATTAACTACTAAAAGCAGATATGCTGTAAGCGCTCTTATTGAATTAAGCATTTTAGAATCCTCTGGACCCGTTTCTTTGAGTGATATAGCTACTAATCAAAATATTGAATTAAACTACCTTGAGCAATTATTTAGAAAGTTAAGAATTGCAGGTATTGTAAAGAGCATTAGAGGCAGGAATGGTGGTTACACCTATGCCAAAAATCCTTCTAACATTTCTATTAAAGAAGTAATGCATGCGGTTGACGAAGTTCTTGATGCAACTAAATGTAATGGTACTTCAGCATGTCATAATGGAAAGAAATGCAGCACGCATGATCTCTGGCATGATTTGAATATTTTAGTTGAAGATTATTTAGAAAAAATAACGATTAATAACCTTGTAGAATCAAGCGACAGCCCATATATTAATTATAGAGAGATAAATTAGATGAGCACACAATCTACAATTTATTTAGATTACGCATCGACCACACCGGTTGACCCTAGAGTTGCGACCAAAATGATGGAATTTTTAACTCCTGAAGGTGAGTTTGGTAACCCAGCATCAAGATCTCATAGATTTGGATGGAAAGCTGATGAGGCAGTTGAAGAGGCAAGATCTCATGTTGCAAACTTAGTAAATTGTGATCCAAGAGAAATTGTTTGGACTTCCGGTGCAACTGAAGCAGACAATTTAGCTATAAAAGGCGTTGCTAGATTTTATAAGTCTAAAGGTAATCATATTATAACTTCAAAAATTGAACATAAAGCTGTACTAGATCCATGCAGGCAATTAGAAAGGGAAGGTTTTGAGGTTACATATCTTGATCCAGATGAAAAAGGAGTTGTTAGTCCTAGCGCTATTAAGTCTGCAATAAAGGACTCAACAGTGCTTGTTTCGATCATGCATATAAATAATGAACTCGGAACATTAAATGATATTGCAAAAATAGGTGAAATTACTAGAGAACATGGCGCATTCTTTCATGTTGATGCTGCTCAAAGTACTGGTAAAGTTAAAATTGATTTAGAAAAAATGCCAATAGACTTAATGTCTTTTTCAGCTCATAAAACATATGGACCAAAAGGTATCGGAGCTCTATATGTTAGAAGAAAACCTAGGGTTAGATTAGAGGCCTTAATTCATGGTGGAGGCCATGAAAGAGGAATGAGATCTGGCACACTTGCAACACATCAGATTGTAGGTATGGGAGAAGCTTTTAGGATAGCTAACAAAGAAATGAAAAAGGATCATGAGAAAATATATAAATATCACGAAAAGTTTTTAGAAAAAGTTAAAGAAATAGACCATGTTTATATTAATGGTGACCTTAAAAATAAAGTACCAAATATTTTAAATGTTAGCTTTAATTTTGTAGAAGGTGAATCATTAATTATGGGATTAAAAGATATAGCGGTATCTTCAGGATCAGCATGCACATCTGCAAGTCTTGAGCCATCTTATGTTTTGAGAGCTCTTGGAAGAAAAGATGAATTAGCTCATAGTTCTATTAGGTTTTCATTCGGAAGATTTACCAACGATGATGATGTTGAGGATACATTAGATATTTTAGGCAATGTTGTTCACAGATTAAGAGAACTATCACCATTATGGGAAATGCACCTCGATGGAATTGATCTTGACACGGTTAAGTGGAATGCACACTAGGAGATTGAAATGGCATACAGTAAAAAAGTAGTTGATAAATTTGAAAATACATTAAATAACCCTGAGGCTTTTAAAGTTGGGCGTTTTGATCCGAAAGATTCAAATGTTGGTACAGGAATGGTTGGAGCACCTGCTTGTGGAGATGTAATGAAGCTTCAAATTAAGTGTGAACCCAAAGGAAATACGCATGTTATAAAAGATGTTAAATTTAAAACTTACGGATGCGGTTCTGCAATTGCTTCATCAAGTGAATTGGTTGAAATGTTAATTGGTAAAACACTCGAAGAAGCTAAAGCAATTAAAAATATTGAAATTGTGGAGGCGTTGGAATTACCACCTATTAAGATTCATTGTTCAGTACTTGCTGAGGACTCAATAAAACAAGCAATAGAAGATTACGAAACAAAACAATAAATTATGGAAACTTTTAATTCTACAGATTTAAATTTTTCAAATAGCGCTATCTCACATTTTAAAAATGTTTTAAAACAAAGAGGAAAAGGTGAAGGTATTAAATTAGGTATTAAAGAGGCTGGCTGTTCCGGTTATGAATATACTTTTGATTTTGTTGATGAAGTTATTGATGATTATAAAACCTTTGAAGTTAGTGGATGCAAGATCTTTGTTGACTCCAATAGTCTTTCTTTTTTAAAAGGTAGCTTGATTGATTACACTGATGATGGTCTAAATAAAGGTATTAAATTTGTAAATCCTAATGCTAAAGCTGTATGTGGCTGTGGCGAAAGTTTCACTCTTTAAATCATGGCTAAGATAAAAATATGGCCTCATGAGGAAATATGCCCCAATGGTGCTGAAATAGAATCTTTACCAAAAGAAACGATTTGCGAAGCTGCTTTGAGAAACAATATTAAGATTGAACATGCATGCGAAATGTCTGCTGCGTGTACCACCTGTCATTGCATTGTAAGAAAGGGTTTTGAGACCTTAGCCGAAGCAAGTGATATTGAGGAGGATTTACTTGATAAGGCATGGGGGCTAGAACAAACATCAAGATTAAGCTGTCAAGCAATTCCCCCAGAGGATGAAGAAATCGAAATTGAATTACCAAAATATAATATAAATATGGTTTCGGAAGATCACTAATGAATAATCTTGATTGGCTGGATGTATTAGAAATAGCTATTGAGCTTAACGATAAATTTCCAGAAATTGATCCTCAATGGATTAGTTTCCCAGATTTACATAAAAAAGTATGTGAATTGAGCGATTTTAGTGGAGATCCTTCTAAATCTAATGAAAAAATACTTGAAGCTATTCAGATGCATTGGATAGAAGAATACCAATAACTCTAATATAATAGCGACTAAATTTTGAGATAATACTATGGCTATTGAACGAACACTATCTATTATTAAACCTGATGCAGTTGGTAAAAATGTTATTGGTAAAATAATTTCAAGATTTGAAGATAATAATCTTTATTTAGTTGCTGGCAAACTAATTCATTTAACTGATGAATTGGCTTCTGGCTTTTATGCTGAGCATGATGGTAAGCCATTCTTTAATGACTTAAAAAAATTTATGACCTCAGGACCTGTATTTGTTCAAGTTCTTGAAGGAGAAAATGCAGTCCAGAAAAATAGGGATCTTATGGGCACAACAAATCCACAAGATGCTAATCCAGGAACAATAAGAGCAGATTTTGCAAAAAGCATTGATGCTAATGCAGTTCATGGATCTGATTCAATTGAGAGTGCTAAAAGGGAGATTGAATATTTCTTCTCATCTGAAGAAATATTGAATAAGTAAGTTGTCTGAAAAAAGAAATCTTTTAGGTTACTCATTAGAGTCCCTTGAAGGTTTTTTTATTAACCTACAAGAACCAAAATTTAGAGCAAAACAATTATTAAAATGGATACATCAAAAAGGCGTACTAGATTTTAATTTGATGACAGATTTCAATAAAGATTTAAGACAAAAATTATTATCTGTTGCATTAATAGAACCACCAAAAATTTATCAAGAACATATATCAGAAGAGGGAACAATTAAATATCTTATTCAACTTAAATCTGGATCAATGATAGAGATGGTTGTAATTCCAGAAAAAAATAGGAAAACTTTATGTGTATCATCTCAGGCAGGTTGTGCACTTCAATGTACTTTCTGCGCTACTGGAGCACAAGGATTTGATCAAAATCTTGAAAGTCATGAGATAATTGGGCAACTTTGGTTGGCTAATTTTTATAAAAACAATTCAAAACCTATTACCAATGTAGTTTTTATGGGTATGGGAGAGCCTTTATTGAATTATGATGCTGTTATTGAATCTGCAAAAATAATGAAAGACCAGCTTTCATATGGATTATCAAGAAAAAGAATAACAATAAGTACTTCAGGTATAGTCCCTAATATAAATAAATTACCGAAGGATATAGATGTTTCTCTAGCTATATCTCTCCATGCAGCAGAAGACAAACTAAGAAATGAAATAGTTCCTATAAATAATAAATATCCTATTAAATCCTTAATCCAATCATGTAAACATTACTTAGATTACTTTCAAAATAAAAGAAACATAACGATTGAATATATATTAATCGATGGAGTTAATGATTCGATTGAACAAGCTACGAAACTTTCAAAACTTTTATCAGATATCTCTTGTAAGATAAATCTTATACCTTTCAACAGCTTTCCAGGATCAAATTATAAAAGGCCTAGCAATAATAAGATTGCAGCATTTAAAAAATATCTGATGGACAAAGGATTTATTGCAACATTAAGAGTTACTAGGGGCGATGGTGTAGATGCAGCTTGTGGCCAATTAGTAGGAAATCTTTCAAACTCTATAAAAGGAAAAAATTTAATTACTCATAAATTAATATAATGAATAAAGAAATTAAATCAGCTAGTTCTGTAAAGATAGGCAAAAAATTTAAACAAAGAAGGGTTGAATTAGGGCTCTCAATTGAACAAGTTTCAAATATATTATTTGTTAATAAGACTTATTTGGCTGCAATTGAGGAGGGAAATTATTCCATTTTTCCAAGTGAAGCATTTGCAAAAGCTTATTTCAGTAAGTACTTAAATTTTCTAGAAATAAATTATGAATTCCCAAGCATTTTTGAACTAATTGCAGAAAAAAAGCACAAAAGAATATTTAAAGAGCTCTCCTTTGATGACTCATTCGATAATAGTATTAAGTATTATTTATCTATATTTCTTATATTTTCTGCAATTTTATTAGGAATATATTTCTTTTCTAATGAAGAACCCGTCTCTAAAAATGAAATAAATAATATTGAAGAGATTAAGAAAGAAAAGATTATATTAGATGAGATATCAAAGAGCGAAGAAGATATTAATCAAATAGAAGATAAATCAAATTTAATAACCAAAGATATGCAAAATAATAATTTATCATTGGAGTTTTATGGTGAATGTTGGCTAGAGTTATATGTTAATGATGAGCTCATAGAAGCAAAACTATTTTTTGATGATGAAAGATATCTAATAAATATCAAGACGCCATTTAAAATTATCATAGGAAATGCCGATTTTGTTAAAGGGTCATATAATAATACTGAGATTGATTTTATTAACAATGCGAATAGACTAACTAGAGTAAATACTATTATTTTTAATGAGTAACTGGATTAAAAGAAAAAAAACTAAAACTATTAAAGTCGGTGATGTTTCTGTTGGTGGGGGTAACCCAATATCAGTCCAATCTATGACCAATACCGATACTTGCGATATTTTATCAACTGTTAAGCAAATAAATGATCTAGAATTTGCTGGCGCTGATATTGTAAGAGTTTCTGTTCCAGGATTTGATGAGGCTAAAGCTTTTAAAGAAATTAAAAGTGCAGTAAATATTCCATTAGTAGCCGATATTCATTTTGATTACAAAATTGCTCTAGAAGTTGCTGATACTGCAGATTGCTTAAGAATTAATCCAGGCAATATTGGTAAAGAAAAAAAAATTAAAGAAGTTATAAATGCGGCAAAAGATAATAATGTACCTATAAGGGTTGGTGTAAATGCTGGTTCTTTAGAAAAAGATCTCCAGAAAAAATACGGGGAACCAAATGCTGATGCCTTAGTTGAATCAGCATTAAGACATGTAGAAATTCTAGATAAATTTAATTTTGATAACTATAAAATGAGTTTAAAAGCATCAAATATAGAAATGACAGTTGATGCATATCGAAAAATATCAAAAATAATTAATCAACCTCTTCATCTTGGTATCACTGAAGCTGGGAGTTACAGGGCTGGGACTGTCAAATCTTCTATTGGTGTAGGTATGTTGTTATCTGAGGGGATAGGTGACACTATTAGAATATCTTTAGCATCTGATCCAGTAGATGAGATTAAAATTGGATGGGATATACTTAAAAGTTTAAACGTACGAAGTAGAGGAGTTAAGATAATTGCTTGTCCAAGTTGTTCTCGTCAAAATTTTAATGTAATAAAAGTTGTTAATGAGCTTGAGCAAAGACTTGAAGATGTTTCTGATGACATAGAAGTAGCAATCATAGGTTGCTATGTTAACGGTCCTGGTGAAAGTAAAGCTGCAAATATTGGGTTAACTGGAGCAAGTCCAAATAATTTGTTATATGTTGATGGCTCACCTAATAAGAAAGTTTCAAATGAAGATTTAGTAAATGAATTAGAGGAACAGGTAAGACATAAGATTATTAAAGATAAAACTGAATCCGAAAAGATTATTTTAAGGAGTTAATGAAGTGGATAAAATTAACTCTTTAACAGGCATGATGGATTTATTAGCTAGTAAAAAAAGCAAAGAAGAACTGGCTAATAAAATTTTTTACACTGAAAAAGTACTGCAAGAAATTTTTGATAATTTCAAAATATCACAAATAAGAACACCATCTCTTGAGAATACAAATCTTTTCGAGAGATCTGTTGGAGACTCATCAGATATCGTAAATAAGGAGTTATATACATTTTCTGATAAGAATGATAGAAGCATCACCCTTAGACCTGAGGGTACAGCAAGTGTTATTCGATCATTAATTGAAAAAAAATTAGATGGTGATTTTCATAAATTATGGTATCTAGGACCAATGTGGAGGTATGAAAGACCTCAAAAGGGAAGATATAGGCAATTTAACCAAGCTGGTGTTGAAATTCTTGGATACAAAGAAGGATTAGCAGAATTTGAAATGATTTCAATGGTATGTTCAATCAATGATAGATTAAGAATTGAGAAACCAATAATCAAGATAAACCATCTTGGGGATAATGAAACAAAAAAGAATTTTTGTGATGCTTTGATTAAATATTTGAAACCTATTAAATCTCAATTAGATGAAAAAGATTTATTTAGATTGGAAAAAAATCCATTAAGAATCCTTGATTCTAAAAGTCCACAGACTATAGAACTTCTTGTGGATGGACCAAAAATATCTGAATTTCTTCAAGAAAGTTCTCTAAAAATTATGGATTTGATTGTAGATACATTTTCAGATGAATGTGAAATACAAATAGATCATAATTTAGTAAGAGGTTTGGATTATTACACTGGGTTTGTTTTTGAAGCTATTTCTTCAAATTTAGGTGCTCAAGACGCTTATCTAGGTGGAGGAAGGTATGATAATCTCTGCAAACAGCTTGGTGGCAAAGATCTTCCTGCAATAGGCATGGCTATTGGAATTGAAAGACTATCTCTTTTATCAAACGTATTAGAAGAGTCTAAAACATCTATATCCTTAATAATTATTTCTAGCAATATTGAACCAAAAGCATATAAAATAGCGCACAACTTAAGATCATTAAATAATAATATCAATGTTGATGTTCAGCTTTCGGATGGAAGTTTGAAATCAAAATTAAGAAGAGCAAATAAAGATAACTCTTCTTATGCAATTATTATTGGAGAAGAGGAATTGGGTTCAGATTCTGTAATAGTTAAATCATTGACTGACGATGATTCTGAACAAACTATTATGAAAATGAATGACTTTAATAACTTTATTAAGAATTTGAAATAGGATCCTATTATGAACAATGTTTACGAAAATAATATGAGATTTGTTCCTTTTTTAAAGTTTTTAGATAAGTACAAAAAAATTATTGTGGCCATTTTTATTTTGCTCTTATCAGCTATCACTTTTTTTATTATTTCTAATCAAATAGAAAAACAAAATAATGAAGAGGCATCGATTATATATAGTGAATGGCTTGAAGAACTTTCTAATGAAGATCCTAATTTGGACAATTTAAATACTATTCTAAATCAACTTTTAGAAGATTATAAAAATACTGGATACACCAAACTTGCACTTCTCAGCAAAGCAAATATGGATGCTAAATCAAATGAATTTAATCAAGCATTAGAGAATTTCAATATTCTTATTGATCTAACAGATGGATTTGGAGGCAATAAAATTTTTAATAAAATGGCTAGAGTTAGTGCTGCTCGAATATTGCTTACACTAGATCTTTATGAAGAAGCTCTTAAAATGATTGAAACATATTCTTCCTCTGGAACTAATGGTTATATCCATGAATTAACTGGCGATATTTTGGTTAAACAGAATAAGAATAATTTAGCTATTGCGCAATATGAATTAGCAGCTGCTAAATATTCTGATGAAACATCAAAGTCAATCATATCAATGAAGATTGCAAATATTGGAACTTAAGATGAGATCATTAAGAATTAATTTTATTGTTCTTCTACCAATGTTAATTGTTATTAGTTCATGCTCATCTTTAGATGGTTTAAGATTTTGGCAAAGTGATGAAATTGATCCCGATGAACCCAAAGAACTTATTGCTTTTAATAATCAGGATAATATAAATATTTCAATTGAGTGGAAGAAATCAAATAAAGGCGAGAATCAAATGGGTAATTTTCTACCTGACTTTAGCGCTCAGAATTTATTTTTTAGCGATCCATCAGGCAATGTTTATTCAGTTAATGCAAATAATGGGAATCAGAACTGGGCTACTGAATTAAATTTTTTAGCTTCTGGAACTGCAGCAGGTTTTGGTATTGTTGTTGTCTCAGATATTGAAGGAAACGTAATAGCTCTTGATCAAAAAGATGGTTCTCAATTATGGTCCTCAAATGTAAAGGGCGAGGTTTTAAGTAAAGCTGCAATAGATGCTAAATTAGTTATTATTAAAACAGGGTCTGGTGAATTATTAGGTTTAAGTAAAGAAAATGGTTCAATCCAGTGGTCCTATAGATCTAAATTACCATTATTAACGGTTAGGGGAAGTAGTAGCCCAGTAATTGTAGATGACAAAATTTATGCTTCTTTTGATAATGGCAGGCTTGGAGCATTTGAATTAAATACTGGATTTCAAGTTTGGGATGGCGCTATATCTTATGTGAGAGGTGTCTCAGAACTCGAAAATCTTATTGATTCAGATTCTGATCCAATTGTTGACGGCCCTTTAATTTATACCACTAATTATCAAGGAAATTTAAATATTTTTGATACCACACAAAAAAGGTCTGTATGGTCTTATGAAACGTCATCGTTTTATTCACCGATTATTACAAGAGGAATGCTTATGGTTATTGAGGCTAACTCTGGAATAAGATCCTTCGCAATAAAAACTCTACAAGAATCATGGATGAATGAGGATTATCTTAATAGAGATTTATCAAATGCTGTAAGTTTTAAAGGAAACTTAATTGTTGGCGATTTTGAAGGATATCTCCATATTGTTGATCCACTTAATGGAAAAACA
This sequence comes from uncultured SAR86 cluster bacterium, assembly GCA_902560315.1. Taxonomy (GTDB): domain Bacteria; phylum Pseudomonadota; class Gammaproteobacteria; order Magnimaribacterales; family D2472; genus SAR86A. The sequence continues at coordinate 31,128 of CACELG010000003.1, read as the reverse complement.
ATTGCCAGACAAAAAATCTCAAGAAAACCTATTAAAACAGTTTTGAGTAGAAGCGATAGTTTATATGTTATCGATGAAGCATTTAATCTATTTTCAATAAAAATATAAAATGAATTTTAGATATGTTCACTTCAATAGCAATAATAGGGCGCCCCAACGTAGGTAAATCAACCTTATTTAACAAATTAACTAATTCAAGAGATGCAATAGTCTCTGATTTTCCTGGTCTAACAAAAGATAGAAACCATGGCTTTATCAATTTAAAAAATAAAAAAGCATTTTTAATTGATACAGGAGGCATAGTTAACGATAAAAATGAAATTAAAGAAGCTATTTCTAATCAAGCATGGAATGCTGTCATGGAATCAAATCTGACAGTTCTTTTATTTGATGGTTCCGAAGAATTAAACAATGAAGATTTAAATATAATTTCTAGACTTAGGAAGCTAAGCAAAGAATTCGTAACAGTAATTAATAAGATTGATAAAAAATCCATATCCTCAATTAAAGAGGACCTGCATAAGAATGGAATTGTAAACATGATTGAAATTAGTGCCGAACACTCAACTAATTTAAATATTTTAAAATCTGAATTAGAAAAAGGATTGTCAGAAATATCCATTGACGTACCCGATGGTAAAAAAGTTGCAATACTTGGAAGACCAAATGCAGGAAAATCTACTTTTATAAATAAATTAATAAATGAAGAAAGATTGATAGTAAGTGAAATTGCTGGGACAACTATAGATGCTATAAGCATTCCATTTGAATTTAACGATGAAAATTTTATTTTAATTGATACCGCCGGCATTAGAAAAGGATATAAATATAATCATAAAGTAGAATATTTTTCATTTGTTAGAAGCATGCACGCTATTGATCAAAGTGATATTGTCATATTAATGTGTGATATTAATGAAGGTCTTGTAGATCAAGACATGAAAATATTAAACATGATTATTGAAAACGGGAAGCCAGTACTTTTAGCATTTAACAAAATTGACTTAGTTTTAAAATCTGAATTAGAAGAAAAATACAATTCTAAAAAAATGCAATCTGAATTCATGAAAAATATAGAACAAGTTGAAATATCTGCTATGAAAAAGAAAGGATTTAAAAAGATATTCAATCTGACAGATAAACTAATCAAAAAATCCCAAACAAAATTTTCTACATCAATGTTAAACAAATTGTTAGAAAAATTTGTAAATGCTAGCGCACCTCCAGCAATTTCTGGAAGACAACTTAAATTTAAGCATGTCCATTTTGGTGGAACTTATCCAACGACCTTAATAATTCACTCTAATCAAGATAAGAAGATACCAAAAAACTATAAAAAATATTTAGAAAATAGTTTTCGTTCAGAATTAGGCCTTAAAAGTATTCAATTAAAAATTATTTTCAGAAAATCTTTGAACCCATATGATGGAAAAAAGAATAAGCTCTCAGAAAGGCAATTGAAAAAAAGACAGCGTCTAATGAAGCACGCAAAGAAATCAAAAAAGTGATGTTTATTAGAAGATATACACTAATTTGAATAACAAATTTGCGTTATAATCTCCACTGATAACAATAAATTATTGATATTAATAATAAGCACACAATGCAAGAAAGGCCAGTATATCTTGATCTAACAAAAATCAGGCTACCTATGTCTGCATTTTCTTCAATTACTCATCGTTTGTCTGGTATGTATGTGTTTTTTATTACATTGCCATTAATGCTATATATCATTAATCAATCCACTTCTTCTAAATCAAATTACGAAAAATTATTGATTGATATATCTTCAATATCATTTTTTTCTATTTTTGTTTTTGTAAGTCTTGCAATATTTTGGTATCACATACTAACCGGGATAAGACATTTAATTATGGACTTTTTTCATATTGGTGAATCACTAAACGGGTCTCATTACTCTTCTATTTTTACAGTAATTCTTTGGATTATAAGTTCTATTATTTTATTTGGGTATTTATTCCTATGAAAGGTTCAATTATATGGAATGCCCAACGTTATAGCTCTATTCTAATTCTAATTTACTTAATTTATATTTTAAGCTTCATTGTCTCTAATGATGAGATTAATTTCTTTTCTTGGTCTAATTTTTTCCTTTCTTTTAAAGTTAGGTTTTTAACATCGATTGTTTTTATAATGATAGTTATGCATGCTTTTATTGGACTATGGACAGTAGGAACGGACTATCTAACTCACAGAACTCTAGGATTTCTTAATAAATCATTATCAAGAAGGGCAAATTTATTAAGAAACACATATTTCTTTATTTTTGTATCGCTTGGATTGGTTTATTTAATTAGTATTTTGTATATAATATGGTTATAAATATTAATGATATGTAATTATAAACAATATGAATAATATATTTACAAACAATATAAAAACTATTGAGTTTGATTCGTTGATTATTGGTGGTGGTGGCTCAGGTATGAGGGCATCTCTAGAACTAGCCAAATCTGGATTAAATACTGCTGTTGTTTCTAAGGTTTTTCCAACTAGATCACATACAGTTTCTGCCCAAGGTGGCATAACATGTGCTATTGCGAGCGCTGATCCTAACGATGATTGGAGATGGCATATGTACGATACAGTTAAAGGCGCAGATTTTATTGGTGATCAAGATGCAATAGAATATTTATGTTCTGAAGGTCCAAAAGCTGTCTTTGAACTAGAGCACATGGGATTACCTTTTTCAAGATTTAAAAATGGAAGAATATATCAAAGGCCTTTTGGTGGACAATCAAAAGATTTTGGTAAGGGAGGACAAGCTGCTAGAACATGTGCGGCTGCTGATAGAACTGGTCATGCTCTTCTTCACACTCTTTATCAGAATAATGTTAAAGAAGGTACAAATTTTCTTAATGAATGGTTTGCAGTTGATTTAGTAAAAAATTCAAATGACGAAGTGACTGGAGTTATTGCCTTCTCAATAGAGAGTGGTGAAGTTGCATATCTAAAAGCTCAGGCCACTGTTCTTGCTACAGGAGGTGCTGGTAGAATTTATGCATCAACAACTAATGCACTTATAAATACTGGTGATGGACTAGCTATGGCTTTAAGAGCAGGCTTTCCTGCACAAGATATGGAAATGTGGCAGTTTCACCCTACAGGAATATATGGTGCGGGCTCTCTTGTGACAGAAGGTTGTAGAGGTGAAGGCGGTTATTTAATCAATAAAGAAGGCGAACGATTTATGGAAAGGTATGCCCCAAACGTTAAGGACTTAGCAGGAAGAGATGTTGTTGCAAGATCTATGGTTCTTGAGATTCTTGAAGGAAGGGGATGTGGCGAAAATAATGATCATATTTTTTTGAAGCTTGATCATTTAGGGTCTGAAGTTTTAAACTCAAAATTGCCCGGAATTTGTGAACTCTCTAGAACATTTGCCCATGTAGATCCTCTGTATGAGCCTATTCCTGTAGTACCAACTTGTCATTATATGATGGGCGGAACACCAACTAATGTTTCAGGCCAAGCTTTCACTAGAACAAACAATGAAGACCATTTAATAAATGGCTTATTTTCTGCAGGTGAGGCAGCATGCGTATCAGTTCATGGAGCAAACAGACTGGGTGGAAACTCATTACTTGATCTGGTTGTGTTTGGAAGAGCAACAGGTATGCATATTCAAAGCGAATTAAAATCTGGCGGTGGAGTTAGCTCTGCTGCAAAAAGTGACATCGATCAGTCACTCGAAAGATTAAATAAACTAAATGAATCTACTGATGGCTTTGATACAGCTGAAGTAAAAAAAGAACTTCAAGAATGTATGCAAAATTATTTTGGTGTTTTTAGAAGAGGAGACTTTATGAAAAAAGGTTTAGATCAACTAAGCGCTTTAAAAGAAAAAGTTTATAACCTTCATCTCAAAGATAAAAGTGATGCCTTTAATACTAGCAGGGTAGAGGCAATTGAACTTCAAAATCTTTTTGAGGTTGCTGAATCTACTGCAATTTCTGCATACGAAAGAACTGAAAGCAGAGGCGCTCATGCTAGAGATGATTTTCCAGATAGAAATGATGAAGATTGGCTTTGCCATACCATTTACGACCCTCAAAGTAAAATTGTCAGCAAAAGAGAGGTAAATTTTAAACCAGAAAAAGTTGAAGCTTTCCCTCCCATAGTAAGGACATATTAATGATTGGTAATCAACTTCATATTAGCTTATATAGATACAATCCTGAAGAGGATAAATTCCCATATATGAAAAAATATAAAATTGATAAGCCAAAAAAAGACATAATGGTTTTAGATTTACTTAATCTTCTTAAAGAAGAAGATCAATCAATTTCTTATAGAAGGTCATGCAGAGAGGGTGTATGTGGCTCAGATGGAATGAATATCAATGGTAAGAATGGTTTAGCATGTATAACTCCAATATCATCTGTAATAAAAAAGAATAAGATAGAATTAAGGCCACTTCCAGGTTTGCCTGTTATTAGAGATTTAGTTGTAGACATGACTGAGTTTTATAACCAATATGAAAAAATAAAACCATTTTTACAAAATGAAACAACTGCACCAGAACAAGAAAGACTTCAGTCGCCTGAAGAAAGAGATAAGTTAGATGGTTTATATGAATGTATTCTGTGTGCATGTTGTTCGACAAGCTGTCCATCCTTTTGGTGGAATCCTGATAAATTTGTTGGTCCAGCTGCCTTACTTCAAGCCTACAGATTTCTTGCAGACTCGAGAGATTTAAAAACACAAGAAAGACTCGAATCTTTATCCGATCCGTTTAGTGTTTATAGATGTCATGGAATCATGAATTGTGTAAATGTTTGTCCAAAAGGCCTTAATCCAAATAAAGCAATTGGTGAGATAAAATCAATGTTACATAAAAATAAAAAGGATATAATTGTCTCTGACGGGGTATAAGATACAGGCAAAAAAATGAGTTTATCTATGAAGGAGCTTTGGGGCAGCTCGCATATTTCAGCAGGACATGCAGCCTACTTAGAAAGTCTTTATGAAACTTTTATAAATAATCCAAAAGAACTATCAAAAGAATGGTTAGATTTTTTTACTAATCTGCCTAAGCATCCAAATTCAAATGGGGAAATATCTCATAAAGATATTATTAATGAGTTTAAAAGTTTTTCAAGAAGCAAGTCTGTTAAAAAAATATCTATAGATGAAAGACAAGGAAAAGTTATTAGACTTATCAAGTCTTATAGAAATAGAGGTCACCTTCAAGCAACTTTGGATCCTCTCGGAATGATGGAGCATAAGACTGTTGAAGATCTTAGTATAGAATTTCATGGTTTGTCACAAGATGATCTCGATGAAGAGTTTTATACAGATACCTTTACTGATAAAGATAAACTAACTCTTAGAGAGATTATTGATCAATTAAAAGCTAGTTATTGTGGCAACATTGGTGTTGAGTGCAATCATATTTTTGATTCAAAGGAAAGAAGATGGTTCCAAAGAAAATTTGAATCAAGATTAAAGGAATATAGTTTTAACAAAGAAGAAAAAATTAATATATTTGAAAGGTTAAATTCAGCAGAAGGATTGGCAAAGTATTTATCTGCTAAATATCCTGGAATGAAGAGATTTGGAATTGATGGAGCTGAATCGTTAGTTCCATTAGTTGAAAGTGTAATTCAAAACTGTGGATCTTTGGGTGCAAACCAAATTTGTTTTGGCATGGCGCACAGAGGTAGATTAAATTTATTAGTAAATGTTTTAGGAAAACTTCCATCTGAATTATTTTCAGCTTTTGATGAAGAGGATGAATTAGACGGAGCAAATACTGGTGATGTTAAATATCACTTAGGTTTCTCCTCAAACTTTAATACCCCTGGTGGAGAGGTGCATGTATCTTTGTTTAATAATCCATCACATTTGGAGATAGTTGATCCTGTTGTACTTGGTTCTGTAAGAGCTAGACAAGATAGAATTAAAGATGATGACAGATCAAAGGTTGTGCCAGTTTTACTTCACGGCGATGCTTCTTTTTCTGGTCAAGGTGTTGTAATGGAATCACTTCAAATGTCTCAAACAAGAGGGTTTGGAGTTGGCGGAACAATTCACATTATTGTCAATAATCAAATAGGTTTTACGACAAGTAATATAGATGACTCAAGATCAACCGATTACTCATCAGATGTTGCTAAAATAATTCAGGCTCCAGTTATACATGTAAATGGAGATGACCCTGAGATGGTTCTTAATGCATCCAAAATAGCATGCAAATATCGTAATAAATTCAAAAAAGATATTGTAATTGATCTTTTTTGTTATAGAAGAAGGGGGCACAACGAAGCTGATGATCCTTCAGCAACACAACCTTTGATGTATCAAAAAATTTTAAAACATCCATCAGTTTTAACTCAATATGAAAGTTATTTGAAGAATGAGGAGATAATATCTGACGAAGAAGCCAAAAAGATTAAAAAAAATTATAGAAATTCTTTAGAAGGCGGAAAAAGCGTTGCAAAAAATCTAGCAGATAAACCAAATGATTCTATGTGGTTTGATTGGGAGCCATATCTGGATATCAAATGGTGGCCAAAAGTTAAAACGAACTTTAATAAAGATAAATTTAAAGAAATTGGAAATTCTATAAATACTGTTCCAAAAACATTTAACTTGGGTACACAAGCCTCAAAGATTTTTGATGACAGAACAAGAATGAACAATAAAGATATTTTATTAAATTGGGGATATGCAGAAACTATGGCTTATGGAACACTTCTAAGTGAAGGATATCCAATTAGACTTACTGGACAAGATGTAAGAAGAGGAACTTTTTCTCATAGACATGCATGTGTTTTTGATACAAAAACAGGTATGGGGTTTATTCCATTATCTGAAATCGCCAAAAGTTATGATACAAGATTTGATATATACGATTCATTATTATCTGAAGAAGCAGTTTTAGGGTTTGAATATGGATATTCTGCAACATGGCCATCCGGTTTGACAATTTGGGAGGCGCAGTTTGGAGATTTTGCTAATGGAGCTCAAGTTGTTATTGACCAATTTATTGTCTCTGCACAACATAAATGGGAGAGATTATCTGGATTAGTAATGCTCTTACCTCATGGATATGAAGGACAAGGTCCTGAACATAGTAGCGCTAGAATAGAGAGATTTTTACAATTATGTGCATCAGAGAATATTCAGGTTTGCGTTCCAAGTTCACCTAAGCAGATATTTCATCTATTAAGACGACAAGCAATTAGAAAAATGAGAACACCATTAGTGGTAATTTCACCAAAAAGTCTTCTAAGAAATCCTGAAGCAGTCTCAAGTATCGAAGAATTAACAGATGGTCAATTTGAATGTGTAATTGATGATGAAATTAAAGATTATAAAAAAGTTTCAAAAATAATAATGTGTTCTGGAAAGGTATTTTATGATTTAGTTAAAAAAAGAAATGATAAAAAGCTTAATAATATTGCGATAATAAGAATAGAACAATTGTATCCTTTTCCTTATGATGACCTTGAAGAAATCTTAACAAAGTATCAAAATGTAGAAGAATTCATATGGTGCCAAGAAGAACCTCTAAATCAAGGAGCTTGGTTTAGTCATAGGCATAGGATTCAAAGAGTTTTAGATAGGCTTTGTGAAGGATATGAAGTGAATTTAATTAGTAGACCAGCAGCAGCTGCCCCCGCAGTAGGATTAATGAAACTCCATCTTCAGCAGCAGGAAGATTTAATTAATGAGGCAATTTTTTAATGGGTATTAAGATAAAAGCACCTACATTTCCAGAATCGGTCGCTGACGGGACTATTGCTAATTGGGTAAAAAAAGAAGGCGAAGATATAAATCAGGATGAAGTAATAGCTGAAATCGAAACTGACAAAGTTGTTCTTGAGGTTCTTGCTCAATCAGATGGAGTGATTTCTAAAATTCTTAAAACAGAAGGCGAGACTGTTGCAAGTTCTGAAATTATAGGTGAATTTGAAGAATCTAATGAACCTTCTGAAATTAAGAATACAGATACTCAAAAAAAATCTAAACCAAAGAAAGAAGAAAAAATATCAGAAGAGCCTCAAAGTAAAAAAGCAAATATTGATAACAAGAAGATAGCACCAGCAGCTAAAAAAATGATACTTGAAGAAAATTTAGATAGTAATGATATAAAACCTACAGGAAAAGACAACAGAATTACAAAAGCTGATGTTATAAATCATTTAAGTCCTGATGAAGAAGAAAATAGCGCTACAGAAACCTCAGTTTCTAATGATGGTAGGCCTGAAAAACGCGTCCCAATGTCTAGACTTAGATCTACAATTGCTAAAAGACTAGTATCTGTAAAACAAGAAACAGCAATGTTAACAACTTTCAATGAAGTGGATATGTTACCTATTAAAGACTTAAGAAAAAAGTATGGAGCTGAATTTGAAAAAGAACATGAAGTAAAACTTGGTTTTATGGGATTTTTTGTAATGGCTGCAGTTCAAGCTCTTAAGAAATTTCCAGTTGTTAATGCATCTATCGACGGAAATGATGTTGTGTATCATGGTTTTCAAGATATTGGTGTTGCCGTATCGACTGAAAGAGGATTGGTTGTTCCAGTAATTAAAGATGCTGATACAAAATCATTACCTGAAATTGAGAAATCTATTCTAGAATATTCTGAGAAAGCAAGAAATGGAAAATTATCTATCGAAGAAATGCAGGGAGGAACTTTTACAATATCAAATGGTGGTATTTTTGGATCTTTACTCTCTACTCCCATACTAAATGCACCTCAAACTGCAATATTGGGCATGCATGCAATTCAAGACAGGCCTGTTGCTATTAATGGAGATATTACTATTAGGCCTATGATGTATCTTGCCATGAGTTATGATCATAGATTACTTGACGGCAAGGAGGCTGTTACTTTTTTAGTATCAATTAAAGAACAACTTGAATCACCTGAGAGATTATTACTAAATTTATAATATTTTAATAAAGATGTTTGACGTAGTCGTTATAGGAAGTGGGCCAGCTGGATATGTTTCAGCTATTAGAGCTTCACAATTGGGTTTAAAAACCTTGTGTGTAGAACAATCAGTTGATGAAAAAGGCAAAGTAAACCTTGGTGGCACATGTTTAAATGTTGGATGTATTCCATCTAAAGCACTTTTAGATTCATCACAGAGATACTATGAAGCTAATAAAAATCTTGGCGATCACGGTATCGTGGTTGGAGACTTAAAATTAGACCTTAAATCAATGATGAAGCGTAAAGATGACATAGTTTCTAAGCTAACTGGTGGAATTAATGGTCTATTTGCTGCAAATAAGGTTCAATCAATGTCAGGCACAGGTAAAGTAGTATCAAATAATATTGTCGAAGTTACAAAAACAGATGGAACAATTGAAAATATAGAGACAAAAAATATTATTTTAGCAACTGGTTCTAAACCAATAGAAATACCTTCAGCAAGTTTTAGTGAGAATATTGTTGATAGTACAGGAGCGTTATCATTTAAAAAGTTACCAAAAACTGTTGGTATAGTTGGTGCTGGAATAATAGGATTGGAGTTAGGTAGCGTATGGTCAAGACTTGGATCAGAAGTAACTCTTATAGAGGCATTGGATGATTTCCTTTCTATGGCAGATCCTGATATTTCGAAGGAATCATATAGAGAATTTATAAATCAAGGCCTAGATATTAAATTAGGCTCAAAAGTCATTGATACAAAAAAACTTAAAAATTCTGTGAAAGTAACTTATGAACAAAAAGGCAAGAAACATGAAATGGAGTTTGAAAAGTTAATTGTAGCTGTTGGAAGGATTCCAAATTCTGAAGAAATTTTGTCTGAAGATATAAATATCAAAATTGATAAAGGATTTATTGAGGTAAATGAATTTTGTCAAACCAGCATTCAGAATATTTGGGCTATAGGAGATCTAGTAAGAGGACCGATGTTGGCACACAAAGGAAGTGAAGAAGGAATTATGGTTGCTGAAAAAATTGCAAATAATCATGTGCAAGTTAACTATGATCTTGTTCCATCTGTAATATATACCCATCCTGAGATTGCCTGGGTTGGTATGAATGAAAATGAATTAAAATCAAAAGGCATTAAATTTAAAATAGGCAAGTTTCCTTTTGCTGCAAGTGGAAGAGCGTTAGCAGTTGACCAGTCTGAGGGTTTTGTAAAAGTTCTAACAGATATTAAAACTGATACAATTCTCGGCGTTCATGTCTTTGGCCCAGCTGCGGCAGAAATAGTTCAACAGGCATTAATTTCAATGGAATTTGGTTCAAGTGCTGAAGATATTGGTCTTACAATGTTTAGTCATCCAACAGTATCCGAAGCATTCCATGAAGCCGCTTTAGCTTCAAATAATCAAGCTATTCATATTGGAAATAAAAGTAAATGAATTTACATGAGTATCAGGGAAAAGCTCTATTTGCTGAATACAATTTACCTGTCTCAAAAGGGAAAATCATTTTTAAAGCTGAAGATGTAATAGAAGCTTGTAATGAGATAGGCGGATCAAAGTGGGTTGTAAAAGCTCAAGTTCATGCTGGCGGAAGAGGAAAGGCAGGTGGAGTTGAATTAATAGATGACCCCAATGAGGGAGTTAAATTTGCTAATAAATGGCTTGGCAAAAATTTAATCACATATCAAACTGATAAAGACGGACAACCAGTGAACTCAATTCTCATAGAAGAGTGTACTGAAATTGTAAAAGAACTATATCTTAGTGCGGTCATTGATAGAGAATCGCAAAAAATTGTTTTTATTGGCTCTTGTGAGGGTGGAGTAAATATTGAAGATGTAGCTAAGAATGCACCAGAAAAAATTATTTATCAGGGTGTAACTTATGGAGATAAATCATTACCTGAAGATGCTACCAATATTGCAAAAGTCTTAAAACTAGATGAAAAACAAACTGATCAATTTTTGCCGATAATAGAGAATCTCTTAAGGCTTTTTATTGAAAAAGATCTCAGTTTGTTAGAAATAAATCCATTAGTAATTAATGAGAAAGGAGATTTGCATTGTTTAGATGCAAAAATAAACATAGACTCAAATGCTTTATATAGACAACCAGAACTTCAAGATATGTATGATGAGTCTCAAGAAGATCCTCAAGAGGCAGAAGCTGCAAAAAGTGATTTAAGTTATGTATCTCTTGATGGAAATATTGGATGCATGGTAAATGGAGCTGGATTAGCTATGGGCACAATGGATACTATTAAATTTTTTGGTGGTAATCCGGCTAACTTCCTAGATGTTGGTGGTACAGCAACTCAAGAGAGAGTTGCAAAGGCTTTTAAAATAATTTTAAAAGATCCCGAAGTAAAAGTAGTTTTAGTAAATATTTTTGGAGGCATTGTTAGATGTGATTTGATTGCAGAGGGAATAATTGCTGCAATAAAAGAGGTGGATATAAATATACCTGTTGTCGTTAGGCTTGAAGGAAATAATGCTGAAAAAGGGTCTAAGATTTTATCTAAAGCTAATATAAAAATTGAAAGTATAAATAATTTATCTCATGCAGCTAAAAAAGCAGTTGAGCTAGCGAAATGAGTATTTTAGTAAATAAAGATACAAGATTAATAGTTCAGGGTTTTACTGGATCGCAAGGAACTCTTCATTCAGAGCAATCAATAGAGTATGGAACCAATATAGTGGGTGGCGTTACACCTGGTAAAGGTGGCCAAATACATTTACAAAAACCAGTTTTTAATTCAGTTGAAGAAGCTATAAAAGAAGTTGAACCAAATGCATCTATTATTTTTGTTCCAGCAAAATTCTGTAAAAGCTCAATTATTGAAGCTGCACAAGCTGGTATTAAATTAATAATCTGTATTACAGAAGGTATTCCAACCTTAGATATGCTTGATATAAAAAAACAAATAGATGAATTGGGAGTAAGATTGATAGGACCAAATTGTCCTGGAGTGATTACACCTGGAGAAGCTAAGCTAGGGATAATGCCAGGTAATATTCATAAACCTGGATCTATTGGAATTATATCTAGATCGGGAACTCTTACCTATGAAGCAGTAAAACAAACTACTGATTTAGGATTTGGACAAAGTAGTTGTGTTGGCATAGGTGGAGATCCTATTCCAGGTTCCTCTTTTATAGATATGCTTAAATTATTTGAAGAAGATGATCAAACTGAAGCTATTGTAATGGTTGGCGAAATTGGTGGTAATGCTGAGGAATCTGCTGCTGAATTTATTAAAAGTAATATAACAAAACCAGTCATATCATATATTGCAGGTAAAACCGCACCAGCAGGAAAGCGAATGGGTCATGCTGGAGCTATTATTGCTGGTGGCAAGGGTACTGCAGAAGATAAAATAAAAAAATTAAAAGAGTGCGGAGTTCACATAGCAGATAATTTAGTTTCTATTGGTTCAAAAGTTGATGAGATTCTGAAATCTTAAACTTTAGAGTTTTTTTTATAATCCACCTAAGTCTGGATATAACTAAGAAAGAAAAAATGGTTAAACCTATAATCATTCCATACCACATTCCTTTTGCTTCGAGAGGGTCATTAAAACCATAATTTGTTAGAAAGTATCCAATTGGCATAGCAAAAATCCAGAAAGATATGAATAATAATATCATTGGTGCAAATGTATCTTTGTAACCTCTAAGGCTGCCTAAAGCACCCATTTGAACTCCATCAGGTAATTGAAATATTGCTGCAAATAAAGTTAAAGCTATAGCAAGCTCTTTTACTGGAATCTCTGTTGTATACAGGCTAACAATATATGAACCAAATACTAATATTATTATGCTGTTTATTAATGCTGTAAAAGAACATAAATATATAGCAGAATATGCAGCAAATTGAGCTTGAAATGGATTTTCTTCACCTATAAGGTTTCCAACTCTTGTTGCGGCAGCTAATCCAATTGAAAGAGGAACCATAAAAAATAAACTTGCAATATTAATTGCAACGGTATGTCCAGCTACAACTATCTCACCAAAAACACTCAAAATTATTGCAGCTCCAGAAAACATACTTAGTTCAAAAAATATTCCCATACCAATTGGTAAACCTAGTTTGAAAACTTCTTTAGTCGTTTCAAATGAAAATGGAGTGAACTCTGAAAATGGTTTAGTGTGCTTATAATTTTTAGAAAAATTAATATAAATAATCAAAACGACCATCATTAAAAAACCAATAATTGAAGTAGCTATTCCGCAACCAACACCTCCAAGCGCAGGCATTCCAAACAGTCCATATACAAAAATTATATCTAATGGAATATTTAATATCATTCCAAAAAAGGCAATTACAAATATTGGCCTGGTCAGCGTCATTCCTTCGCTATAACATCTCAAGCATGTATAAATAGTAAAGCAGGCTGTTCCAATTGAAACTGCTTTAAGATAGTCGCCTGATATTTTTGTGATTCCTTTGTTGGTAGGTAGTTGGTCTAATATCAAATCTAGATTTGTAAATATTAAGACAATTACAATACACAAGAAAAGAGCAATCCATAATATCTCTCTTAATTTTTTACCTATTTCTATAAACTTTTTAGCACCATATAACTGTGCAATTATTGGCGTTACAGAAAAAATGACTCCTGAAATAAAAAACCAAATAGCATTACCAAATGCGGTGCCTAATGCTAAACCTGCTAGATCATTTGCACTGGCTCTTCCAGCAACAATAACATCTGTCGCTCCCATAAGCATATACGACATTTGAGAACCAAAAATTGGTACACCTATCTTTATAAGCTGTTTAAATTCTATAATATATTTGTTATTCAATTTTAATTAGAAATATTTTTGCTACTTTATCATAGTAAAAAAATTAATTTGGAGAATTTTTATTAGAAAAGATAATCGACCATATTGGCTTAAGAAATATGCTACTAAATTAAATAAATTGTATGTTAGGCATTTCCTAAAACCTCAGTTTAAGTATTTAGGTAAGGGTGGCGCATACTTTAAACCAAGATATATAAAAGTTTTTGGTTATAACGTAAGTATAGGTGACTACCCAACAATTATTGGAGCAAGAGATGCTGAGGTTAAATTAACTTCATGGAACATTGGTGAGCATAAAGGGGAAATAATTATTGGAAAATATTCTTTAATTACTCCTGGTGTAAGAATCATGGCCGCAGAGAAAATTAAAATTGGTGATGCTTGCATGATTGCACATGGTGTATATATTTCTGATGCAGATTGGCATGGAATCTATGATAGAGCAGAGCCAGTTGGTCAAACAAAACCAGTAATTCTTGAAGACAATGTTTGGGTAGGTGACAGTGCAATAATATGTAAGGGTGTAACTATTGGAAAAAATAGTATTATTGGCGCTGGAGCCGTAGTTACAAAAGATGTGCCACATAATACAATCTTTGCTGGAAACCCAGCTAAACTTGTAAAAGAACTTAATAACGAAGAATTTAATACGAGAGAGGATTTCTTTAAAGATCCAAAAAAATTAGCACATGATTTTGATATGCTAGATAAATACACATTAAATGATAATTCATTTTTAAATTGGCTAAAAAGCATTATATATCCAGACGATACTCATTAACTAAATATATATATCAATATTGACTATATTTAGTATGTATTTATTTTATACAAATATTGGCACATAGATTGCATGTAAATAAGAGTGAGTCATTTTAATATGTGAGGAAATTATGAATAGTAGTGAAATACAATCAATATCTAATGCTAGAAGTGTTATTCAAACTATTTTAAAACAAACGTTGGATAACCCAAACAATCCAGAGTCATTAAACTTCTTTCAGGCAGACACCTATAGATTTTATTTTTTAATGAGTTTTATGTGGGAACATTTAGAAGAGAATGAAATGTCGCAAGAATATGCCATATCACTAGTCCCAAAAAAGTATGCCTCTAGAATCAAGCGTTTGCAAATATTAAAACAGGCAGTTGCTCTTGGATATATTGATGAAAATGCATCGTCTGTTGATAAAAGAAGAAGAATTTATAAACCTACTGAAACCCTTATTCAAGATTTTTTAAAATATACCAATTCTTTATATAATCAGAATATATCATCTGCTTAACATCAATACATATTCATTTCCTACCTAATTAGTATCTTTTTAATTACAATTAGGTATGTCAGATCATATTAAAAGTGATAAAGAATGGAAAAAGCTCTTAGATCATGAAAGTTATAGAGTTACTAGACAATCAGGAACTGAGAGACCATTTAGTGGTAAATATTGGAATTTCAATAAAGATGGAATTTATAAATGTGTTTGTTGTGGCCAAACTCTTTTTGAATCTGATACTAAATTCGACGCTGGTTGTGGCTGGCCTAGTTTCTTCGTGCCTTTTAATTCTAATTCTATAAATGAATTTGAAGATAACTCATTTGGGATGAATAGAACCGAGGTTAAATGCTCAAACTGTGATGCACACCTCGGACACGTTTTTAATGATGGGCCCCAACCAACTGGTTTAAGATATTGTATTAATTCTGTTTCCTTAGATTTTGAACAAAAATAATAAATTAATTTCAGATTCATCTGAGGGATTATTTTCAAGCCTTAGAAAGGTTATTTCTGGAACAGGAATATCTAGATTTTTTGGTTTAATAAGAGATATATCAACAACAAATCTTCTTGGAGCATCAATATTTCATGATATTTTTGTAATTTGTTTGAAGATACCAAATTTATTTAGAAGATTTTTTGCAGAAGGAGCATTCAACCAAGCATTTATACCAATATATAGCGATTTTGAAAAAGCTAACAATAAAAATGATACATATGAATTTTTAAACTCCCTTGCGGGCATTTTAATCAGTTCATTATTTGTTTTTACTTTATTGGTTTTAATTTTTGCTCCAATGTTTATCTTTATTTTTGCTCCTGGCTTCTATTTTGATTCTGTAAAAAAAGATTTGGCAATTAATGTTTTGAGAATAATGTTTCCATATCTTGCTTTAATTTCACTTGTAGCCTTTGCAGGTGGGATTCAAAATACTCATAAGAGATTTTCAATTCCAGCATATACACCTGTTTTTTTTAATTTATCCCTAATAATTGCTGCAGTGGCAATTGCGCCAAAGTACGAAATGCCTATTTATGTTCTTGCATGGGGAGTATTGTTAGCAGGTATAGCACAGCTGCTAATTCAAATTTTACCTTTAAGGAGTATAAATAGATTACCAATTCCAAAGCTTAATTTTAATAACCCAGGTATAAAAAAGTTTTTTAGATTAATTGTTCCAGCAGTTTTAGCTGGTGGAATCATTCAAATTAATTTGTTGATAGACACAATTTTTGCATCTTTACTAGAAACAGGTAGTCCAACTTGGCTATATGTTTCTGACAGATTAATTCAATTTCCGATGGGAATTTTTGCAATTGCAATTGGCACAGTTTTACTGCCAACGCTATCAAAATTTGATCTTAATCATGAAAAAGATAAATTCATTTCAGGAATACAAAAGGGTCAAAAATTTGTTTTATATATTGGATTACCATCTTTAATAGGTTTGTTTTTCTGTGCAGAAGACTTGATAAGTACAATTTTTTATAGAGGCGCTTTTACATCAATGGATGTTATAAATTCATCCTATAGCCTTATGGCATTTTCACTTGGATTGCCCTTTTTTATGCTCATGAAAGTTTTAACTCCGGCATTTTTTGCAAGAAAGGATACCAAAACACCAATGTACGTTGCTTTAGCATCGTTATTTTTAAATGTTGTATTTAATTATTATCTAGCATTTGTTTTAGATTATGGACATGTAGGCATTGCAATTGGCAGTTCTTTAGCAGCTATAATTAGCGTATTCACTTTAGAAATTGTTTTGTATAGAGATGGGTTTATTAAATCAAAGAGTATTGTAAGTAAATTTAGTTTTAACGTATTTATTTCGAGCTTATTTTTGATAATTTTTTTATATTTTTATACTTCAGAGATAGATTTTATGAAATTAACCGAAGTTGAAAGGATATTTTATTTATCAATTGAAGTCTTAGCCTCTGTAATTATTTATTTTTCAATTTCAAGATTAATGTTAAATAAGCCATTAAAATTTTTATTTGATTAAAATGTATTTAATAAGAGGACAAAACAACTTAAAGTTATTCAAATCAAGATATCCCGATATTCTTTTATCAGGAACAATAGGGAATTTTGACGGATTGCACTTAGGACATCAGGCAATTTTAGGAAAAATAAAAAATAATGCACAAAAATATAATGCAAAAACAATAGTTTTTTTTACAGAACCTCATGCAGCAGAGTATTTCTCAAAAGTACGAGATAGGAATCAAATCCCACCTCCAAGAATATGTCCATGGAGAGAAAAAGTTCAACTTCTAAAAAAAAGTAAAATAGATTTTGCTTGTTTTTTAAAATTTAATAACAAACTGAGAACAATGTCACCCGATGACTTTATTTCTCAAATTTTAGATTCAATAAATTTAGTAAGCTTTACAGTAGGGGATGATTTTCGATTTGGAGCAGGCAGAAAAGGGGATACTGATTTATTAAAAAATTGGGGAGAGAAAAAAGGAATTTTGGTAGAAAATACCGAAACAATAACTTTAGACGGCCAAAGAGTAAGTAGTACAAGAATAAGAGAGGAGCTCTTAAATAATAATTTTAATAATGCTGAAAAATTACTTGGAAGACCATATACATTTTCTGGAAAGATAGTTCATGGTCAACATTTAGGAAGAACGATTAACATTCCAACTGCAAATATATGGCTACCTAATCAAAGATTGCCAATTAAGGGAGTTTATGCAGTTAAATGTAAATTAAATAATCTAAGTTTAAATGGAATAGCTAATATGGGTGTTAGACCAACTGTTGGTGGTGAAAAACCAGTATTAGAAGTTCACTTATTTGAATTTAATGAGAACATTTATTCCCAGAGAATACGTGTCAAATTTGTAGAAAAAATAAGAGATGAAAAGAAATTTGATAATTTAGACATGTTAAAATCACAAATCCAAGAGGATATATCGATAGCAAAAAATATTTTACAAAATTCCAATGACAATTAACTACAGAGATACATTAAATCTGCCAAACACTGATTTTTCAATGAAAGCTGGATTGCCCAGAAAAGAACCAGAGATATTGGATTTATGGTCCAGCACAGATTTATATGGAAAGATCAGAAAGAAATATGAGAATAATGAACTATTTCTTTTACATGATGGACCTCCTTATGCAAACGGAGATATTCATTTAGGACACTCAGTTAATAAAATCCTTAAGGATATAACTATTAAATTTAAAACCCTTCAAGGATTTAATGCTCCTTATGTGCCAGGTTGGGATTGTCATGGACTTCCAATTGAACTTAATGTTGAAAAGAAACATGGAAAAAATAGCGAACTCGTGAAAAATAAAGAAAGTTTTCAAAAAGCTTGTAAAGAATATGCTGAGAGCCAAATTGATAATCAATTAAATGATTTTAAAAGACTTGGCGTGCTTGGTGATTGGGAAAATTCATATAAATCATTAGATCCAAAATTTGAAGCAGACATTGTTAGGTCTTTAGGTATTATTTTTAGTGAAGGTCACCTAGAAAAAGGTGAAAAGCCGGTTCATTGGTGCCAAGAAAGTGGGTCATCATTAGCAGAGGCAGAAGTTGAGTATATTGATAAAACATCAAAAGCAATTGATGTTGCATTCAAGGTTGATGATTCATCTTTAAAGAAAGTAAAAGATTTGTTTAGTTCTGAGGATTTAGACGAAATATTCTTTGTTATATGGACTACAACGCCATGGACAATTCCTTCAAATGTAGCTGTTTGTATTAATCCTGAATTCGAATACTCACTCATTAGCATGCAAAATAGATTTTATGTAATTGCATTTGAGATGATTGATCAATGCTCCAAAAGATGGAAGCAAAAATTTGATGTTATATCGACAATAAAAGGCAATAGATTAATTGATATTGATCTTATTCATCCTTTTTTAGAAAGAAAATCAGTTTTACTTCATGCAGATCATGTCACAACTGAAACAGGAACAGGTTGTGTTCACACCGCTCCTGCTCATGGTATGGATGATTATTTAATATGTAAGAAAAATAATATTGAAACCATCCATTCTCTTAATAATAAGGCTTTCTTCAAAGATGAGCTGGATTTTATTGCTGGACTGCCAGCTATGAAAGCAGATCCGCTTATTGTTGAAAAATTGCAAGAACATAATGCTCTAATTAATATTGAAGACTATCATCATTCTTATCCTCACTGTTGGAGACGAAAAACGCCTCTAATTTTTACATCTACTCCACAGTGGTTTATTTCAATGGATAAAAATAACCTAAACAAAGATGCTCTTGAGCACATTAAAAGTGTTAATTGGGAACCCTCTTGGGGCCATCAAAGAATTGAATCTATGCTTACTGATAGACCTGATTGGTGTATTTCAAGACAGAGAAACTGGGGTGTTCCTATTACTTTGGTAGTTCATAAAGATACTGGTGAAATACATCCTGATCAAAATGATCTATTTGAAAAATTTGCAAAAATTATCGAAAAAGATGGAATTTCTGCTTGGGATAATTTGGATTTAAAAGATTATATCGATGATCATGAAGATTATATTAAAACTTCTGATTCACTTGATGTTTGGTTTGATTCTGGAGTAACCCACTATGCAGTTTCTGCAAAAAGATTTGGCGATAATGCTGTCGCTGATCTTTACTTAGAGGGTTCAGATCAACATAGGGGATGGTTTCAATCATCATTGTTAACAAGTATAGCAATGAACAAATCTGCACCATATAAAACGGTTCTTACGCATGGATTTGTTGTAGATGAACAAGGAAGAAAACAATCAAAATCACTTGGAAATGTTGTCTCACCCCAGAAAGTCTGGGATAGTCTAGGAGCAGATATTTTAAGGCTTTGGGTAGCTTCAACAGATTTTAGAAGTGAAATGGTGGCATCTGATGAAATATTGAAGAGAACTTCAGATCAATACAGACGAATAAGGAATACTTTTAGATTTATTTTAGGTAATTTAAGCGATTTTAGTGATAAAGATAAAGTTATGTTTGAAGATCAAGTTGAACTTGATAAATGGATAATAAATGAAATAAAAACTCTTCAAAAAGAAGTCGTAAGTTTATATGAATCTTTTTCTTACCATAAGGCAATTCAAAAAATACATAATTTTTGTGTTAACGAATTAGGAGGAATATATCTAGATATAATTAAAGATAGGCTTTATACATGCAAAAATGATTCTTTAGCGAGAAGATCTTGTCAAACAAGCCTTGACTGTATTTTGAATATTTTAGTAAGACTTATTTCTCCAATCCTTTCATATACTGCAGAAGAAATTTGGCAAACAAGTGACAGATTGAATAGTCAGGAAGACTCGGTTTTTCTCACTAATTTTGATAATTTTGAAGAAGATTCTGAATCTAATATTAGTCAATCTGAATGGAAAAGAATTTTTGAAATCAAGGATGCTGTCAATCAAACGATAGAGGAAATGAGGAATGAAAATAAAATCAAAGGATCACTCGATTCAATTGTAGATGTTCAAGCTACTTCAGATGACATAAGTGTTCTTAAAAAACTTGGAGAGGAACTTCACTTTTTATTTATTTCTTCAGAAGCAACCCTCAGTAAGGGAAAAAGTTTTAAAATTAAAGTCAATCCTTCAAATAATACCAAATGCGTCAGATGTTGGCACAGATGTTCATCAGTAGGATCTAACAAGGAACATCCCGAATTATGTAATAGATGCATTGATAATATAGAAAATGATGGCGAGCAAAGAAAATCTGTATAACTATAGATTTATATTAATTATTTTTTTTCTAGTATCAATAGATATATTCTCAAAAGTTTTTGCAAATAATAATTTGTTATTTGGAGAATCAATTAAAACTTTTTTTCCTTTCATTGAACTGCTACTAATTTACAACTCAGGAATCGCCTTTGGAATTTTTGATAATAAGGGTGATTTGGCTTCAAATTTATTATTGATACTAACTATCTTAATCACTCTTTATCTTTTATGGATGATAATTAATGAAACTAAAGATAGAAATAAAATTGCTTTGTCATTTATAACCGGCGGCGCGATTGGTAATGTCCTAGATAGAATTAATGATGGGAGCGTAACAGACTTTCTGCATTTGAAAATATATAATTATTCGCTTTTTGTATTTAATTTAGCCGATGCATTTATAACGATAGGGGCAATATTAATTATATACTTTGAATTTAAAGATTATTTGAAATGACTAAAGAAATAAAATTAGCTAACCCTCGAGGCTTTTGTGCTGGTGTTGACAGAGCTATAGACATTGTAAATAAAGCTCTTGATATATATGGAGCTCCTGTGTATGTGAAACATGAAGTTGTTCATAATAAAGTAGTTGTGGATGATTTAAGAAATAGGGGCGCAGTATTTGTAGAGGAAATTGATGAGATTCCTCATGATTCATTGGTAATTTTTAGTGCTCATGGAGTATCTAGTGAAGTAGAGGAGACTACCAAGGCAAGAAATCTTAATTTTTTTGATGCTACATGTCCTTTAGTTACCAAAGTTCACATGGAAGTAAGAAAACACGCTAAAGCAAATAGAGATATTATTTTAATTGGTCATGAAGGCCATCCCGAAGTTGAGGGTACGATGGGCCGTCATATAAATTCTGAAAATAGTTCAATATATTTAGTTCAAGATGAGAATGATGCACTAAATATTAATATAAAGAATAATGAAAATCTTGCTCTTGTTACTCAGACAACACTTAGCGTTGATGAGACAATTGCGATAATAGATATACTAAGAAAAAGATTTCCAAATATTGAAGTTCCAAAAAAAGACGATATTTGTTATGCAACACAAAACAGGCAGGATGCTGTAAAACAGCTAGCCCTTGAATCAGATTATATTATTGTTGTTGGATCAAAAAATAGCTCAAACTCGAATAGACTGAAAGAGCTTGCTGAAAAATGTGGTTGCAAATCAACTTTAATAGATGAATTTTCAGACTTAGATCTTGAGGATATTAAAAAATGTAAAAATATTGCTATTACAGCCGGAGCATCTGCTCCAGAATCAAGAGTTATGGAAATCGCAAAATCACTTGAAGATTATTTTGGAGCTAAGCTTATTGAGGATGGTGAAGATACTGAGAATGTCTATTTTAAAATGCCTCCTGGATTGAGATAAATGGAAATTGAAAACCATATTTTTAAAAATATAAAATTCGTCAATTCTCCAAATTTTAATGAAAGACCTGAAAACTCTAAAATAAGCTTAATAGTAATTCACTCAATTAGCCTTCCTCCAAATATTTATGGAAATAATTATGTAGAAGATTTTTTTATGAATAAACTCATCATATCTGATCATGATTATTTTCAAGAGATCCAAGACATGAAAGTATCATCTCACCTTTATATAAAGAGAACTGGCGAAACTATTCAATTTGTACCATTAAACATGAGAGCATGGCATGCTGGCGAATCATCCTATAAAGGTATTAAAGATTGTAATAACTATTCAATTGGAATTGAGCTCGAAGGAACAGACTGTGATGTTTACTCAAACGAACAATACGAATCATTGATTCAAGTTTCAAGATTGATTATTAAAAGTTATCCAGAAATAAACAAGGATAGTATTGCAGGCCACTCCGATATTTCACCTGGAAGGAAAACAGATCCTGGTAATAAGTTTGAATGGAAAAGATATTTAGATGCACTATGATTAAGAATGACTATTTAAAAATAATCTCATTCACAGGCTTTGGATTTGCTTCTGGTTTGCCTTATGTATTAATTTTAATAACGCTTACAGCTTGGTTAAGGGATATAGGCTTAGACCTAAGTCTCATTGGTTTTATAAGTTGGATTAGCCTCGCATACACAATTAAGTTTCTTTGGGCTCCTTTTATTGATAGATTTTCGATACCTTTTTTAAATATATTTGGATCGCGAAGAAGTTGGATTGTTTTAATGCAAATTATAATAATTATTTCTTTATTAATAATGTCAAATATAAATCCATTAACAAATCTAACTTTTTTTGCATTTGTTGCATTAATTATTGCTTTAGCAGGCTCAATACAAGATATTGCAATAGATGCTTACAGAATTGAAAGCGCGAAACTAGAGGATCAGGGAAATTTAGCAGCTGGGTATCAGTTTGGATACCGAATTGCAATTTTAGTAGGGTCTTCTCTAGCATTGATAATTGCTGCAAACTTTTCATGGTCATTTGCTTATCAATTAATGGCTTTAATATTTATTGTGAATATAGTTTTGTCAATGTTGGTTTCAAGTGAATCAAAAAATAATGATCTTCAAAAATTAAATCATATCAACTCAATAATTGAACCTTTAAAGGATTTCTTTTCTAGATTTGGCATTAAGATGGCTTCAATTCTTCTTTTAATAGTAGCAACTTATAGATTGACTGACATTGTAATGGGTCCAATGGCAAATCCTTTTTATATTGATATGGGCTATACGCTTGAGGAAATTGGTTACATTGTGAAAGTAGTTGCATTAATTGCAACAATTTTTGGAGTTTTTCTTGGCGGCATATTAATAAAAAGAATTGGTTTGTATAGATCGTTAATAATTGGCGGCGTTTTAGTAATGTTTACTAATTTATTTTTTTCTTATGCAGCTTTAAGTGATAAGGATTTGACTCTTTTAGCTTTAATAGTAGCTTCTGATAGTATTGCAGCAGGAATTGTTGGTACTGTTAATATAACTTTTTTAACTAGTTTAGTTTCCCAAAAATATACAGGATTTCAGTATGCATTATTAACCTCATTAATGGCATTTTTAGGAAAAATATTTGCCGGATTTTCAGGTTTGATAGTTGAGAATTTTCAAAGTTTATATGGTTTTTCCATCGGATGGATGTCTTTTTATATATTTACATCTATCTTGGCTTTACCAGCAATACTTATGATTTATCAAAACAGAAGCTTTTTTACATTAATTAAATAGTGCAACTCAGTAGATTAATATTTTTTTCTTCACTTTTTGTGGTATTTATATTAAGCACCTTAAATGCTAGCGACATTCCTATATTTAATTCATTATCTATATTGTCTGACAAATTAGTGCATTCATTAATTTATGCATACTTAACCTATGTTGGATTTATATGTAAATTTAAGATTTCTAATCTGACTTTAGCTTTTTACATTTTTTTATTTGGAGCATTTATTGAATTGATACATTATTATCATCCATATAGATATTTTGAGTATTTTGACTTACTTGCAAACCTAATTGGGGTTACAATTGCGCTGCTAATAATTAGGTTAAAAAATAATTTAATCTATTGATTTATAATTTTTAGCCCATAACTATTGTCTAAGATAGATTTTAGTTATTTATATGGAGAGATAAATGAAGTTAAGACCTTTACATGATAATGTTCTAGTTAAAAGAACAGAAGAAGAGGAAACATCTACTGGTGGCATTATTCTTTCAGGTTCTGCAAAAGAAAAGCCATCTCAAGGTGAAGTAGTTGCAGTCGGACCAGGAAAAGTTTCTGAATCAGGCGACCCAGTATCTATGAATGTTTCAGTTGGGGACACAGTGATTTTTGGCCAATACGGCGGCAATGAAATTAAATTAGACGGTGAAGATTATCTTATTCTAAGTGAAAGAGATATCTTTGGTGTCGTAGAATAAATTTTTAATAGGGAGATAAATTATGTCAGCTAAAGATGTGAAATTTGGAGATAACGCAAGATCGCAAATGCTTGATGGTGTAAATACACTAGCAAATGCGGTTAAAGTCACCCTTGGTCCAAAAGGTAGAAATGTTGTTTTAGACAAATCTTTTGGAGCGCCAACGGTAACAAAGGACGGTGTTTCTGTTGCTAAAGAAATAGAACTTGAAAATAAATTTGAAAATATGGGTGCACAAATGCTAAAACAAGTAGCATCACAGACTTCTGATGAAGCTGGAGATGGAACAACTACTGCTACGGTTTTGGCGCAATCTATTGTAAATGAAGGAAATAAAGCTGTTGCAGCTGGAATGAATCCTATGGATCTTAAAAGAGGAATCGATAAAGCAGTTTTAAGCGCTGTTGAGCATGTTAAAGGACTAAGTGTTCCTTGTACAGACGATAAAGCAATTTCTCAAGTTGGAACAATTTCAGCTAATGGTGATACAGCTGTTGGAGAAATAATAGCTGAAGCAATGGAAAAAGTTGGTAAAGAAGGCGTCATCACTGTTGAGGAAGGCAGTGGTATTGAAAACGAACTAGATGTTGTTGAAGGAATGCAATTTGATAGAGGATATTTATCCCCATATTTCATTACAAATCAAGATAATATGACAGTTGAGTTAGATTCGCCTTATATTCTTCTTTTTGATAAAAAGATTTCAAATATAAGAGATCTTTTACCATTACTAGAATCTGTTGCGAAAGCTGGCAAACCTCTATTGATTATTGCTGAAGACATTGAAGGTGAAGCATTAGCAACCTTGGTCGTAAATAATCTAAGAGGTATTGTTAAAGCCGCTGCATGTAAAGCTCCTGGTTTTGGTGACAGAAGAAAGGCAATGCTTGAAGATATTGCTATTCTAACTGGTGGAACAGTAATTTCTGAAGAAGTTGGACTTTCACTTGAAGGTGCAACAGTTGAGGATTTAGGTACATCAAAAAGAGTTGTATTGAATAAAGATAATGCAACGATTATTGATGGAGCTGGAGATGAAAATGCTATTGCTACAAGAGTTAATCAAATCAGAGCTCAGGTTGAAGAAACATCTTCTGACTACGACAAAGAAAAACTTCAAGAAAGAGTTGCTAAGCTTGCCGGAGGCGTTGCTGTAATTAAGGTTGGTGCTGGATCTGAGGTAGAAATGAAAGAGAAAAAGGCAAGGGTAGAAGATGCATTACATTCTACAAGAGCTGCTGTTGAAGAGGGAGTAGTTCCTGGCGGCGGATCTGCATTAATTAGATGTTTAGAAGCTGTTGCAAAACTTAAAGGCGATAATGATGATCAAAATGTTGGCATCAATATAGCTAAAAAAGCATTTGAAGCTCCACTAAGACAAATAGTTTCTAACGCTGGAGAAGAACCATCAGTCATAGTCAATAAAGTAATTGATGGAAAAGATTCTTTTGGATTCAATGCGGCAACAGGTGATTTTGGAGATATGATTGAGATGGGTATTCTTGATCCTGCTAAGGTCACTAGAACTGCTCTTCAAGCAGCAGGTTCAGTTGCTGGTATGATGATTACTACAGAAGCTATGGTTACTGATGTTCCTAAAGAGGAAACTCCAATGCCACCAATGCCAGATATGGGCGGCATGGGC
Source organism: uncultured SAR86 cluster bacterium (assembly GCA_902560315.1). Lineage (GTDB taxonomy): Bacteria > Pseudomonadota > Gammaproteobacteria > Magnimaribacterales > D2472 > SAR86A. Next base: position 4,858 of record CACELG010000003.1, on the reverse strand, counting down.
GGCATGGGCGGCATGATGTAAGCTGAAATTTATTCTTATAAAACGGGGATTTTTCCCCGTTTTTTATTAGATTTAAATCTTAATTTCCTTTAATATATATTTACACACTTTAGAGGAACCATTATGGACTTATTTACTGATCAAGCGTTTTTTAGATCGTTTCATATTCTTTTCGGAATCGCATGGATTGGTCTTTTATATTACTTTAATTTTGTTCAAACAGAATATGTAAAAGTTGCAGATCCAGATGCTAAAGCGGATGTTATGAAAAAACTAGCCCCAAATGCTCTATGGTGGTTTAGATGGGCTGCCTTTTTTACATTCTTAACAGGCATCATTCTCCTTTATCAGATAACTGCAAGAATAGGTACAGAAATAATACTTGGTGCAACAATGGGAACACTAATGATGCTAAATGTATGGGGTATTATTTGGAGAAATCAAAAAATTGTCTTAGGAATGAAAGATGGAGATGTTGCCTCAGCTGCTGCAAAAGCAGGATTAGCCTCAAGAACAAACACTCTTTTTTCAGTTCCAATGTTAATGTATATGGTTTATTCAGCCCATGCTCAAGGCTCTTATCTTGTCTTAGATGATTGGAATATGACAAGTCTAATAGTTGGTTTAGCTTTAATATTTGCAATCGAGGCTAATGCTATATGGGGCAAGATGTTGCCAGTTATCGCTAGCGTTAGAGCAGTAATAACCTCATCATTTGTCTTAGCTATAATCTTTAAAATTATTACAGATACTTTATAAATTTTTACAAAAGATCACTTCAGATGCTTTTTTTTGATTCTTATCTTAGATATGGAATTTTCATCAAGCTCCAATAATTCAAATTGATAATCTTCTATTTCTATACATAGGTTTGCTTGGGGAATTTGATCAAGATATTCAGTAACAAGACCATTAATGGTTTTTGCATTTTCTTCAGGAATTCTCCAGTTTAAATAATTATTTAGTTCTCTAATTTTTGAATTTCCATCAGTTAATATCGATCCATCTTTTAACTTAGTAAATTCTTTTTCTAACTCTTCCTTATCTCCGCCAAAAGTTCCAGTTATTTCTTTAAAAATATCTTCAACAGATATTAAACCCTCTATTTCTCCATATTCGTCTACAACCAAACCTAAACTTTGATTGCTTGAAAGAAACTCTCTAAGTTGTTTCATTAACAGAGTAGATTGAGATACAAAATATGTTTTTTGAAGTATCTTTTTATAATCTTGATTTTTTTTACTAAAACTTTCTAAGAATGAATGAGAATCTTTTAAATGAAGAACACCAATCATATTATCAATTGTATCTTCATAAACTGGCAATCTAGTATATTCAGTAGATTCAATAATTTTCGTAGCATTTTGATAATTTTTATTAATGTTTATACCAATTATTTCAGAAGTAGGAATCATAATATCTTCAACTACAAGTTCTTCCATACCTAGAACAGAAGAGAGCATTTTTCTATATTGTTTTGGAATAAGATCTCCCGACTCTTCAAGTAATGTTTTAAGCTCTTCAGTATTAAGACTATCGTTTAACGTTGCATCTTTAGCATCTAATTTAAATATTTTAAGAATTAATCTGCTTAAGAAATTAGTAAAAAATATTATTGGTTTAAACAAATAGATTAGAATATTAAGTATAAAAGATGATCTTGTAGCAAAACTTTCGGGCTTTATAGTAGCCATGGTTTTTGGTGTAATTTCTGAGAAAATTAGAATTATTATGGTTAGTATAATTGAACCGACCAAAACATTACCTCCAAAATAATTAATCATAATTATCGTAACAATTGCCGAAGCTAAAATATTAGCAAAATTATTTCCTACCAATATTGCAGATAATAATTGGTCTGGTCTTTTTAAAAGATTTAGAGCTCTTTTAGCACTTGTTTTTGATTTTTTTGATAAATTCCTAAGCTTAATTTTATTAGCGGCCATCATCCCTGTTTCAGAGCCAGAAAAGAAGCCACTAATAATTAATAAAGATATTAGTATTGAAAGTAAAAATATCAAAGAGGGATCTTCTAACATTACGATCCAATTATGTAAGAATTCATAAAATAAGCCCCCAATACAGCCCACATTGCTATAAAAAGACTCCTCGTGCCATATTTAATTGGAAAATTAAAATATTTCACACCAAGAACTGTTATAACAAATATTAACCAAGCTATAAAAGTAAAAACCGCTTTGAATATTAAATTTGCTGTAAAAATAGACTGCATACTAAGACCTGAAATTAAAGCTAGGGATAGAAATAAAAGTCCCATCCCCAATAGTTTAAATACTATTTTATAGTTTCTTTCTATTGAAAATGGCTCAATACTTGCTAAATCACCAAGTTTAATTTTTCTCACCTTTCTTTCAAGGATTAGAATTTCATTATATGCAATAAATATGAACAATAAACTCAACCCAGTCACCATAAAATGAATTGTTGGCAATATAGTAATAACTTCATAAGTTAACAAATAAATTAAAATATATGAAAAAGCTGAGACATATAAAGAAACATAAAGGGATCTTTCTTTCTGGTAGAAGAATCTAATAATAAAATAAATAACTATACTTATAGTTACTTGGGTAATAAAACTCATTAAATATAAAGATTAATTAAAACTTTGCATAATAATACTATCAATATTAGCAAGGTTACCCTAAAATACACATCTTTTTAAACAAATTTAAATATTTTTACTATGGTAATTATTAGATTGGCTAGAAGTGGTTCAAAAAAGAATCCATATTATTTTATCACTGTTGCAGATGAAAGACGTCCAAGAGACGGCTCATTTATTGAGAGACTTGGTTTTTTTAATCCTTCAGCTAAAGGTCAAGAAGAAAGATTAAGAATAGATTTAAATAAGATAGAAGAATGGAAATCAAAAGGCGCTCAAGTTAGTGATAGAGTAGGTGCTTTAGTAAAAGAGGCTAATTTAACACCAGAAGAATTTGCAGCAAAGGTTGAAGCAAAAAAAGCGAAAGCTAATGCAAAAAAAGCTGCTTTAGCAGAAAAATTAGCAAAAGAAGCTGAGGAACAAGCTGCTAGTGATGCTCAAGTAGAAGAAGCTCCTGCAGAAGAGGAAGCCCCAGCAGAAGAGGAAGCTCCAGCAGAAGAGGAAGCTCCAGCTGAAGAAGAAGCTCCTGCAGAAGAGGAAGCTCCAGCAGAAGAGGAAGCTCCAGCTGAAGAAGAAGCCCCAGCAGAAGAGGAAGCTCCTGCAGAAGAAGAAGCCCCAGCAGAAGAGGAAGCCCCAGCAGAAGAAGAGTCTGAAGAAAAAGACTCTTCAGAAGATGAAAAAAAGTAAGTTAGTTTGCATTGGAAACATTGGAAAACCTAGAGGTTTAAAGGGAGAGTTTTTTCTAAATTCTTTTTGTAATCCAAGAGAAAATATTCTTAAATATATCGATAACATCCAGACTAAGGATATAAAGCTTAGCTTTGAGTATATTAAAAAAAACAATACTAAATTTCATGCAAAAATCAAAAATGTAAATGATTTAGATGAAATTAAAGAATATACAAATATTAAACTTTATATTTCATCGAATGATTTACCTTTACTCTCTTCAAATGAGACCTATTGGCATGATCTGGTTGGAATGCTTGTTGTAAATATAAATAAAAATGAAATATTAGGCATAATTGAAGGATTAAATAACTTTGGTTCAAATGATTGTTTAATAGTAAAACCTTCAACCAAATCAATAGATAACAAAGAAAGATTAATCCCTTTTATAAAACAAACTTTTATAACATCAATTGATAAAGAAAACAGATTAGTAAAAGTAGACTGGGAAAGTGATTACTAAAAATGAATATTAATATTCTAACTATATTTCCTGAGATATTTAATGTTTTACAATCTGGTGTGGTTTCAAAACCAATTAAGAATAAATTACTTTCTATTCAAGCTTTAGATATAAGAAAGAATTCTGTAAATAAACATAATCATGTAGATTCAAAACCTTATGGTGGAGGTGAAGGAATGGTTATGATGGCTGAACCAATTGTTAAAACATTAAAAGAAATAGATAAAAAAAAACGTGGTCGAGTAATCTTTATGTCACCTCAAGGTAAGACACTAAACCAACAAAAAATTATTTCTTTATCTAAATTAAAAAATATAACTTTAATTTGTGGTAGATATGAAGGGATAGACCAAAGAATAATTGATAAATATGTAGATGAAGAAATATCTATTGGCGATTTTATTTTAAGTGGTGGAGAGTTCGCCGCAATATGTCTAGTAGATGCTATATCAAGATACCTGCCTGGGACTTTAGGAAACAAAGACTCATATCTAAATGATACTTTTTCAAATGGTTTATTGAAAGGAGATGTTTTCACAAAACCTGAAATATTTGAATCGATGAAGGTTCCAGATGTACTTTTATCAGGAAATCATAAAAAAATTGAAACTTGGAGATCTGAAATATCTTTTATAAGAACTTTAATGAAAAGGCCAGATTTACTAGATGGTATAAAATTAACAAAAAAACAAAAAAAACTCTTGGAAGAATGGACATCTAAGGCTATCCTATAGCCCTTTTTAGGCGAATATTATGAGTGATAGCAAAGATAGTAAGAAAAAAGGCTTTTTTTCCCGTTTATTTGGAGGATTAAGTGCGCCTAAAGAAACAGAAAATGAAGTAACTAAACCTCAAGATTCTGTTGAATTACCAACAAAATCTGCTTTAAACAAAATGAAAAAAGCAGATATAGTAGATGTTGCTAAAGAAAATGGACTTGATTTAGACATAAATCTAACTAAAGCAAAGTTATTAGAAGCTTTGGATCTCCATTTTAATCAGTCATCTCCTCCAAGTGCAGTAGATGATGCTGCTACAGC